>JAXMHO010000050.1:0-3340 GCA_046346715.1 Verrucomicrobiota bacterium
CGGCAGCCTGCCCGGGGTGTTGAAGTATTTCATCGACATGCTGCCCTTCCCGGAAAGCTTTGAACGTCGGCCCGTCTGTTTCGTTGGTCTGGCGGCGGGAATGTGGGGCGCGCTGCGGCCGGTCGAACAGCTCCAGGCGATTTTCGGCTATCGGAACGCGTTCATTTATCCGGAACGGGTGTTCATGCCGGGCATCGGCAAGCTGTTCGACGAGGCCGGCCATTTTGCGAATGCCGACATGGAGAAACGTCTGGCGCAACAGGCGGCGGGCTTCGCGGAGTTTGCGGAACGGTTGCGCGGCAAAAAATCCTGAGGGGCGGAACGCAGTTTTGAAAAGGCCGCTGGCAATTTGCATAGGGATTTGCGTTTTACAATCCCAAGGGCTTTCCACCATGCTCCCCGCGTGAAATTCCTCGTAACGGGCGGAACCGGTTTCATTGGATGGCGCGTGGTGCAGAACCTTCTGCATCGCCGGATTCCCGTGGTTGTGGGGGAATTGAACGCCGACCCGGCCGTCGCCGCCCGGCTGGCCGGGGCGGAGTTTGCCACGCTGGATGTCGCCGACGCCGGTTCGGTCAAGGCGGTGTTTCAGAAACATCCGGACATCACGCACGTCATCCACCTCGCCTACCTGATGAGCGCGGAGGTCGAGGCCAATCCCCCGCTGGGCGCCAGTGTGAACATCCTCGGGATGATCAATCTCTTCGAGGCCACGGTGCGGCAGAAGCTCGCCCGCCTCGTCTTCGCCAGCAGCGAAACGTATTATGGCGCGTCGCAGAAACCGTTCGGCGACCGCGATGTGACCGAGGATGACTTCGCGCCGCCGTCCGAGCATTTCTTCACCTACGGGATGATGAAGGTGTTGAACGAATTCAACGCCCAGAAGTACATCAAGAAGCACGGCATCAGCATCGCCTGCGCGCGTCCGCCGGTGGTCTTCGGCTACGGACGCAAGCGCGGTTCAGTGCTGTGGGCGGAGGACTTCGCCACCTTGCCCGCCCTGGGCAAGCCGGTGACGCTGCCGTTTCCCGCGCACACCCGCGACTGCTGGATTTATGTGGATGACTGCGCGGAGCAGTTCGTCCGGCTCGCGCTCAAGCCGCAGCTCAACCATTTCGCCTACAACAGCGGCGGCGAATCCGTGACCGCGACGCAGCTCGCCGGCATTGTCCGCCACTGGCTGCCGGAGGCGGAGATTGCCTTTGACGAATCCAAACCCACGACGCCGCTGATTGACCGGATGAGCGGCCGCCGGTTGGAAACTGAAGTTGAATTCAAACCCCGTCCGCTGATCGAAGGCGTGCGCGCGCACATCAACGAGGCGCGCATCGGCGCCGGACTGAAACCTGTTTAACCAAATTCTATGAAACCATTCCGCAACACCGTCGTGGGCAGCTATCCGCGCCCCGGCAAAGTCGAGGACACGCTCAAGAAACCCACGCTCAACCAGGCCGAGATTGACGAACTCGTCCGCTGGGCCGCCAAGGATCAGGCGGACCTCGGCCTCGATGTCATCACCGACGGCGAGGGTTATCGCGAGAACATGTATTACTTCTACCAGAAACGTCTCGACGGCGTTTCGATGGAGAACATGGTTAAGAAAACCTTCGGCAACGCCGGCTTCGGCATCGAATGCGCCCGCGTGGTCGGCGAGATCAAAAATCCGCGCTGCAACCTCGCGCACAACTGGAAGCTCGCCCGCGCCGCCGCGCCGAAGAATGTCGTCGTCAAGCAGACCGTCACCGGCCCGCACGTCCTGACCCGTTTCAGCGTGAACGAACGGCCCGATCTTTATCCGGACGAACAATCGTTGTGCCGCGCCTACGCCAAGATCCTCGCCGAGGAGCTGACGGCGGTCATCAACGCCGGGTGCGAGTTCATCCAATTCGACGAACCGATGTGGACGGAAGCGCCGGAGCAGAGCGACTGGGCGGCGGGCATTCTCAACGAACTCATCGAATCGCTGCCGAAGAAAGTGCGCGTCGGCCTCCACGTCTGCGGCGGCAACCCGCGGCGCAAAAGGGTTTACTTCACCAAATACACCGACCTCGTTCCCGCGTTCACCAAGGCGAAGATTGATGAAGTGTCGCTCGAACATTGCACGCTGAGCTACGACCTGATGGACCTGTGGAAGCTGTGGAAGTTCAAGGGCGACCTCGCCCTGGGCGTGATTGACCAGCGCAGCGACGCGATCGAGACGGTGGACGTCATCCGCAAACGCGTCGAGCCGGCGTTGAAACATTTCCCGCGCGAACGTCTCGTGCTGACCAGCGAATGCGGCTTCGGCCATGTTCCGCTGGACATCACCCGGGCCAAACTCCGCGTGCTGGTGGAAGCCTGCAAAGTCTTGTGAGCGATCGGATTGCCGGATAGTCTCGCCACACCAACCGGGACAACCGGCAAAACATGCTATGAAAATCATTCGCTACGAAGACAACAAAGGGAACATCAACTACGGGGCCTTGCAGCGGGACGGCTCGGCGCTCAAGCTCAATGGCTACGTGTTCACCTCGCCGCAGTTGACTTCGGAGAAGGCCATGGTTTCGAAGCTGCTGGCGCCCATCCAGCCGGCCACGATCATCTGCATCGGCCTAAATTACCGGAAGCACGCGCAGGAAACCGGCGCCAAGATTCCGGAGTTTCCAGTGGTCTTCTTCAAGGGGATCAACACGGTCCAACATCCGGAAGGCCCCATCCAGCTGCCCGTCCACCTGAAAAGCAACGAGGTGGATTACGAGTGCGAACTGGCCGTGGTCATCGGCAAAACCTGCAAAAACGCCACGAAGAAAAACGCCCTCGACTACGTCCTCGGCTACACCTGCGCCAACGATGTCAGCGCCCGGGACTGGCAGAAGCAGTTCGGCGGCAGCCAATGGTGCCGGGGCAAAACCTTCGACACCTTCTGTCCGCTTGGTCCCTGCCTGGTGACCAAGGATGAGATCACCAATCCGAACAATCTGCGGATTCGCACCCTGCTGAACGGCCAGGTCATGCAGGATTCCAACACCAGCGACATGATCTTCGACGTGCCGACGCTGATCGAATTTCTCAGCGGCAGCACGACCCTCCATCCCGGAACGGTCATTCTCACCGGCACCCCTTCCGGCGTCGGCATGGCCCAGACTCCACCCCGCTGGCTCGCGGCGGGGGACAATGTCAGCATCGAAGTCGAAAAGATCGGGACGTTGACCAATCCCGTGCTGATGGAACCCTGACCACGCCAAGGTTGACTTTTCGGGATAGTCGTATCATTGTCCACACTGTTCCGCCGCCGTCATGAGATGATTCCGGGTGGTTGTCCTGCGGCGGGATGGCGTTATGTGTTTTGTTCGTAAAAAAA
>JAXMHO010000006.1:0-170721 GCA_046346715.1 Verrucomicrobiota bacterium
GCGACATGGGCATCGTGAACTACATCAATCCGATTGGCTGGACCACGGAAGCCGACCGCGACATCGGACACTGGGGGTTGGCCCTCGACAATCTCACCGAGAGCGCGTGGATTGCCTGGTGCCAGGGAATTGACCTGTGGACCTTTCAGAACAACCGGCTTCTGACCGCGCACGAATATCTCGGCCAATACATTCTGACCACCAACGTGCCTTCCTACACCGCCGGCACCCAGTGCGATGGCCCTTCCAATTCCAGCCTCACCACGACAGGACTCGGCACGACCTACAATCCGTTTTGGGAACAGGCCTTTCATCCCTACGCCAATCTCATCGGCGTGGCCGCGCCGTGGACATCCAACATGGTCAACGTCGTCCGTCCCGAGGATTACGACCGCGACCACATTGCCTTCGGCACGCTCGTCGCCGCGCTGCCGCCGCGCGCGCCGGGTTTGCCGGTGATGCCCTCCGGACTGACGGCGACCTGGAGCAATTCGCTGGTGAAACTCACTTGGACGACTGCGGCGGGCGCCACGGGTTACATCGTCAAGCGCGCCACGTATCGCGGCGGCCCCTACACGAATGTCGCCGCGCTCGCCGGCACCACGTTCACCGACAGCACCGCGTCGAACAACACCCGCTATTTTTACAAGGTCGCCGCCACCAACGCCACTGGTTCCACGGCTGATTCCGGACTGGCGTCCGCGTATCCGTCCGCCACCGCACCCATCGCTCCGGCCGGAGTGGTGGCGAAAGCCAGTTCTCATGCGCGGATTGATCTGGCTTGGAATGCCGTTCCCGGTGCGACGAGCTATTCGATCAAACGCGCAACCAGCAGCGGCGGGCCTTACTCCACGGTTGCCACGGGACAGGGAACACAGTTTTTGATTTACGCCGACACCGCGCTGACGCCGGCCACGACCTATTACTACGTTCTCACCGCCACCAACAGCATTGGGGAAAGCGCCGTTTCCAGCGAAGCCTCCGCGAGAACGTTGCCCGCGTTGCCGTCGCCGTGGTCGTATGCCGAGGCCGGCTACGCCACCACGCCCGGCAACACCACCTATACCAACGGGGCGTTCACGGTGCAGGCCGCGGGTCTCGACATCAGCGGATTTTCCACCGCCGATTCGTTCGGTCTTTGCTGGGTGAATCTGACCGGCGACGGCACCGTCATCGCCCGGCTGGCGTCGCGGTCGAATTACAGCGGGCTGCACAAGTCCGGCCTGACCCTGCGTGAATCCCTGGCCAACGGCGCCAAGCACATCACCACCATCTTCGACGGACAGAACAACAGCTCGGTCTGTTATCGCACCGGCACGAGCGGCAACTCCTCCACGGCGGGCACCATCAGCGTCGCCGGCGCGTTTCCGGTCTGGCACAAACTCACGCGGGTCGGAAATGTCTTCACCGGCTACGTTTCTTCCGACGGCACCAACTGGACGGTGTTGAAAGCCCTGACCAACACAATGAACACGACTTTGCTGGTTGGGTTGGCCGTCACCTCGCGCAACAACGGCGCGTTGGATCAGGTCACCTTTGACAACCTCAGCGTGACGGGTCAATGGCCGGCTTTGCCTGGGACGCCCGCGTCAATAAGTGGCTTGCCGGGCGATGCCACGGCCACGCTCAGCTGGCCGGCCTCGACCAATGCGACGGGCTACAACCTCAAGCGCGGCACCTCCAGTGCGGGACCGTTCACGACCATTGCCGCGAACCTTCCAGGACTTTCCTACACGAACAGCGGACTGGCGAACGGCGCGCTTTATTTCTTCACCGTCAGTGGCACGAACTTTTTCGGGGAAAGCACCAACGCCCTTGCCGTTGCTGTGCGACCCGTGTCCTTGGCCGCTCCACAACTGAACTATGCCGTGGCCGCCAATCAACTGGAGTTGAACTGGCCCACTTCACATTTCGGCTGGAAGCTCCAGGCGCAGACCAACTCACTCGCTGCCGGCCTGGGCGCGAACTGGACGACCATCGCCGCTTCCTCGTCCACCAACCATTGGACCTTGCCGGTGACGACGACGAATGCCAGTGTCTTCTTCCGTCTGAGCTATCCCTGATTCCGTTCGATGAAAAAATTCTGTCACGCAATCTGGCTGACTTGGCTGGGGGCGCTGCTGGCCGCGCCTGCCGGCGAATACCAGTGGTCCGTGCCCATGCCCCACAGTCCGACCGGCGAACGCCGCGCCTATCTTTGGATTCCCTCGGATTGCCAGCGTGTGCGCGGCCTCCTGATCGGCCTGCAAAACATGCTCGAAAAAAACATGTTTGAAGATCCGGTCATCCGGCGGGCGGCGGCGGATGCGGGGCTGGGGATCGTCTGGATTGCCCCGGGTTCGGAAGGCAAAGGCACGCCGTGCGACCAGGAATTTTCTCCGCGCGACGAGGCGGTGAAAGTCTTGCAAAACACCCTTGCGGAGCTGGCGAAGGAATCCGGCTACTCCGAAATTGAGTCCGCTCCCCTGCTGGCCGTCGGACACTCCGCCGCGACACCGTTCGTCTGGGGACTGGCGGAATGGAATCCTTCCCGGGTCTTTGCCATCATTCCCATGAAGGGCTGGTATCCTGCGCACGCACCGCGCAACGTGCCGGTCTTTCGGATCGCGCAGGAGTGGACCGAGTGGGGCGACAAATGGGGCGAGGACTGGGAACGTCGCGAGCGTCCCGCCGCGCTCAAGCTGCGGGCGGAGGGAGACACCGCGCTCGTCGGGGAGTTTCTCGATGCCGGCGCCGGGCATTTCAATTGGACACCCGAGGCCGCCGGGGTGGTGGCGATGTTCATCCGCAAGGCGGCGCAATATCGTTTGTCGGAGCATGTCTCCCCGAATGGCTTGGTCAGTTTGAAGCCGATTGATTTCAAATCCGGTTTTCTGATCCATGCCCGCCAACTCGGCACCGCAGAAGGCAAACCGGTCGCGGCGGCCGAGGTGAAAGGCGATGCGAAAGATGCGCTCTGGTATTTCGACCGCGAGCTGGCCGAGGCCGTGAATGAATATGCGTCAGCCCGGTTGGCTAGGAAACCGCAGGGCCTTGATTTCGTTGCCGACGGCAAACCTGCATCGCTGGTGAAAAATGGATTCGCTGATTTGCGACCACAATTTCAAAGCGATGGCATCAGCTTCAAAGTCACCGCGACCTTTCTTGAAAAATCCCCGACCACGAATCTTTTCGAAGGCAAGGAACTCGGTCATGCCGCCGGCCCGATCCAGTTCCGGGTCGGCAGCGGCGGATTGCGGCAGACCGGGCCGGATACTTTTCAGGTCGCGCTGGATCGCGGCAGCGTGGCCCGGCAGGGTCCGCCTTGGGAACCGTGGGTGCTGGCGTTTCATCCGGGTGATGCTGAATTCCGCGCCGCCGACCGTCCGGCGCATGTTTTCGTTTCCACGCAGTTGAAAGAAGGCCGGGCGCAGGCTCTTTCCTTTCCGGAAATTCCGAATCAAAACCTCGGCGTGAAGTCCATCAAGCTCAATGCCGTGGCGGATTCCGGCTTGCCGGTGCAATACTTCGTCGTCAGCGGCCCGGTGGAGCTGAAAGACGATGTCTTGAGCATCACCGTCATTCCGCCACGGGCGAAATTTCCCATCCGCGTCCTTGTGGCGGCGTATCAATGGGGACGCGTCGGTGAGCCAAAAATCCAATCGGCCGGCCCGGTGCTGCGGAGCTTTCTCCTGACCAAATGAGAAAAAACCTTTTTGTCGCCGGCGCCGCGCTGTTTCTGGTCGTCCGGTTTGCGGCGTCAGCCGCCGGCTACAATTTTTCCGCGCTTGATGCGCGCGTTCAAGGCTGGGTGGACAAGGGATATTATCCCGGCGCCGCGGTGCTGGTGGCGAAAGACAATCGCGTGGTGCATCAACAGTGTTTTGGCAGTTACACGCCGGAGACGGAAGTGTTCATCGCCTCGGCGGGCAAATGGCTGGCGGCGGCCGCGATCATGTCGCTGGTGGACGAGGGCCGGCTGTCGTTGGACGATCATCCGTCGAAATATCTGCCGGAGTTCAAGAACGATCCCAAAGACGCGGCGACCCTGCGGCAGATGCTCGCGCACACGTCCGGTTATCCGCCGTATCAGCCGGTGGAAAATCCCACGGACCATTACCAGACGCTCGCGGAATCCGTGGCGCATCTGCTGCCGCTGCCGGCGAAACTCAGGGCCGGCGAGCGATTCGACTACGGCGGGCTGGCGATGCAGGCTGCCGGACGCATGGCGGAAGTCGCCGCCGGGACAAATTGGGAAGCGATTTTTCAGGAGCGCATCGCGGTGCCGTGCGGGATGACGAACACCCGGTTCACACCGGTGGATTCCGGCGGCGGCCATGCGCCGATGCTTGGCGGCGGGGCGCGGAGCAATTTGCGCGACTACGCGAACTTCCTCGCGATGATTTTCAACGACGGAACCTTTGCCGGCAAACAAGTCCTTACCACAAACGCCATCCGCGTGATGCAGTCCGATCAGTTGCGCGGGGCGATGGTGGTGCAGCCGGAATTTGTCGAGCGCGTGCGCGGCACGAATGCCAATCACAGCGCCATCTACGGACTTGGCGAATGGCGGGAAGAGTTGGACGCCGAAGGCAACGCGACGCTCATCAGCAGCCCGAGCTGGGCGGGCGCGTATCCGTGGATCGATAAACGACACGGCGTGTACGGTGTGATACTGGCGCACATTGAGGTGTCGCGGCCCAACCCCGAGAAATTTTCCGGATTTTATGCCAGTCCGGTGCTGGCACAGCTGGTCCGCGACATCGTTGCATCGCCGAAATCTAGTGGAGGTAATTTTGCTCATCCGGGTCTGTTGCAAAACACGGACGACTTCGCGCGCATGCGGCAAGCCATCGCGGCGCGCGAGGAGCCGGTGTTTTCCGGTTTTGAAAAATTCAAAAAAAATCCGCAGTCGCAGTCCAACTACGTCATGCTTGGACCGCTGGAATATGTGGGACGCAATCCCAATGTCGGCGAGCGTGAATATGTCTCCGACGCCAATGCCGCCTACCAATGCGCGGTGATGTGGGCCATCACCGGCGAAAAGCCTTACGCGGAAAAATCCCGGCTCATTCTGAACGCGTGGTCGGGGCGATTGAAAACCATTGGCGGCACCGACGCGGTTTTGATGGCCGGCCTGGCCCCCTTTAAAATGATCAACGCGGCGGAAATAATCCGTCACACCGGTGCCGGCTGGTCCGAGGCGGACGCGCGCCAGGCGGAAAAATCATTTCGCGACGTGGTTTATCCCGTCTTGAAGGATTTTGCGCCGTTCGCCAACGGCAACTGGGATTCCGCCGCCATGAAAACTCTGATGGCGTTGGCCGTTTATGCCGACGATCGCGAACTGTTCGAGTGCGTGCTGCGTTATTATGTCAACGGTTCGGGCAACGGCAGCCTGCGACATTACCTCATCGACGAGACGGGCCAGTGCCAGGAAAGCGGCCGCGACCAGCAGCACACCCAGCTCGGACTGGCGCACCTCGCGGATGCCTGTGAAATCGCCTGGCATCAGGGTCTCGATCTCTATGGCTACGCTGACAATCGCCTGCTCCGCGGTTTTGAATACACGGCCAGATACAACCTTGGCGGCGAGGTTCCGTTTGCCGAGACGCTCGACCGCACCGGCAAATATCATCACTCCCTCATCTCAACCAACGGCCGCGGAAAATTACGCGCGGTCTATGAGCAGGTCTTCAACCACTATTCCCCAAGGCGGGGGCTGCCGGCTCCCTTCACCCGCCAAGCCGCGGTGAAGGTTCGTCCCGAAGGCCCGGGATTGCCGGGAGCGGATCACGTCGGCTTTGGCACGCTGCTTTACAGCCGCCCTGCCGGGGAGGTTTTGGAGAAGCTGCCGTTGGCTGCGCCGGGGGGGATGGTTCTGTGCAACGAGTCGAACGGCCTCCGGCTGTCGTGGGTGGCGGTGCGCGGCGCGCGCAGTTACACGGTGAAGCGGCGAAGCGGCCAGATGCCGGCTTTCGAAGAAGTTGCCCAAGGGATTTCTGCCACCACCTTCTTCGATTCAAAAGTTCAAACCCACGAGATGTATCGGTATGTGATTTTGGCCCGGGGCGAATCCGGATGCAGTCAAGATTCCATCGAGGCTGTGCTTTGCGCCGGGTTGCCGACCAACTGGACTGAACACGCGATCGGTTGTCCCGCAACGACACCGGCAGCTGAATTTAACGGGCAGTTTGTTGTGAACGCGGCCGGAACCGGTATCGGCGTTGAGAATGATTCCTGCCAATTCGTCGCCGTTCCGCTGGCCCAAGACGGCGAATTCATCGTGCGATATGTGCCGCAGGTCAGTTCACAATACTCGCAGTTCGGACTGCTGCTGCGTGCCTCGGTAGCGGCGGATGCAGCCTGCGCCGGAATAATGGTGACGCCGGAACATTGCGACGATTCGGAGCTGCCCGACTGGCGTGTCAAAATGATCTGTCGTTCCGCGGCGGGCCAGGCCGCCCGGGAATGCGGCGAATTCAAGCTGGGCGCGCCGGTGGTCACCGGTCACCGGCTCACCGGGGCCTGCTGGTTGAAGCTGGTCAGAAGCCGGAATCAATGCACCGGTTACTGGTCGACGAATGGCCTCGACTGGACGGACGTCGGAACGGGACCTGCCGATCTCGGCAAGAAGCCATTTGTGGGAATGGCTGTCAGCTCGGGCAAGGCCGGCTTGGGCACGACGGTGAAATTCGATCAAGTGAATTTCCACCTTTACGAACGTGACCGCCGGTTCTGATTCCCTGGCGAGTGAGTGCCACGATGAGCAGGCAATCTGGGATGGATCATGCCGGTTCAGGCCACCAATTTCGCCCTGGTCCAGCCGGGCGTAGTCAGCGTCACCAGCTCACCGGCACGGTCATTTTTTTGCCGAACCGATTGGCGAAATGCAGTTGCCGGTTCTGCACGCCGTATTCATGCACGATTTTGGTGATCTTCACATCGAAGCAGCAATACTCCGCGATCTCCATCAGCTTGCCCTGCTTGAACCACTCGATGGCCTGCAAGCCCTCCGAGGTTTTTTCCACGCCGAACGTCGCCGTCGCGATGGAGTCCAGCGACACCCGGTGTCCCAGCGTGTCGGTCAGGACGATCAACATGTCGAGGGTGGGGAGCTGCCGCAGATCCAGCGGCGTGTAGCCGTGCAGCACCTCGTAGTCGAACCGCAGGTTGTTGAAGCCCACCACCAGGTCCGCGCGCTGCAGTTCGCGGATCAGGTCGTCCACCTGCTTCTCGCCGTAAATTTTGTAGCCGCCCGCCGCCGTGCTGTAGGTCACGCCGATGCTCATCCGCATCTGGCTGATCTTGTCCCAGCCGCCGACTTCCTCGGCGGATTTCTGGGTTTCCAAATCAAAATAGACGATGTTTTTCATGAACGGAATCCGGCGGCGCGTCCGGCGGTTTGGATGTTACCGCGGCGTCGGAACGGCAAAAGCAAAATCGCGGATGAAATCGCCGGCGGGATTTTTGCGCGGAAATTCGCTTTGACCGTCCGCAGCGCGGAATCTAGGTTGCGCCTGTGCACAAAGGGAATGACAGCGCGCTCGGTTCATCCGAAGCCCGTTTGGTGATGCGAACGCCGCTCCCCCGTGCCTACACGGATTTTCTCGGGCGAAAAATTTTCCGCTTCCTCCTCACCGTCCAGGGCCTCGGCGCGTTTGCCCTGATCACGCTCGGCGTGATGCTGTCCAAGTTCCGCACGGCCAGCCAGGTCATCCGGCCGCTGGTCTTCCGCGAAATCTCCCGGGCGGGCGTCCGTCTGCTGCCCATGTTCCTGTTCATCGCGGCGGCGCTGGGGCTGGTGGTCATCGGCCAGTCCGTCTCGTGGCTGAGCCGCGTGCCGGCGATCATGGACTATCTCGGCGGCATCATGGTGATCGTCATCGTCCGGGAGCTCGGCCCGCTGATCGCCGCGCTGCTCGTGCTGGCGCGCATCGGCACGGCCAATGTGGTTGAACTTGGGACGGCGCGTGCCACCGGCGAAGTGGAGGCGTTGGAGGCGCTGGCCATCGACCCCGTCCATTACTTCGTCGTGCCGCGCGTGATCGGCATGGCCATCGGAATTTTTTCGCTGACGATCTATTTGATCCTCGGCGCGCTCGTCAGCGGCTATGTCTGGGTGTTTCTGCGCGACATTCCGCTGCAGCCGGCGGACTACTTCCGGCAGCTCGCGCACGCGCTGAGCGGGCTGGATTTCGCGCTGCTGGCGCTCAAGACAAGCTGCTTCGGATTTATCATCGCGATAGTCACCTGCTACCACGGGCTGGCGCAGCCACTGCGGCTCGAGGAGGTCTCCCAGGCCACCGTCCGCGCCGTGGCGCAAAGCGTCATCGCCTGCGTGCTGCTCGACGCCGTGTTCATCCTCATCTACCTCATCGCGTGAACGCCGCCGAAACCATCCCCGCCCCGGCCGTCATTGACATGCGCGACGTCGCCGTGAATTCCATCCGCGATGCCGAGGTCGTCACGGTGGACCAGGTGGATTGGCAGGTGGCACCGGGCGATTTCTGGGCGATCGGCGGTCTGCACGGTTCGGGTCGCAGCGATTTGCTCATGATGGCCGGCGGACTGATGGGGCCGGCGCGCGGGACATACCGGTTTTTCGGGAACAACATGCCCATCTTCGAGGGCGAAAGGCTTTCGGAAAGGCTCCGGCTCGGATTTGTTTTCGCCGACGGCAACCTGCTCAACCAGCTCACCGTCGCGCAGAACGTGGCGCTGCCCGCCCGGTATCATCGCAACCTCGCGCCCGAGGCCGTCGAAGCCGGCGTCGCGCGGCTGCTGCAGGCGATGGAGCTGGAGCCCTGGGCGAACAACACCCCCGGCTCCCTGAGCCGCAACTGGCGCAAACGCGCCGGGCTGGCCCGCGCCCTGATGCTCCGGCCGGAAATGCTGCTGCTCGACAATCCGCTCACCGGCCTGGACCTGCGGCACGCGGACTGGTGGCTGAAATTTCTCGGAGAACTCTCCCGCGGTCACGAATGCATGCATGGCCGGCCCGTCACGCTGGTGGTTTCCGCCGACGACTTTCGTCCCTGGCAAAACGTCGCGCGGCAGTTTGCCATCCTGACCGGCCGGCGCCTCAAGATCCTCGGCAGCTGGGAGCAGCTGCGCGCGGCCAACGACCAGCTTGACCGCGAATGGCACGCGCTGCCGGCAACCCCCTGATTTCAAAAAACCATGGCCCTACAAGACCTGACCCCGCAGTTACGCACCCGCCTCAGCCGCATGGAACGCGCCGTCGGATGGTTCGTCATCCTCTCGACCGCGCTCCTGCTGTTCGGCTTCGGCTATTACATCTACAACCGCGCCGAGACGAAGGGCTGGTTTCTGAAAAAGGTTTACTACCAGACCGGCGTGGCGAGCGGCGCGGGATTGAAGGAGGGCGATCCGGTGAAGCTCATGGGCTTCGACGTCGGCGAAATCACCCGGATCACGCCGAATGACCCCTACGACTGGTACAACATCACGGTCGAGTTCTGGATCAAGGCGCCGAACTTCGGATACATCTGGACCGATTCCAAGGTGCGCGTGGCCGCCGGCGACCTGCTGGGGCATCGTTACCTCGAAGTGGTGAAGGGGCGCAACGGTCTGCCGACGGTTCACGAAGGAACCAACCGCGTCCCCGACGGCCTGCTCGCGCTGAAAAAATTCCAGGAGCGATACAAGGAGCTGGGAAAGACCCACACGAACGAGGTGGAGATCCTCGACCTCATCAAGGCCGAGGCGGCGAAGGACAAATCCCTTTACTACGCCACGCTGGCGAAGTTTCCGTGCTGGATCGAGCCCGAGGAATCTCCCGCCGTGACCGAGCGTCTGGAAAAGCTTGTCGGGCAGATTGAGGTGGCGCTGCCGAACTTTCTCGCGCTCACCAACCAGATCAACGCCGTGCTCGGCAACACCGCGAACCTGACGTCGAACCTCAACGTGGTCGCCGCCGGCGCCGCGCCCGCCGTCACGAACATCGCCGCCATCGTCGGCCAGCTCAACCAGCCCGGCGCCCTCGGCGAATGGCTGCTGCCCACGAACATTCACACCCGGCTGGAATCCGTGATGGGCGGCGCGGACGTCCTCCTTGGAACGGCAAACACGAATCTGGTGAACCTCAACCTCGCCATCCTGAATCTCGCCGACATCACCAGCAACCTGAACGCCCAGGTGCAGGCGAACTCGAACATCCTCAGCGGCATTTCCGTGGCGGTGAAAGACGCCGACACGTTTGTGCAGGGCTTGAAGAAACACTGGCTGCTGCGCTCGGCGTTCAAGAAGGAGAACGAAAAGGAAGCGGAAAAGAAGCGGCGATAACCGCAAAGAGCACAAAGAACGCAGAGGAAAAATTTTAAGATGCTTTCGGGTTCAAACAATTTCTTCCAGGAACCGCCGCCTCGAATTCTCTTTGTGTTCTCTGCGTTCTCTGCGGTTAAAAATTAAGTGGTTTCCAGCTTCGCCAGTTCGGACGCGGCAGTTTCCCATTTTGCGCTCAGCTCGGCGAGCGTGTCGGCGTTGTGGCTGAATTCGCGGTTGAGCCGCATGGCCTGTCCGCCATTGGCATAGGCTTCCGGCTTTTCCAGCTCGGCCGTGATTTCCGTCTGACGCTTTTCCAGATCCTGGATCTGCTTTTCCAACGTCGCGACGAGCTGCTTGTGGCCCTTCAGCCGGTTGGAGCGCGCCTGCCGTTCCTGGGCTTCGAGCCGTTTCTGCTCCTTGCGGTCCACGCCGGATTTGGCGGCGGGCTTCTTGGCAGGTTCCTCGGTTTTCCCGCCCGCCGTCAGGGCATGGCGCGCGGAGACCGCGCCGGTCTTGTCCAGGTAATACTGGTAGTCCCCCGGATAAATGGTGAGCTGACCGCCGCTGACATGGACGACCCGGTTCGCCAGCGCGCGGATGAAATACACGTCGTGGCTGATGAAGATCAGCGTCCCCTCGAACTGGTCCAAGGCGACGAGCAGCGCGTCGATGCTCGACATGTCGAGGTGCGTGGTCGGTTCGTCCATCAACAGTAGATTGGGCGGGTCCAGCAGCAGCTTCACCAGCGCGAGCCGGCTCTTCTCGCCGCCGCTCAGCACGCTGACGCGCTTGAACACGTCGTCGCCGACAAAGAGAAAGCAGCCCAGCAGCGTGCGGACGAACTGCTCGGTCACGCGCGACGGCGTGTCCAGCGCCTCTTCGAGAACCGTCCGCGACATGTCGAGCATGTCCACGCGGTATTGCGAGTAATAGCCCGCCTTGACGTTGTGGCCGAGTTCGCGCACGCCCTGCTGCGGCTTCAAGGCCTCGCCGAGGATTTTCAGCAGCGTGGACTTGCCCGCGCCGTTGGGTCCGACCAGCACGATGCGCTGGCCGCGTTCGGCTTCAAAATCGACGCCGCTGTAAACCACGTTCTGTCCGTAGGCGAAATGAATGTCCTTCAGCGTGATTGCCTTCAGGCCGCTGCGGAGCGGCTGCGGAAAGCTGAAGCTGACCTTCTTGTTGTCGCTGGTCGGCGCCTCGATCTTGTCCATGCGCTCGACCTGCTTGAGCTTGCTCTGCGCCTGTGCGGCCTTGGAGGCCTTCGCGCCAAAACGCCGGGCGAAGTCGAGCAGGGCGTTGATCTCGCGCTGCTGGTTCTTGTAGGCGGCGAGCAGCTGCTCCTCGGCGGCTTCACGCTGGACGAGGTATTCGTCGTAGTTGCCGCGGTAGCGCAGCAGCTTGCTCTGGCGGATTTCCACGATGCTGCCGACGAGGTTGTTGAGGAACTCGCGGTCGTGGGAGATGACGAGAATCGCGCCGGGATAGCCCTTGAGATATTCCTGAAACCACAGGAGCGAATCGAGATCGAGGTGGTTGGTCGGTTCGTCGAGGACCAGGAGATCCGGCTGCATGGCGAGGAGCCGCGCCAGATGCGCGCGCATGACCCAGCCGCCGCTCATCTCGCGGGCGGGGCGGTCGAAGTCCTTTTCGCGGAAGCTCAGGCCGGCGAGAATCTGCTTCGCCCGGGCCTCCAGCTGATAACCGCCCAGTTCATTGAAACGATCATGGATGTCGTCATGAATTTCCTCCGGGTGCGAGGCTTCGACGGGATGACCGTCATCCCAGGCCTTGATGATGCGGCGCAGCCTGGTGAACTCCGGCGTGATGCCGGTGGCGATTTCGATGACGGTTTCATCGCCAATGGGCATGCTCTCCTGCGGGAGATGGCCAAGCTTGAGATTGCGTTCGAGGATGACTTCGCCGGCGTCGGCCTCCTCCTCGCCGAGGATGAGGGAGAGCAGGGTGGACTTGCCCGCGCCGTTCGGACCGACGAGGCCGATGCGGTCGCCGCGGTTCAACTGCAGGGTGACGTCGGCGAAAAGGACGCGTCCGCCGTAGGCTTTGCTGATGCCGGAAAGAGTCAACATTGAGCCGGAAAGCCTGTCACACGCGGTGTTTCGGGGCAAGTGATTTGGCGGGCGGGAAGGTTTGGGTTTGTTCCTGGGCGCAAAACGAGAGAGCAAACTTGCAGCGCCTCCTCACCCCGGCCCTCTCCTCCACTTCGTGGCAGAGAGGGAGGATGCCGTTGCCGGCCTTGCATTTTTGGATGGTATGGAAATTCCTCACCGTTGATTTTCGTCGGCACGCTCTTACACTTTCGTGCATGAAGAAAAACATCCTGAGCAAAGCATTGTCGGTTCTTTCCATCCTTTCCATTGTCTGGCTGACCGGCTGCAGCACGGTTCCCATCACCGGCCGTTCGCAGCTCAACATGATGGGCACGGGCGAGGAGGCGCAGTTGGGCCTGACCAGCTTCGAGAAAATGAAAAAGGACACGCCCATCAGCAAGGATGCGGCGGCGCAGGCGCTGGTCGAGAAAGTCGGCCGCCGCATCGCCGCCGTCGCCGGCAAGGACATGCCGAACGCCCAATGGGAGTTCGTGGTTTTCGACAGCAAGGAAGTCAACGCCTTCTGCCTGCCCGGCGGCAAGGTCGGCGTTTACACCGGCATCCTGCCCATCACCAAGGATGAATCCGGCATGGCCACAGTGCTGGGTCACGAGATTGCCCACGCCGTCGCCCGGCATGGCGGCGAACGCATGACCGAGGCCATGGCCGTGCAGCTCGGCGGCCAGGCGCTGGGCGTGACAATGTCGTCGGTCGATCCGCGCTGGCAGCAGGGATTGCTGCTGGCTTACGGCGCGGTGTCACAGGTGGGTGTGCAGCTGCCGCACAGCCGGCTGCAGGAATCCGAGGCGGACCACATCGGGCTGATTTACATGGCGCGGGCGGGCTACAATCCCGAGGCCTCGGTCGCCTTCTGGCAGCGGTTCGCGGCGTTCAACTCCCAGCAGGCCGGCCAGACTCCGGAATTTCTCCGCACGCATCCGACCGACCAGAAGCGCATCCAGCAATTGCTGACCTGGCTGCCCGAAGCCAAGGCGCAGTTTCAGCCGGCAAAGTAAATTTCCCGTAAGGTTCCCCGTGTGAACGCGACATCTGTGCTACTGTCAAACCATGGTGCGTGCCAAAAACAATCTGCTGCTGCTGTCGCTGGGAATGCTCGGCGTCGTCGCCGTGCTGACGCTGCGGGCCAAACCGCCGGCTGAGCCCGTGGCCAAAACCTCGCCCAATCCAACCAACGCGCCTATCAACCCCATGGACCCATTCAAGAAACCTTCCGCCGACGCCCTGCGCGCCAGGCTCACCCCGATGCAGTACAAGGTCACGCAGGAGGCCGGCACGGAACCGCCCTTCCGCAACGAGTTCTTCGACAACCACGAGCCGGGCATCTACGTGGACATCGTCTCGGGCCGGCCGTTGTTCAGTTCGCTCGACAAGTTTGATTCCGGCTGCGGCTGGCCGAGCTTTTCCAAACCGATCGAGGACAAGGAAGTCGTTGAGAAGTCCGACAACTCCTTCGGCATGCGGCGCACCGAGGTGCGTTCGCAGACGGCGGACTCGCATCTCGGCCACGTCTTCGAGGACGGCCCGGCGGACAAGGGCGGCCTGCGCTACTGCATCAACTCGGCGTCGCTGCGGTTCATTCCGTTGAACAAGATCGAGGCGGAAGGCTACGGCGACCAGCTCGCGCCGTTCATCAAGGCGGGCTTGTACAAGCCGAAGTCATCCGGCACCAACTCCCCCTCCGGCCAGTGACGGTTCGGAAAATTTTCACGGCGGCCTCGGTCTTCCGATGCCGCCTTTTGTTTTCTACCACGCCCGTGATCAGCCTGTGCGCTTGTTTGCCGGGCTGATTTGGCGTACATACCCGCCATGATTTCCTGGATGAAGCGTGAATGGCTGGCGCTCCTGCTGCCCGCGGTGCTGCTGATTGGCTTTGCCGGCTGCACCGGCCCCAAGTCCAAACCGGTCGTGGTGGAAAAGCCCGCGCCGGTGGCTCCGCCCGTCGCGAACACGCCTCCCGTCGAACCGGCGCCGCTGCCGGTGGTGCGGCCGCGTCCCGCCGCCGACGCCTCGGACAACATGGCGGACCACATTCTGCAATGGGACTCCGTCACCAAGACCTACAATGCCGCCGTCGGACAAACCAACGCGCCCTTCACCTTCGCCGTCACGAACGTTTCCGCTGAGCGCGTGCTGATCTACGACATCAGCACCACTTGCGAATGCACGCTGGCGCAACTGCCGTCCCGGCCCTGGCCGCTCGCGCCCGGCAACGGCGGGGTGATCCAGGCCACGCTCGACCTCAGCGGCCGCACCGGCGCCGTGACCAACTATCTCATCGTCTTCACCTCCAAAGGCAATCGCCTGCTGACTGTTCGTGGTGTGCCGGCCTTTCGCTGACGGGCGGCGCGGCTGAGAATGTTCCCTGTGTTCCCTTGACGGTTTTCCTCCAGAGCCGAAAATGGAGGGAGAATCCCAATTATTGCGTAGTCGCCGCCGTTTGCTGGCGCATAGTGGGATCAAGACCGTCGAAAGGGAAAAATCTATGGAACACAAAATCACCAGCCTGATTAACACCCTCAAGAACGTGGACGCCTTCGGCACGAAATACCGCGCCGACTTTCCCCCCGCCAGCGCCGGCGGCCAGCAGTTCGCCGTTGTCCACCACACCCTCACCCACATCGCCACGCGGTGCGACGCCTCGGACCGCGAACAGATCCACGGCGGCGTCCTGGCCCACGCCGCCTGCCGCTGGCATCTGCACGACGACCTCATCGCCATCAGCAACGCCGCGCATTCCATCATGCTCCTGGGCAACCCGGCCATCGGCGGGAAGTTCGTCATGCCCCGCAGCAACAGCGACCAGGCCCTGCTCAAGGCCGCGCGGAACTTTGCCGAGGATGCCCCGGTGTTCGCCTCGCAGTTCGTCGCCCTTGGTCTGCCGGCGAACTTCATCCGCCAGCTCACCCTCGACACGGTCCTGTTCGACGGCGCCCTGGCCGAGGAGGATCATCTGGCCGAAACCGCCCACAAGGCGACCATCGCCCTCCACGTGCTGGATACCATCGTCAAGAACGCCTACAAGAATGACGCCAAGCGTCTCGCCGAATGGTCCATGGCGAGCCACCGTGAGAAGCCCGTGCCGGTGAAAAAGAAGCGCGCGAAGGCTTCGGTGAAATGACCGGCGCGCAGACTTCGGTCCGCAGCCGGCGCAAACCGCAATCATCACCGGGAGCGAATCTGGCGGTGGGCGAATCTTGAAACTTCTTTTTTTCTCCCTCTCTTCCACGAAGTGGAGGAGAGGGTCGGGGTGAGGAGGCGCTTCTGTTTCCAGATCAAATCCCCTTTCCCAAATCCTCTACCCGCTGGGGCGGGGCGACGGAGCCGGAAGCATTTCGAAAACGCGCACCGTCCGTGCACCGCCAGCAGTTCGCTCTGAATCCACTTGGCTTTCGCCGGGCAATCGGCCATTGAACTTCCATGCCGAAGAAATCCACCGTCATCCTCCTGGCCTCTGGCGCCGTCATGGCCGCCATCGCCGCCGCCGTGCTGGTGCTCGGGCTGGGCGTGGGATTTCTCGCCGGACGATTCTCCACCGGCATCGCCGTTTACCAATCCAGCCAGACGGAATCGGCGCATCCCGGTTATCGCCGCAGCACGTTGATCCATGAGGACGAGATTTACCTCAGCGACTACGAGGAAGCCGCGTTGCAGCCCGCCATGCCCGATCCCTCGCAGGTCATTGGCCGCACGGCCTTCGGCGGCGCACGCATCTGCGGCATTCCCGGACAGCCGGCCACCGCCTACATCGCGGGCGACGTCGGCTCCGAGATGCCGGCCTTCGCGGTGTTCCGGCACACGAACCAGCCGCCGTTCGACTGGCGCACGGCGACATTCCGGGAGATGACCTTCGGCGGGATGAATCCGCAGGCCGCGCCCCGGCAGACCACGAACGCCGCGCTGCTGGCCGAAGTCGTGCGCTCCCTGAGCGAAGGTTCCCCGACCGAACTGCCCGGCGTTCCCTTCGCCGGCGTCACCAACTTCGCCAACCTCCGGCTGGCCAGCGAACAACTCCCCGGCATCGTCTTCTGTCCCGTCGTTCGTCAGGCCGGCGGTCGGTTTTATCTGGCGGAAAGCCTGATGATGGATTTGGCGGCGAAGGAATTTCAGGCGCGGTGGATTCGGGTGGATGCGCCGGTGGCGGAGTGGATGAAAGGGCTTTGATTTGGGATTTTTAGCTGCACGACGCAAAGAATTATGGAGCTGATAAATTATGAGACTACACCTGGCGAATATGGCCAGATTCGTTTCTTTCCTCTGTTGCTAGCAAATCAAACAAACACACAACTGGAGGAGTGGTTTGTGAACTACAAATTCCTCAACTTCTTTATGGGTTTAGAGTCAGAAAAGAAATTTTCGGAGTATCACCTCAATGTGGAATTCTCTTACAGTCTAAGACTCAAAAGTCGTAACTTTGAAGAAATAAAACGTGACGTAAATTTTTTTATAGATCGGTCACAGTTCCAAGATTTATTCCGAATTTTGGTTTTGACGTTGGAAAATGCGAATGAGCTTTATGAAATTGCAATTGCCAAAAAAACGGGCAATTCAATATACGAACTCAGGGAGAATATTCAGAGAAAGAAGCAAAAATTTCATAAGTCGTCTTTTCCCGATAAGTTGAAGAAGTTTCAAATCAAACCCCGCTTTAAACAATACCTGGAGACGCTCAACGCTGTAAGCAAGGCGCGGAATTGCTATGAGCACAGAAATGGAATTTTGGGAAAAGAAGACTGCAATGAAGGGCAAAAGCTTGTCTTGAATTTTCGTTTTCCTGCACCTGTGTTGAACTCGGGAGAAATAGTTGAACCTCTCAGTTTGGAGGCAATAAAAGAACACTCACGAAGTCAAATTGTTGAACAAAAGAAGACGTTTCGAATTAATCAGAGGTTAAACTTGGGTTTTAACGATTCCTACAAATTGCTGTACACAATAAATTTTGCCCTCAAAGGAATTGTAGACCACATCTACGAATGTTGTGAGAGTGATGCTCAAGTCAGAATCTTGAAACAATTTAAGTGATGGTGAAGTTGGCTTAAAATTTACGCGGTTTAGCAATTTCACCAATCCGTCTCCCGGTAATCCTTCAAAAACTTTCCCCAGACGTGCTGGCCGGAGTTGATGCCGGCGATGATGGGGTCCACGATCCGCGCCGCGCCGTCCACGATGTCCAGCGGCGGATGAAAGCGGTGGTCCTGCACCTTGCGCGTGGCAATGTGCGCCGGGTCTTCGTCCGTGATCCAGCCGGTGTCCACGGCATTCATGTGAATGCCGTCGGCGTGATAATCCGCCGCCGAGGTGCGCGTCATCATGTTGAGCGCGGCCTTGGCCATGTTGGTGTGCGGATGCCGCGTGGTCTTGAACTTCCGATAGAACTGCCCTTCCATCGCGGAGACGTTGACGATGTGCTTGTCGCGTTCCGGCGCGCGCATCATCAGCGGCTTGAGCCGGGCGTTGAGGATGAACGGCGCGACGGCGTTGACGAGCTGCACTTCGAGGAGTTCGACGGACGGAACCTCGTGCATGCGCATGCGCCAGGAGTTGTGCTCGCGCAAATCCACCTGCTGCAAATCCTGGTCGAGCTTGCCCACCGGAAACAACGCCTGCTGCGCGGCGAGTTCCTCGGGCAGCAACGGCACCTGGGACAACGCGGCGGCGTGGGTGAGGCCGGCCAAGTTTGGGGTCGAAGGTCGAAGGTCGAAGGTCGAAGGTAAAATCGAACCGGCGTTGGATTCTCCCTCCGGCAAAATGTGATACCCGCGCAAGCCTTCGTAAGCCCCCAACAATCCTGCGGCCTCTGGTGGCAACTCCTGCAAGGAGCCGTTTTCCTGCTCCATCATGTGCGCGTAAAAGTCCGGCGGCCGGCGCACGGTCTGGCAGGCGTTGTTGACGATGAAATCCAGCCGCGAGTATTTGCGCATCATGTGCTGGCAAAAAGCCTCGACGCTCGGCGTGTGACGCAGGTCGAGCCCAAAGATTTCCAGCCGGTGGCCCCAGTCCTTGAAGTCCGGTTCCGCAGCGTAGCGCATGGCGGAGTCGCGGGGAAAGCGCGTGGTGACGATGAGATGTGCGCCGCAGCGGAGCAGCTTGATGCCCGCCTGATAACCGATCTTCACCCGGCCGCCGGTCAGCAGGGCGACGCGTCCGCGCAGGTCGGCCAGCTCGGTGCGCTTGACGAAGTTCAGCTCCGCGCACGCCGGGCAGAGCTGGTCGTAAAAGTGATGGATGGTCGAGTAATCCTTTTTGCAGATGTAGCAGTTCTGCGGCTCGTGGACCTCGTGAACCTCGGCGTGGCTGTGAAATTCCTGGTCCGCGATCTCGGGCGGCGGCGGCAGATTTGGCGTGGTGAAGACGGGTTTGCTGCGCAGGACGCGGATGCCGGTCTGGTTGAGCCGCGAATCATCGCGCTGCTGCTTCTCGGTCTTGCGCTGCTTGACACGGGCCTTGACCAGTCGGCGGCGTTGGTTGACGTCCGGGCAGTAGATTTCGCCGGCGGCGGTGAGCAGGCGGGTGCGCTCTTCGACGGAAAGCTGGGCGAGCAGGGCGCGGTTGTCGGCGACCTGTTCGAGCAATTCTGCCGCGGCAATCAGCTTCGCGGAGATGGCGTCATCGTTCATTCCCGCCAAGCTTGCATGATTGCGCGGCGCTACTCCAGCGTGGTTTGAGGTGGAGTGCGGGAAGCGTGGCCGTTGCCCCCTCTCCTCCCAAAAGGAGGAGAGGGCCGGGGTGAGGAGGCACTTCTGTTCGAGATCAAATCCCCTCACCCCGACCCTCTCCCCGCTTGGGCGGGGAGAGGGAGTTTGACTCGGATGATTTTCCGCGTCGGTGTCGGATTGGGCTTTGGGAACAATTGCGCCGACTGACGTCGGCGGCTACGGGAAGAACTTCGCGCGGTAGAATCGGGCCGCAGCGTTGGTCGTGGCGTCGGTGACTTCAAAAGTGCTGCCGGTGTTGGTGAGATTCTGCCAGGCGCCCCACGACGCGTTCGGCGTGGCGGCGGTCTGGACGGTGTAAACGCCCGGAGCGCCGCTCAGCGTGAGCCTGGCGCGGTTGCTTGCCAGCGCGGTGACGGCGTCAAACCGCAGCGGACGGGTGAAGAAGTTCAGGACGTCGGCGAGGTATTCGTTGCGAGCTGTTGTGCTGGTGATGGTTTCAAACGGAAAACCGAAATAGACGACCTTCCCGCCGCCGACTGATCCATTGTAGCTGATGCCGGCGGAAAGGTTGTTGGTGTAGCTGACCGCGGTCTGGGCGCCGGTGCCGGTGGCGGTGATGACGTCGGGGAAGCCGACGAGATAAATTCCCCGCGGGCCGTCGTCGAACAGGTCGTTGGGGTTGCCGACAAACAGAGATGCGCCCGCAGCCTTGAAGGCCCACGCACTGGAGCTGTCGGCTGAATACGTGGCGTGGAGCTGGTTGTGCAGGAAGGCGCGGTCCGCGGCCGTGGGTCCGCTGGGGCGGTCGAGGTCCCAGGCGATTTCCGAACCGGAGACAAACAGATTTCCGCTGGCGGCGAGATAGGCGGACACCTTGGTTTGCTCGGTGGTGCTGAAGCTTTCGTCGGCGGTGGATTCATTGCCGCAGGCCCAGATGACGACGGAATAATTGGTCAGCGACACCGCACCGCTGGCGACGGCCTCGCTCTGGCAGGAATCGAACGCCGCGCCAAAGGCGGCAAGGGCTTTGCCGTGGGGCACGACGTAATCGAAGGAATTGACCCGCCGCGGCAGGACGCGCTCGTTGGAGCCGGAACCGTTCGGCGGCACGTAGTTTTGCGCGACGAGATTTTGCCTCAGATTGGTCGTGCGGTCGAAGCGGTCGAAGGCGTTGACGTAAAGCACCCGCGTGGCGGCGTTGGTGGCGCGGCAGCCGACCACTTCCGACGGGAGAGATTCGCCGCCGGCGTTGGCGGCGCAGATGCGGAAGTAGTAATCACGTCCGGCGGTCAGGCTGGTGATGGTGTAATTCGTCGCGGTGCCGACGGAGATGGCGTTTCCGAAGCCGTAGCCGTTGGTGGAAACGTAAATGACATAGTTCGTCGGCGTGCCGCTGTTGGCGACGCTCACCGGCGGCGACCACGTCAGCGTGATGAAACCATTGGTGGCGCCGGTGGCACGGGGATTGACCGGCGGTTCGGGGAGGAAAATCAACGGCGGCGGACTGGCGGCGTCGAACTGGTTGAAATACTTGACCACCGCATGCATGGCCGACCGGCCGATGGCGGCGCGCACCTTGGAATCGCGCATCAAGGCCGCGTCCGTGGCGCTGTCATGGTAGGCGACCTCGATGATCGTGGCGTCCATTTCATTGACGAAGTTGTCGTTGCTGATTTCGCCATAGCCGCCGCTGAAGGTGATGTTGGTGCCGCGGTCGAACCACGCGGACTCCAAGGGCGGCGAACCGAGCGAGACGAGCTCGTCGTTCACGGTGGAGCCGCAGATCTGGGCGAGCGCGGCCTGGTTGGGCGTGGATGTGCCGGTGATGAGTCCTTCGCAGCCGCGCTGGCCGCCGGCGTTGGAGTGGAAGCTGATGTGAACGCGTTTGTAGATGGTGCCGGCGGCCTCGCGGTTCATTTCGGCGGACATGCGGCCGGGCGCTGACCAACTGTCCGTTTCGTCGCGGGGGCTGGTGGTGTCGTAGAGCGAGGTGGCCTGTCCTTGGCCGAGATTGGCCTGGATCCAGTAGCGGCAGCTTTCCTCTTCGCGCGGATAGCCGGAAACGCCCGTGCCGCGGTCAACAGAGCCCATGCCGTTGCCGAAACGGATGGCGTCGGCGATCACCACGCTGCCTGTGGCGGTGTCGCGGAGGTTGCTGATGACGACCGAGCCGCTGGCGGCATTGGAGCCGGCGTTGAAGTAATATTCGCCGAGATAAACCCAGCCGTTGCCGACCATGTGATGCGGGACGCGATACAGCGTTTCGCCGCCGGTGTGACGGATGCGATAGAGCTGGTCGCCGCGGTCCGAGCCGGCGAGCACCCAGGTGTAGACCGGATAATAGCCCGCGACCGGAATCGTGGGCGTGTAGGTGGCCGTGGCGGTTTCCGTCGCACTGAAGGAGGCGAAGCGGTAGGCCACATCACCCGGCGAACCGAAGAAAACAAGATTGCCGCTGTTGCTCCAGCTGCCGGCAAACGTCACGGCCGTGTCGTCGTTGTCGAGCACGACCTCGTTGGTCTGCTGGCCGAGCGGACGCATGGAGGCGATGATCGCGCCGGCGTTGAAGCAATAGGTGGCGAAGAAATTCAACTGGTCGAGGTTTCCGTAATCCTCGTTCATGGAGTTGAGTCCCGTTGGCCGCTGCAGGTACCAGAAGTTGTTCGTGTGATAGGTCCAGCCGTGGCCGCAGTTCATGAACACGATCCGGCCACTGAGCGCGCCGACCGGCTGTTTGGCGGAGGGAGCCACTGGACCCGCGGCAGCGATGACCGGGGCGGTGCTCGCGTCAGGCACAGACGGGACCGTCTCGCTGACGTCCGGCGTGTGGATCACAATGTCCTTCACACCCTGGTCGATCATGGGAATGGAATGTTCGTCCTGACCGACCGCGGCGGACGCCAGCAGGACCAGGCCGAGGATGGCCATGCGATGCACCTGAGGAGGCATGGTGGGAGTGTGGCATCGAACACGGAAACTGGCAATGGCGGCGTGGGGCGGGTTGTACGGAAAGCCTCCCCGCGAAAGGCGCAATTCCCGGCTTGCTTGTTCGGCGCTGCCGGGGAAAATTCCGCCATGTTTTCACACGTTGTCATTTTCTGGACGGACCCCGCGAACCCCAAGGCGGCCGATGAAGTCATCGCCGGCGCGAACAAATATCTGAAGCAGATTCCCGGCGTGCTGCACTTCCACGTTGGCAAGATGTCGCCCAGCCCGCGGCCCGTCGTGGACCAGAGCTACCAGGTCGCGTTGAACCTCATCTTCACGAGCAAGCAGGCCGAGCAGGCCTATCAAACCCATCCGCAGCACCTCGAATTTGTCGAGAAGGCCTTCAAGCCGAACTGCAAGAAGGCGCTCATCTACGATTTCGAGTGAGCCGCCGCGGTCAGCCGCGCGGATGAAACTTCCGGTGGATGTCCCGGAGCCGGCTGCCGGTCACATGCGTGTAAATCTCCGTGGTGCTGATGTTCGCGTGGCCGAGCAGTTCCTGAATCACCCGCAGATCCGCGCCGTGTTCCAGCAGATGCGTGGCAAAGCTGTGCCGCAGCATGTGCGGGGTGATGTTCCGGCCGATGCCCGCGCGGTGCACACGGCCCTTGATGCGCTTCCATAACGTCGCCGAGGCAAAGGCGCTGCCGAACTTGCGCCGCTCGGTTCCCGTCAAAAAAACATTTGCCGGTGATTTGGCCGTGACCAGTTTCGGCCGGCCGGCGGTCAGATAACGGTTCAATGCCTCAACGGCTTTTTTCCCCACCGGCACCACGCGCTCCTTGTTGCCCTTGCCGATGACGTTGATAAATCCGGCTTCGAGGTGAAGCTGTTCAAGGCGGAGATTCTTCAACTCGGACAGCCGCAGTCCCGAGGCATACGCCAGTTCCAAGACCGCCTGCGTGCAGAGCGCTTCCGCCGTCTCGGGCTGGTCCGGCTGCAACAGCTGGGCGATCTCTGCGGCGGTGAGCGCCTTGGGCAGACGCTTCCAGCGTTTCGGCAGCGAAAGGTTCTCGGCGATGTTCAACGGCAGCAGCTTTTCATTTTCGGCAAAGCGGTAGAACGCCCGCAGCGCCGCGATTTCCAGGTAAACACTTTCGCTGCTCAGCCGGCGGACGGAATCCTCGGGTTCGGTGGCCAGTGGACGCGCCCGTTCGTGCTGGAGGAAGGCCATCAGATGCGTCAGTTGCACGTCGTGCCAGTCCTTCAGTCCCTCCTGCGCACCCCACGCCACAAACTTTCCCAGGAGACCGGCATACGTTTTTTCCGTGTGCTCGGCCTGGCCGCGTTCATGGCGGAGATACTGAAGAAAGTCTTCGACGAGTGCTTGCACGACGCGCCCAGTTGAATTGTTTTCCGCCAAAAGGCGAATCAAAAAAGCTGGCGCGCCCGGAGCGGGTCCGCCGAAGCCCCATCGCCGACCAGGTCACGGATTGAACATCACCCCGGTTCGGCTTACTTTTTCGCCATGAAACGAACTGGCTGGCTGATGTCGATGTTGATGGCCTTTGTTGCCGGAGCCGCCCCGATGGCCGGCACATTGTCCGAATCCGAAGCGCGGACGCAGCTGAAAAACGGCGCCCTGCTGATCGATGTCCGCACAACGGCCGAGTTTGCATCGAAGCACCTGACCAACGCGATCAACCTCCCGCTGGACAGGTTCAAGACGGCCCTGCCCGTCCGGGTCCCCGACAAAGGCCGCGTGCTGCTGCTGCATTGCCGCAGCGGGAATCGCAGCCGCACCGCCATGGCTGAAGCTCGCTCCCTTGGCTATACGAACGTGTTCAACGTGGGTTCCTACGAATCCGCCGAGAAAATCACCACCGGTCCGCGCTAACCGATTATGGACGGCCTCTGGTGGATTTTTCCAATTGCGGTGGCGGTGGTCTTCGGCCTCAAACGTCTGACGTTTGTTTCCGCTGCGAAGGCACGGCAGTTGTTGCGTGACAATGCGAGGGTGATCGATGTCCGCAGCCGTGACGAGTTCCGCCGCGGCGCGGTGCCGGGAGCGGTAAACATCCCGTTGGATTCCATCCGGGAGGATTTGCCCCGCCTGGTTCCCGACCGCAACGAGGTGTTGCTGCTGCATTGCCTGAGCGGCACGCGCAGCGCCCTCGCCCGCCGCCAGGCAATCGGGCTGGGCTATCGAAATGTTCACAATCTCGGGTCCTTCGGTCGGGCGCGAAAACTGGCGGCCACCCGTTGAATAAGAAAAAGGGCCGCTGACGAATCAGCGGCCCGGGGAAGGCGGGTCGGAAATCAGTTGGTCGGATTCCAGACGATTTTCCCGTCCGCATCCACGTAGCCGAGCTTGCTGCCCAGCTTCACCGGCGCGAGACCGTCGCGGAAAGGTTCGGCATCGTCGAACTGCGGGTTGATGGCGAACTTGCCGGCCTTGTCCACGAAACCCCAGCGTCCAGCCATCTTCACGCGCGCCCGACCTTCGGAGAACGCGTCCGCGTCATCGAACTGCGGATTCACCGTCAGTTTGCCGGCCTTGTCCACGAAGCCCCAGAGCTTGCCGACCTGCGCCGGCGCCGAGCCGTCCACGAAGCGCCGGACATTTTCAAACTGCGGGTTGATGACAATCTTGCCGCTCTTGTCGATGAAGCCCCAGCGCTTGGCCATATAGATCGCGGCCAGACCGTCCGAGAAGGACTCCGCCTTGTCGAACTGCGGGTTGATGATGATCTTGCCGGCGGGGTCAATGAAGCCAAACGTCTTCTCCAGCTGCACGGCGGCGAGGCCTTCCGAGAAATCCTTGGCCTCGGCGTATTGCGGGTTGATGACCAGGCTGCCGGTCTTGTCAATGTAGCCGAAGCGGCGCTTGATCTTCACCGCCGCGCGGCCCTCGCTGAACGAAGCAGCGGCGTCGAACTGCGGGTTAATCTCGTATTTGCCGTTGATGCCGACGTAGCCGAAGCGGTCGCCCAGCGCCACCGCGGCGAAACCTTCGCTGAACGGGCCGGCCTTGTCGAACTGCGGATTGATGACCACCTTGCCGGCCTTGTCCACATAGGCCCAGCGCTCGATCTTCACCGCCGCGAGATTGCCGCCGAAGGGTCCCACCGAATCAAACTGCGGAGCAATGACCGCCTCGCCGTTTTTGTCGATGTAACCCCAGTGGCCTTTGACGACGACGGGGAACAAGGGCGCGGCGATGGCGGACGGCAACAGCGCGGCGACCGCGAGCAGAGGAAGGAGCGAGAGTTTTTTCATAATTTGACAATGGTTGACCAACAGAACGTTTGAAATCGGAACCTGACGACACTTTATTTTACCGTTGAGGTGAGTCAAGGGGGCAATCCGTTTCATCTGGATGGCGGTGAACCCAATTGACAGCCGGGCATCCTGCATTAGCCTGCGAATATTGGCTGGGGTTGGAAAACGGAACCGATCGATGACGGTTCCGCCCACACGGGATTCCGACCGCGACAGCCGGCTTTGCACCTTTATGATGATAACAAAACGCAGTTTCCTGACCGCCCTCGCCCTCGGCGTGCTGGCGCTCAACCTCCAATCCGCGCACGCCGCGAAACCCAAGTCTGAAGACGAATTGATCGCGTCGCTCGCCGACAAGGACCCGAAGAAGGTCGCCGAATCCATGCTGCAGCTGGAGAAGCAGTATCCGACCAGCACCCGCATGCAGGCGGAAATCAAAAAGTATCTGACCGATCCCCGGGACATCGTGCGGCGCAAGGCCGGCCGTGTGCTGGGCGCGCTGCATGCCGAAGTCAGCGACGCGGATTTGAAGCACATTGCCGCCATGCTGAAAGGCACCACCAAGGAGGAGGTCATGGACGCCTTGAAGTCGCTCCGCGGCCTGAAGTCGCAGAGCGTCATCCCGGAAATTGTGGCCTTGCTGCAGAACAGCGAGCCGAACATTGTCCGCGATGCCTGCCGCACCCTCGGTGAAATCGGCACCAAGGCGAACGTTCCGTCGCTGGAACCGCTGCTGAAGAGTGCCGATCCGAAGGTTCAGAAAGATGCGCAGGACGCCATCTTCAAGCTGAACTCCCGGTCCTGAGACAAACGTTTTCCTTACCAGCGCATCCTGATTTCAGGATGCGCTTTTTATTTGGGTGGTTTATCCAGACTATGGCCTCACGCAAAGAGCGCAAAGGGCGCAAAGGTTTTTTGGTTCGTTCTTTGCGGCCTTGGCGACCTTTGCGTGAGAAACATCCGGCCGGGAATCGAGTTTAGTCGGCCAGCGTCGTGGTGAACTTCTTTCCGTCACGTTTGCAGAGGAGCTGCAGGACATGTCGCCCGGAGTAAAGGCACGGCGGGACGCCGCCGCCGGGCATGATCCATTGGCCGGCCATGTAGAAATTTTCCAGCCCCGGCAATGTTTTCGGCAGCAACGTCCGCAACGCCTTGGGCGTCGGCACCCAGCCCATGAACGCGCCCTTGTGGTTCAAGGTGTAGCGCCACGTCGTGTAGGGCGTGGCGATGTCGGTGAGCTCCACCTTCGCCGTGATGCCGGGATAATGCGCTTCGAGCCGTTCGAGGGTTTCGGCCACGACGCGTTTCTTGGCCTCCTCGTAAGCCGGACGGTCCTTGAGCAGTTCCTCCCAGTATTCCCAGTCGGAATGCACCAAAGCCTGCACGATGGTCCGGCCGGCGGGTGAAAACTTCGGGCTGTAATTGAAGATGCGGACGGGAAAGCCGTTGATGGTCACGTTGCCGATGGTCATCGGCTTCTTGAGCAGCAAAAACTGCAGCGGCCGCTGGTCGGGATATTCCTGCGCCACGCCGAAGCTCATCGTCACCACGGGAACCAGATGCTGCCAGTTTTGGTAGCACTCCTTGAGCTTCGGGCTGGTGTAACGGTTGCCCAGCAGCTTGAACAAGGTGCTGTAGCCGTCGCCCGCCGCCACGATGACATCCGCGCGTTGTTCGGAACCGTCGGCGAGCCGCACGCCGACGGCGCGGTTGTTTTCGACAATGACCTCCTTGACGGTGGCGTTGTAGGTGATTTCGCCGCCGAGCTGGCGATAACGCTCCTCCATGCTTTCGACGAAGTCCTTGCAGCTGCCTTCGAGCAGGCCGAGCTGCCGGCTGGCGAGCAGCGAGAGAATCAACAGCACGAACCACACGGGAACCTCGGGAAGAAAAAGATTGGCCAGGATGCGCTGCAAACACTCGTTGCGGATGTTGCCGCGAACGTAATCCTCCATCGGCTGGTTAAACGGTCCGCCGAAATACGGCAGGATGTGGCGCAACCGCCAGAACTGCCGCACAAAATCCGGCAGCCGCATCAGCTCCGGCGGAGTGGCAAGGTTGCCGAAGATGTCCGTCTTCTGAAACGCCTTGATGCCCCGGATGAACCGGTCCACGAAGCGGGCGTCTTCCGGCGCGAGGTCCTTGAGATCCTTCGCCATCTTTTCCAGGTCGCCGGTGAAGCTGATGCTGCGGCCGGTCACTTCGTCGCGAAAATGCACGAAGGTATCCAAGTCGGGAAACTTCCGGTTCGTGAACAGGCCCAGCTCACGGTAAATGTCGTGGCAGGCGAGGCCGGGGCGGTGGCCCATCAGATAATGGATGCCGCCGTCCACGAGGTAGCCGTTGTTCTTCCACGCCTTGGCCACGCCGCCCGGTTCGCTGTGATGCTCGAGGATGCGCGTGCGGTAGCCGTTCATCCGGCCGTAGCTGCCGGTGGCCAGCCCCGCGATGCCCGCGCCGATGATCAGAATGCTTTTGTCCGCCATGACTCTGGGGAATGATTTGGTTCTAGTTGAAATTCGCCGCCCGAATAACCGCGACAGCAAACATGGCGATACTTGCTTCCGCAAGTGGTTTGTTGTAAAACCCCGCGACTTATCGCTCAATGATCGCGCTCGACGGCCACCACCTCTCCCTCGCCGAAGTCTGGCAAATCGCCTCGCTTCAATCGGCGTGCGAACTTTCATCCCAAGCCCGCCCCATGGTCCGGCGCAGCCGCGAGCTGGTCGAGTCCCTCGCCGCCCAGCCGCGCGCGATCTACGGCATCAACACCGGCTTTGGGCCGTTGAGCGGCTTCCGCGTCAACGACGCCGACCTCGCCCAGCATCAGCTCAACCTGCTGCATCATCTCAGCGTCGGCCAGGGCGTCCGGTTCTCCGATGCGGAAACCCGCGCCATCATGGTGGCGCGTGCCAACGCGCTGGCCCGCGGCTTCTCCGGCATTCGCGAGGAGGTCATCGATCTTTTGCTCGCCGCCCTGAACAAGGGCCTGCTGCCGGAAATTCCCAGTGAAGGTTCCGTCGGCGCCAGCGGCGATCTTGTGCCGCTCGCCCACATGGCGCAATTGCTCGTCGGCCTCGGCCATGCCCGGTTGAATGGCGAACGCCTCCCGGCCAAGGAAGCCTTGCAGCGCGTCGGGCTTAAACCCGTGACCTTGCAATGCAAGGAAGGACTCGCGCTCGTCAACGGCACCTCGGTGATGACCGGGTTAGCCGCGCTGGCCACGCATGAAGGCGAACGCCTGCTGCGCTGGATGGAATTGCTGACGGCGTGTTTGTTCCAGGTGCTCGACGGCGAGCCGGAAGTGCTTTGCCAGCAGATTCACATGGCGCGGGGGTTTCGCGGACAATCCCTCGTGGCGCGGCGCATCAGCGACTCCCTCCGGACGCATCCGGCCTTTGCCCGGCGCATTGACGAGCATCAATGGGGCACGGCGGCCAAGAGCGTGGACCCCGGCGCGGAAATCCAGGACCCCTATTCGCTCCGCTGCGCGCCACAGGTGCTGGGTGCGTTCCAGGAAGCCCACTGGCATGTCGAGGAAGTCGTGGCGCGCGAATTAAATGCCAGCACGGACAATCCGCTGATTTTCCCGGAGACCGGCATGGTGATTCATGGCGGCAACTTTTACGGCCAGCAGATTGCGATGGTGAGCGATTACCTTCGCATGGGCCTGATCAAGCTGGCGCTGTTTGCCGAACGGCAGATTGAACGGTTGGTCAACTGGCGTTATAGCCGCGGTCTGCCGCCGATGCTGGCCGGTGGCGCTCCCGGATTGAACTCCGGATTGTCCGGCGCGCAATTGCTGGCGACCTCGCTCGCCGCCGAAGCGCGGCTGCTCGGCACCGCCGCCTCCATCCAGACCATTTCCACCAATGCCAACAACCAGGACGTCGTCAGCATGGGCTGCATCGCCGCGAAGATGACCCGCACGGCCCTGCCGCTGGTCTGGAAGATCGTCGCCATCGAGGCCTTGACGCTGGTGCAGGCGGCGGATCTGCGCGGCGCCGAGAAGACCTTGGGCGGCGATTACCGCAAGCTGTACCAGCGCATCCGCGCCGTCAGCCCGAAGCTGGAAAACGACCGTCCGCTGGCCGACGACATCGCCGCGGTGACGGCGTTGCTCCAGTCGGAGTCCGTCCAAAAGGAATGTTTACAAGCTTGAAGGGCTGGCGGAGACTTCCGCGGACGTTGCTATGAAATCGACTGACCTGGATGTGCTGATCATCGGTGCCGGCCCGGCGGGCGCGGTGGCGGCGGCGCACCTGCAACAGGCCGGCTGCCGCACGCAGGTCGTCGAAAAAAACGTCTTCCCACGCTTCGTCATCGGAGAAAGCCTCCTGCCGCACACCATGGATTTGCTCAAGGAGCTCGACCTGATTCCGGCGGTGGAGCAATGCGGCTTCATGAAGAAGACCGGCGCGGTTTTTCTGCGCGGCAAGAAGGAGTGCAACTTCGATTTCGCCAACCAGTCCGCCGGCGGATGGCAATACACCTACCAGGTGCCGCGGGCGGACTTCGACCGGGCCATCGCCGACGCCGTGCAGGCGCGGGGCGTGGACTTCCGCTACGCCGAAACGGTTGAGACGGTTGATTTCCAAGACACCCACGTCACGGCGGGCGTCGTCTCCGCGACCGGTGAACGTCGTCAGATAACCGCGCGGTTTGTCCTGGATTGCAGCGGTTATGGTCGGGTTCTGCCGCGCATTTTGAACCTTGAAGAACCGTCCAACTATCCGGTGCGCGAATCCTTGTTCACCCACGTGACCGGCGACGTTCGTCCGCCGGCGCGGGAGCAGGGCAAAATTTGGATTTGCGTGCATCCGGACGGCGCGTGGATCTGGATCATTCCCTTTTCCAATGGCCGGACCAGTATCGGGGTCGTGGCCGAGCCGTCCTTCTTCGCCAAATATCCCGGCGACAACGAAAAGCAGCTCCGGGACATTGTGATGAGCGAGCCGAACTCCGCGGCGCGGTTGAGCGGCATGCGGGTGGAATTTCCGCCGCAGCGGATCAAAGGCTTTGCCGTCTCGGTCAAAAAACTTTACGGACCACGCTTCGCCCTGGCGGGCAACGCCACGGAATTTCTCGACCCGGTGTTCAGCTCCGGCGTCACGCTGGCCATGGAATCCGGCCTGCGGGCGGCGCAGGTGGCGGCCCGGCAGCTGCGCGGCGAACCGGTGGACTGGCAGGTTGAATACTGCGACTACGTGATGCAGGGCGTGAACACCTTCCGCTCCTACGTGGATGCCTGGTATGATGACAAGCTGCCGACGATTCTTTTCGCCGCCCAGCGGAATCCCGACATCATGAAGCAGATCTGCTCGGTGCTGGCGGGTTATGTGTGGGACAAGTCCAATCCTTACGTCTCCCAGGCGGACCGGGCGCTGGCCCTGCTGGCGAAAATCTCCGCCAAACGCGGCCTGTCCCAGCCCGTGTAATCTCCTCCGTAACCCCGCGCCGCGGCCGCGCGTCTTTCCCTAGCGTGTCCGTGGCACCGGCACGAAGTCGTGCTGGAGTTTTTCCGAATCGGTCTCGACCAGGATGCGGTAATTCACCCCGGGCTGCAGGGGATCGGCGCCGACACCCTTGACCGCGACATGCATTCCCCCGACAGTCGCGCCGTAGATGAATTCCCTCACCGGGACGGAGTTGGATTCGGTCGTCAGGCTCCACACGGCGCGCGGGTATTTGTTGGTCTGGGCATCCTCGGCCAGCACGACCTTGACGGAGCGGAGCCGGAGCCTTTTTGTGATGAGAAAGACGACGGGGTTGGAAGCGGACTTGGCGAGCGGACCCCGGGTGAACCAGCCGCGCGGCGTGATGGAACGGCTGGACAGTTTAATGACCTCCGGGGCAAACCGGTCACGGTTGAGGTAAAGGCTGATCCCGGCGAGCAGGGCGAGGCCGCCGACGGTTAAAATGGTTTTCCTGGTCATGAACAAAAACTGACGCTTACAAAATGAGAGTATTCGAACGGAATAAAAGTTACAGGGCGATCTCCCCGGACCGCCGCGGCTTCACGTTGATTGAACTGCTGGTCGTCATCGCCATCATCGCCATTCTTGCCAGCATGCTCCTGCCGTCCCTGGGCCGGGCCAAGGAGGCCGCCTACCGCACCAAGTGCGTGAACAACCTCAAGCAGCTCGGGCTGTCCCTGAAAATGTACGCCGACGACAACGGCGGCCGGCTCCCGCCGCGCAACCAAGCCTCCCCTCGCTGGCCCAACCTGCTGCAGGACGGCTACCGCAGCCTCACCATCCTTGCCTGTCCCACCGACCTGCTCAAAGGCACGCCGGCCACCGGCAGCGGTCCGGCGGGTTCGGCGGACGCCGCGCCGCGCAGTTATCTGATGAACGGCTGGGGCGATGTTTTCGTGGACGCCCTCACCGCCACGAATTCCATCAAGGAGAACGCCATCCTGAAAACCTCGGACACGATCCTCATCGGCGAAAAGCAGACCGACAAGATGGATTACTACATGGACTTCAACGAAGGCATCAGCGGCAACGACTTTGACCGCGTTGAATATGGCCGGCATTCCAAGCCGCCCGGCGCGGGCCGCGGCGGCGGCTCGAACTTCAACTTCGCCGACGGCAGCGTTCGTTACATGAAGTATGGCACGGTGACCTCGCCGGTAAATCTCTGGGCCGTCAAAGACGAGGACCGGGTCAGATTCGCCTTCAATCTTCCCTGAACCGTCATTCGTAGCGCAACGATTCGATGGGGTCGAGGTTTGCGGCCTTCCACGCGGGATAGGTTCCGAAAAGAATTCCCACCACGGAACAGATCACCAGGCCGATGACCACCCAGTCCACGGGTATGACCGGCGGCAGCTTCAGGAAATAAGCCGTGGCGTTGCCGCCGAGGATGCCGAGCACCACACCCGCCGCGCCGCCGATCTCGCACAGCACCACCGCCTCCATGATGAACTGCGTCATGATATTTCGTTTGCGTGCCCCGATGGCGCGGCGGATCCCGATCTCCCGCGTCCGTTCGGTGACCGACACCAGCATGATGTTCATGATGCCGATGCCCGCCGCGAGCAGCGAAATGGAACTGACCACCGCCACGCCCAGCCGCACCGCCAGTGTGAGCGAGTTGAACTTCTCGATCATGGAATCATTGGAAAGGATTTCAAAGTCGTCGTCCTTCCCCGGCGGCACCTTCCGCAGAATCCGCAGCGCACCGCGGACTTGGTCCACGGTTTCATCGTAGCTCGCGGCGTCGCGCGCCTGCACCAGCACGCTCAGGCTTTTCGACCACCGGCCGTAACGGTTCAGCCCGGTCGTCAGAGGAATCACCGCGAAGTTGTCCTGGTCGCCGCCGACCGAGCCGCCCTTGGGTTCCAGCACGCCGACGACCGTGTAGTTGATGCCGTCGAACTTCACCTTCTCACCCACCGCCGCGACGTTTGGGAAAATCGTCCGCGCCAGTCCCGCGCCCAGCACGCAAACATCCCGCGTGCTGTCCACGTCGGAGTCGAACAGCGGCCGGCCCTCGGCCAGAATCCAGTTGTGCGCCGGAAACCCGCCCGGCGTCTCGCCCATGAGGGAAACCGTCGGCGCGCTTTTGTTGAAGCGCGTCTCGACCTCGCCGGCCCAGAAGGACGTCTCCAGGCCGATGTTCAAGGCGAGCGGCGACTTCTCCATGAGCCGCCGGCCCTGGGCGTAGTTGATGTTTTTGCGCCGCCAGTATTTCTCCATGCCGTCGGGCCCGCCAAAATAAAGTCCCGGCCACTTGGTCACACGGAACGTCTGCGCCCCCAGCGAGCTCAGCTCGGTTTCGATGTTTTTCTGCAGCACGCGCATCGCGGTCATCACCACGATGATCGAGAACACGCCAATCAGGACGCCCAGCAGCGTCAGCGCCGAGCGAAGCTTGTGCGCTGTCAGCGCGCCGATCGCCATCGAAAAGCTTTCGCGCAGTTCAGCCAGCAGGATGTTGGAGCGCCGGGGGTTCATTCGTTTCTCAACGCATCGACGGGATTCATCCGGGCCGCGCGCCACGCGGGAAAGAAACCGGAGGCCAGACCGGTCGCCAGCGACATCGCCAGTGCGATGCTCACGACCGTCAGCGACAGGTTCGCCGGCAGATAGATCTGCATCAGCAGCGTCAGCGGCCACGCGATGCCGAGCGCGATGAGCCCGCCGATGAGGCAGATGCTCGCCGCCTCCAGCAGAAACTGGACGAGGATGGTGCGGCGTTTGGCGCCGATGGCCTTGCGGATGCCGATCTCGCGCGTCCGCTCGGCGACGGAAACGAACATGATGTTCATGATGCCGATGCCGCCGACGAACAGCGACAGACCGGTGACGAAGAGGCCGACGGCGGCGATGGTTCCCCCCAGCTTGTGAAACATGGCCACGAACTGATCCTGCTGGTTGATGCCGAAATCATCCGCGTCCTCGGGCGTCAGCCGGCGGATCTTTCGCATCGCGGTCCGCACCTCCTCGCGCGCGTCCTCCATCAGGTCGGGGGATTTCACCTTCACCTGGATCTGGCAGTCAGGATTGCGCCAGAACGACGACGTGAACTGCGGCAGGGGCACGACGATCTGGTTGTCGAGGCTGAACAGGCCAAGGAAGCTTCCCTGCCGTTCGAGGACGCCGATGACTTCAAACGGCTTGTCATCAATGCGGATGCGGTTGCCGACGGCTTCCGCCCCGCGAAAAAGATTGGTCGCCACCTCCGCCCCGATCACGCAGACCGGCCGCGCGCCGTCCACTTCACCGCTCGAAAGAAACCGTCCCTGCGCCACCGACACGCTGCTGGTGAAGACATAATCCTCCGTGGTGCCGATGATCTGGACGTTGTCCGAGCCGCGCTTCTCGTACTTCACGGATTCGCCCGAGGAGGCCACCGGCGCCACGGCGCGGGCGAGCGTGAGCTGGCGTCCAAGCGCCTGCGCCTGTGCGAGCGTGAGCTTGGGGCGCTTCTGCATCTTGCGCCAGTCGTTGTCCGAACCGCCAAACCAGCTCGAACGCTCCACATAAAAGACATCCGCCCCGATGGTGGAGATGTTGTTCATGAAGGCGGCGTTGAGCCCTTCAATGGCCGTGCCCATGAGCGTGACCGTCACGATGCCGATGACGATGCCGAGCGTCGTCAGCACCGACCGCATTTTGTTCGCGCGGATGGCGCTCCACGAAATGCCCAGGCCTTCGCGTAGCTCGGTCAATAGATTCATCTGTGGTCGAAGGTCGAGGGTCGAGGGTCGAGGGCGGGACTGGCGTCAGATGAGCTTTCGACTTTCGGCTTTCGACTTTCGACTGCTTCATCAGTGGCGATCAGGCCGTCGCGGATGCGGATGATGCGGCGGGCGTGGCGGGCGACGTCCTCCTCGTGGGTGACGATGATGATGGTGTTGCCGCGCGCGGAAAGCTGCTCGAACAACGCCATGATGTCCGCGCCGGTCTTGGAATCCAGGTTGCCGGTCGGTTCGTCGGCCAGCAGGATTGACGGTTTGTTCACCAGGGCGCGGGCGATGGCCACGCGCTGCCGCTGGCCGCCGGACATTTCGTTGGGCTTGTGATGCACGCGGTCGGCCAGCCCGACATCACTCAACGCCTGCAAGGCCAGTTGGCGGCGTTCCTCCGCGCGGATGCCGGAATAGATCAGCGGCAGCTCCACGTTGCGCAGGGCGTCGGAGCGCGGCAGCAGGTTGAACGTCTGGAAGATGAAGCCGATCTCGCGGTTGCGGATTTCGGCGAGCTGGTTGTCGTCCATGGCGGCGACCTGGTTGCCGTTCAACTCGTAGTCGCCGGACGTCGGCGTGTCGAGGCAGCCGATGAGATTCATCAGCGTGGATTTGCCCGAGCCGGACGGCCCCATGATGGCGACGTATTCGCCGCGCTGGATTGCCACCGAGACTTCGCGCAGGGCGTGGACGGTCTCCGTGCCCATCTGATAGCGGCGGGAGATTTGGTGCAGGCGGATGAGGCTCACGGGGTTTTTTTGTCCGATTCCTCGGCCGGTTTGCCCTTGATGATTTTTTTGCCGTCCTCGAGATCGCGGATCGCCCGGAAGTTGCCCGAGACAATCTCGCGTCCCTCTTCGAGGCCGTCAGTGATCTCGTAATAATTGTCGTCGCCGATGCCGCGCTCCACCGGCACGGCCGTCACATGGTCGCCTTCCACGGCGAACACCACCTCGACATCCTTCTGCTTCCTGTCGCCGCGCACGGAATTCGTCGCCGGCATTGTGACCGGGTTGGTCGTCGCCGGCGCATTGGTCTTGGAATCCTTCAGCACGCGCGTGGTGACGCTGGCAATCGGCACGGACAGCACGTTGGTGCGGGAACGGGTTTCAATTTCCGCGTTCACCGACATGCCCGGGCGGAAGGTTTCCTTTTCCTGGATGCGGATGCGGACCTCGAACTTCGTCGCGTCCTGGCTGCTGCCGGACTGCAGCGCGGATTGTCCGAGACCCTTGGCGGAGTTGGCGATCTCGGTGACCAGGCCGGTGAACTTGCGGTCCTTGAACGCGTCCACCTCCAGATGCGCGAGCTGGCCGGGCTTCATCAGCACCACGTCCATCTCGCCGATGTCCACGCGGGCCTCCATCTCGGTCAGGTTGGCGATGGTCATGATTTCCGTGCCTTTGTTGAACGAGGTGCCGAGGACGCGTTCGCCCAGCTGCGAATTCAGTCGTGCCACCGTGCCGTCAATGGGCGACTTGATGGTGGTCTTGCCCAGGTCGTCGGTGGCCTTGTCGAGGCCGAACTTCGCCTGGTCGCATTGATGGATGGCGTTCTCGTATTGCAGCTTGGCGACCTCGAACGCGGTCTTGAACTCCAGGAAGACCGAGTCGGATTCGAGCTTGTTGTTGAACAGCTCCTGGTTGCGCTTGAATTCAGCCTCGGCCTTTTCGAGCTGCGCCTGCGCCAGGCTTTTGCCGGCGATGGCGGACTTGTAGCTGGCCTCGGCGGAATTGCGGCTGGCCTGGTAGTTGTCCGGCTTGATCTGCACCAGCAGGTCGCCCTTCTGGACGCGGTCGCCTTCCTTCACCGGCAGCGCCACGATTTCACCGGCGACTTCCGGGCTGATCACCACCTGGGTCACCGGCTGGATTTTTCCATTGGCGACCACCAGTTCGGTGAGATTGCGCCGGGCGGCTTTCTCGGTCTGCACCGTGATGATGGCGTCCTTCTTCCGAAACACCGCCATCCAGCCGAGGACGAGGAGGGTGACGCCGATCACCGTGAAGATGAGGGCCTTTTTGCGTGTTTTATTTTTTGCCATGAAATGAGTTAGACCGGCCGGGGAAGGAAATGTTACGCCGCGCGGCGGTTATTTCATTCCCGCCAGCGAGCCGACGGCGGCTGCGAGCGTGATGATGATGAACTGCAGCAGCACCCAATAGGTCGCCACCCAGAACATCGCGCGCGCAAACGGCACGGCTGCGAGCCGCGCCAGCGCGAGGGACATGACGCCGATGATCCAGAAGCTGAAAAGGTTCGCGGCGGCGAAGGCCAGGTGCAGCGGGTTCTTCGGATTAAAGTCCGACACGGCCATCGCCAGGCTGGGCGAGGTGTCCTTCCCAAGACTCGTTGTCAAAAGAAACGTCACCAGATCTCCCAGCAATCCGATCATCGTCGCCAGCCCCGCCGCCTCCAGCACTTTGAGATAGCCCAGGCGGACTTTGAGAAACAGCCGGGCCAGCAGCCAGAGAATGAAGGCCCACCAGAAAATTCGCACGAACCCTGTCACCGCCGCGCCGGCCATTCCGGCGGGGAGCTGGATTCGCTCCATCAGGGCCACGGCCTTGTCCGCCTCGGCCTGCGACATCTTCTTACCCTTGACCGCCCCGTCATAGGTTGAGGCGAGGCGTTCGTGCATTTGCTGGCGGAAGGCCGGCTGGGAATAAAGCATCCAGACCGCCAGCACCCCGAGCAGGCCGCCGAGCAGCGCGGGCACGAGCCAGTTGGCGGGCCGGGGCGGGGAGGATTTTACTTCGTCAAAGACCTCCGTCGGCGTGGCGAAGACATTGAGCAGCCGGGCCGCCAGCGAGGTGGGCGGGGTCGGCGGCGGCGGGGCCGCGGGCATTGGCGGTATTTCGTCCATGAAATCAGGGTGGAAAATGCCGGACGTCCTCCGCCAAGTCCAGAGCCTAACTTGTCCAACTCATCGCAAAATCTCTGCTTTATCTCCGCGGCGGATTCGTGTTTAGTTGGCGGCTTCTATGAGCAAGACAGCGTTATTGTTTGCGGGTCAGGGTGCGCAGGTGGTCGGCATGGGCCGGGATCTGGCGGAGAAGTTTCCGTCGGCCCGCGCGTGGTTCGATCGCGCGAACGCGGCGTTGGGATATGACCTCGCCGGGGTTTGCTTCAACGGACCCGACGCCGAACTGACCAAGACCGAAAACGCCCAGCCCGGCATCTTTCTCGTCAGCTGGGTTGCCTTCCAATTGCTCAAGGAACAGGTGCCCTCCCTAGCTTTCCAAGCCACGGCGGGGCTTTCGCTCGGTGAATTCACCGCCCTGACCGCGGCGGGTGCGATGAGTTTCGAGGACGGCCTTCGCGTGGTGCGGCAGCGCGGAAAGTTCATGCAGGAAGCCTGCGAAGCCACCAAGGGCGGCATGGCGGCGGTGATCGGCCTCGACGAGGCTCCGACGCGCGAAGTCTGCGCCCAGGCCGGCGTGGTGCTGGCGAACCTCAACTGCCCCGGCCAGCTCGTCATTTCCGGCGAGGAGGAGAAAATCATCCAGGCCTGCGATCTCGCCAAGGCCAAGGGCGCCAAACGCGCCATTCCGTTGCCGGTGGCGGGTGCCTATCATTCCCCGCTCATGGCCGGCGCGCAGCCGAAGCTGCAAGCCGAGCTGGGCAAAATCAATATTTCCACCCCGGCTGTCCCGGTCATCTCCAACGTCACCGCCGAGGCGCATGGCAGCGACATTTCCGCTCGGCTGGTCGAGCAGGTCTGCGCCTCCGTGCTGTGGGAGAAGTCCATCCGACTGCTACTTTCACAAGGCTACACGCGGTTCATCGAACTCGGACCGGGCACGGCGCTGAGCGGTTTCATGAAGCGCATCGACAAGAACGCCCAGATGCTCAACGTCGCCGACGTGGCCAGCCTGGAAGCGACCGCAAAAGCGCTCGTCTGATTCCTGTGAGGCATTCTTGGTCCAGCCCATGCAGTCCGCATTTTTTCGGATGAATATTGCGTTTGAACTTTCAAACGCATCCGATACCGTCCCGCCCATTCAGGAAAAAACTCTATGAAAATGTCGTTGTTCAAAATGGTTCAAGTTCGTTCCGGCAACCTGAGCCGCATCGCGGTTGCTGCCGTGTCGGTTTGGTTTTCCAGTCAGTCGGCGCAGGCCAACTTTCTCCTCAATGGTTCCTTCGAGAGCCCGGTCATTGCCCCGGCTGCCGGGGTGGGCATCGTCTCGGGCGCAACGATTGGCGCCGGCTGGGTTACGGACACGGGAAATTCTGTTTTGTTGGGCACGCAATACGGCGGTGGCGTCCCCGGCGGATTCTGGCCCGGCGCCTCTGATGGCAATGCGTATTTGTTCATGGGCAACAGCGCCAGCGCGGGCGCCATTCATCAAGACCTGGCCCTGAATGCCAACAGCTACACCCTGACCTTTGACCTCGCCAACTTCCTCGGCGGTTTCAACGGAAATGGAGCCAAGGTGTCGGTGAACATCATCAACCTCGGCAACTCGACCAGTGTGCTGGGCGCGCCGCAGGTGTTCACGCGGCCCGTGCTCGGCAATTACGCCGCCCAATCCCTGTCCTTCAGCCTGCCGAACGCGGGCAACTATCGCGTTTCCGTCACCTCCGCCAGTGGTTTTGGATCCAACGTGGACAAGTTCGATCTTTCGGTGGTGCCCGAGCCCTCCGCCTTGACGCTGCTCGGATCGAGCCTCCTGCTTGGGTTCCTGTTTAAGCCCCGCCGCGCCTGAGCTGAACGCCGTCCGCCTCCCCTGGCATTCCGCACGTTCGCGGGCTTTTCGTCGCCTTGGATCAAGGAATTTGTTTCTTTGATTCCATCGTGAATCCGTGTTTCATCTGGGGCTGAAAATTTATGAGCCAACTCGCCAATCAAATTGCCGTCGTCACCGGCGCCGGCCGCGGCATCGGCCGCGCCATTGCGTTGAAATTCGCCGCCGAGGGCGCGGACATCGTCTGCGTCTCGCGCACCCAGGAGAATTCCGAAAAGGTCGCCAATGAAGTCCGGGCCTTGGGCCGCAAGGCCTGGGCGCACGCCGTTGATGTCTCGGATTCCGCCGCCGTCAATGCCGCCGCCGAGAAGATCCTCGCCGAGGCCGGCCGGCTGGACATCCTGCTCAACAACGCCGGCGTCACCCGCGACGGCCTGCTGATGCGCATGAGCGACGCCGACTGGGACACGGTGTTGAACACGAACCTCAAGGGCGCCTTTCTCTTCACCAAGGCCTTCACCCGTGCCTTTCTCAAGCAGCGCTCCGGCCGCATCATCAATGTGGCGTCGGTCATCGGCCTGATCGGCAACGCCGGACAGGCGAATTACGCCGCCAGCAAGGCCGGTCTGATCGGTTTCACCCAGTCCGTCGCCCGCGAACTTGCCTCCCGGGGCGTCACGGCCAACGCGCTGGCGCCGGGCTTCATCGAGACGGACATGACGGCGGCGCTGAGCCCCGAGATGAAAGCGGAGTTGCTAAAGAAAATTCCTTTGAACACACTGGGGCAGGTTGAGGACATCGCGCACGCCGCGCTGTTTTTGGCAAGCCCGGCGGCGCGTTACATCACCGGCCAGGTTCTGACCGTGGACGGCGGCATGGTGATGTAAAGCCGAGTCGGCAAAACACGAACAAAAAATTTCGATTCAAGGCTTGACGCTTTTGGAATCGTCGCATAGACACACTGAAATTAACCGAAACCCGGAGAAACACATGGCTGAAAAAACAATCGAACAGAGAGTCAAAGAAATCATCGTCGAACAATTGGGCGTGAACGCGGACCAGGTGACCCCTGAGGCGAAGTTCATCGAGGACCTCGGCGCGGATTCGCTTGATACCGTCGAACTCGTCATGGCGTTGGAAGAGGAATTCGGCAACGAAATTCCCGACGAGCAGGCTGAAAAGCTCCAGAGCGTCGGCGATGTCATCAAGTACGTCGAAGAGACGCAGCAGAAGTAACCGCGGCGAACTTTCGGGGCAGCTTGACTGGCGCCAGCTAGACAGCTGCCTCTTTTAATTTATGCCCGCCCATTGGACCGAACGCAGAATCGTCATCACCGGCCTCGGAGCCGTCACCCCCCTCGGGAACGATGTCCCCGGCTTCTGGCAGAATCTCATTGCCGGACAATGCGGTATCGACGTGATCAAGCACTTCGACGCCTCTGCGTTTGACACCCAGATCGCGGGCGAGGTGAGGAATTTCGATCCCGCCCCGGCGTTTCCTTCCCCGAAGGAAGTCCGCCGCACGGACCGTTATTCCCAGTTCGGCATTTACGCGGGCCATCAGGCGTTGCTGGATTCCGGCCTGGATCTGTCCAAGGAAAACTGCGACGAAATCGGCGTCATCCTCGGCTCCGGCATCGGCGGCCTGGAAACCACCACCGAGCAGACCAACACCCTGGCCCAGCGCGGTCCGGGACGCATTTCGCCGTTCACCATTCCCATGCTCATCGGCAACATGGCCTCCGGCCTGTTCTCGATGTATAAGAACCTGCGCGGCCCGAACTTCGCCACCTGCTCGGCTTGCGCCACCGCCACCCACGCGCTCGGCGAAGCCTGGCGCACCATCAAGATGGGCGACGCCCAGGTGATGTTCGCCGGCGGTGCGGAAGCGACCATCATCCCCATCGGCATCGGCGGATTCTGCGCCATGAAAGCGATGAGCACGCGCAACGACGATCCGAAGCATGCCTCGCGTCCGTTTGACAAGGACCGCGACGGCTTTGTCATGGGCGAAGGTGCTGGCGTGCTGGTGCTGGAAGAGCTCGAACATGCCAAGAAGCGTGGCGCGCGGATTTACTGCGAACTCGTCGGCTACGGCAACACCGCCGATGCGCATCACCTGACCGCCCCGGCTCCCGGCGGCGAAGGCGCGGCGCGCTGCATGAAGGTCGCGCTCCGCAATGCGGGCCTGAACACCACGGATATTTCCTACATCAACGCCCACGGCACCTCCACGCCGCAGGGCGACATCGCCGAGACCGAGGCCATCAAGACCGTCTTCGGCGATCATGCCAGGAAGCTCGCGGTCAGCTCCACCAAGGGCGCGACCGGCCACATGCTTGGCGCGGCCGGTGCGGTGGAAATGATCGTGTGCGCCAAGGCCATTGAGACCGACACCCTGCCGCCGACGATCAACCTGCAGAATCCCGATCCCGCGTGCGACCTCGACTACGTGCCGAACACGGCCCGGTCGGCGAAGGTGAACGCCATCGTGAACAACTCCTTCGGCTTCGGCGGCCACAACGCGAGCGTGATTGCGAAGAAGTTTGTCGGGTGACCTTTCCGAGCGGTGAACTTTCTTTCGCTCATTGAATCCAAGCGCGAAGGAAAGCAAATCGCCGGAAGCCAGATTCAGCAGTTCATCCGCGACTTCACCGCCGGAAAAATCCCCGACTACCAGATGGCCGCTTTGCTCATGGCCATCTACTTCCGCGGGCTGAACACCGAGGAAACCACGGCATTGACGCTCGCCATGCGCGATTCGGGCGAGGTTCTGAAATTGCCCAAGGACCGGCGACCGCTCGTGGACAAACATTCCACCGGCGGCATCGGCGACAAGGTTTCTTTGCCGCTCGCGCCGCTGCTCGCCTGCCTCGGCTTCCGCGTGCCGATGATCTCCGGGCGCGGCCTCGGCATCACCGGCGGCACGCTCGACAAACTGGATTCCATTCCCGGCTTCAAGACGCTGCTGCCGGCTAGGAAGATCGTGGAGCAGGTTCAGCAAGTCGGCTGCGTCATCTGCGGCCAGACCGACCGCATGGTGCCGGCGGACAAAAAACTTTACGCCCTGCGGGACGCTTCCGGAACCGTGCCGAGCATTCAACTCATCACCGCTTCGATTCTTTCCAAGAAGCTGGCCGAGGGCCTGAACGCGCTCGCCCTTGACGTGAAGTTCGGCTGCGCCGCGTTCATGCAAACCAAGGCTGCTGCGCGCAAGCTCGCGCAGGCGATGGTCGCGCTGGGCAACGAATGCGGCGTGAACACTCGGGCGATTCTAACGGACATGAACACGCCCGTGGGCCGCGCCGCCGGCAACTGGCTGGAGGTAAAGGAGAGTGTCGCCTGTCTTGATGGCAAGGGTCCAAACGACCTCCGCCAGCTCGTCATCACCTTCGCCGCTCATCTGCTGGTGCAGACGGGCAAAGCCAAATTTCTCGCCGCCGCGCGCGAACGGGCGGAGGAATGTTTGGCCTCCGGCACCCCGCGCAGGAAGTGGGACGAGCTGCTCGTTGCCCAGGGCGCGGATTTGAGAGACTTCAACCGGAAACTCGCACTGGATCACACTGCGCCCGTGGTGATGGAATTAAAATCGCCGACGGCGGGTTTCGTTTCCAGGTGTGACGCCCGCATCATCGGCGCAGTCATCCGCGATCTGGGCGGCGGACGGTTGACGAAGGAATCGGCCATCAATTACGACGTGGGCGTGGACGGCCTTGCAAAACCCGGCGAAGCCGTGAAGCCGGGCGACCGGTTCACGCGCATTCATGCGACGACCCAAGCCGCCGCACGTTCCGCCGCCGCGCGCCTGAAACCTGCATTCGAGGTTTCCCCCTCCCGTCCCCGGCCAGCCCAGTTAGTTGCAGAGATCGTTGCCCGCTAAAATAATTCTAAAACGCGCGAAGGATTTGGACTTGGGCGGCGTCTCTCTTAATGAAGAACAGGAACAATCAACCAAAACCATGAAAAACCGACTCCTCTTTGCACTCTTGCTGATTGCCATGACACGCACGGCCGCATTCAGCCAACCCCAGCCTGCACTGCCCGTCCCTGTCCCGCCGGCGTATCGTCAGGCCGAAACGCCCGCGCTTACCAAGTTCAACCTCGATTTTCCCGGCGGCACACCCCGGCAACTCATCACCGCCATCGAGAAGGTGATGGGGAAACCGGTAAATGCCATCATTCCCGCCGAGCACGCCGACGTTAAATTGCCGCCGATCAAGATGACTAACGTCAATGTTTCCGAGTTGTTCAAAGCCCTGCTTTCGGCCAGCCAGAAGAGTGAGGCCTATTCCACTGGAAGCATGGGTAACTATCAAATCGGCAATTTTGCGTGGGGTTTCAGAACTGATGGCGCTATTTCGGACGAGGCCATCTGGTACTTCATCGCCCAAAAACCCACGCTGCCTCCGTCATTTTCCCCAACCAAGGTCTGCCGCTTCTATCCATTGGCTTCCTATCTGGATCGCGGCATGACCGTGGACGACATCACCACCGCCATTCAGACCGGCTGGAAAATGCTGGGCGACAAGGAAACGCCGGCGATCAGTTTCCACAAGGAAACCAAGCTGCTGATCGCGGTCGGAGAGCCGGCCAAGCTCGAAACTATTGACGCGGTCTTAAAGGCGCTCACGCCGACCTCCGAGGACGCCTATGCCGACCGGGTCAAAGCCCTCATACAAAAGGCTGCGGCAGGCAATACACCGCCTGCACCGGGTAAGCCTGCCGAAAAGCCAAAGACCGAAAACTAAACTTGTCCGCCTGCGCACCATGCCTCGACTTGAGCGACGCCCTGAACCAACCCGGCACCGTGGCTGATTCAGCGGACGCCGCGTCGCCGCCCGCGCCGCAGGTCGCGGCATTGACACGCGCGATGGTTGCCGGCGATGAAACCGCCTACCGACAATTCCATGAAACCTACTGCCCGCGTCTGCATCGCTACCTGCTGGTTCTGGCCGCCGGTGATGAGGAACTTGCGCGCGAGGCTTTGCAGGCGGCGTGCATCCGGGTGGTCCGGAACATTAAGGTGTTTTCGGATGAGCAGATATTTTGGAACTGGCTCACGGTGCTGGCGCGGACAGCGTTCGCCGATCACCGCCGCAAACGCAGCCGCTACCGGGCGTTTCTGGAGCGCTTCACCTTGCACGCACGCGCGGATGCTGCCGACCGGGGTGAAGACGGCCGGGCGGATGCGCAGCTCCTCGCCACACTGGAGCGCAGCCTGTGCGAACTCCCGCCCGATGAACAGGAGCTGATCGAGCGAAAATATTTCGGCCGCGAGGCGGTGCGGGAGATCGCGGACGATTTGCAGGTCAGCGAGAAAGCCGTCGAATCACGGCTCGGGCGCGTGCGGCGAAAGCTGAAGGATGCGTTGCTGACGAAGTTGAAACATGAACCGGCGGACTGACAACGAGCGATTGCTGGCCGAGGTGCTGGCGGACGAATCCGGCGCGGGCTTTCACGAAGCGCTGCTGGCCGAGACCTTGCGCCATGTACGCCGCCGCCGTCAATGGCGCCGGGCACGGAGGATTGGTGGCGCGCTGGCCTTGGTGGTCGGGATCGGAATCGCGGTCTGGCCGAGGACGGCTCGACGTGTCACGCCGGCCCCGGAAATTGCCGGCCGGCCGGCTGCAACTTATCAGCTGGTCGTCAGTCATCCGTTGTTGCACGGCCAGCTCGTGACCACTTCACCAGGGGCGACGGAACAAGTCCTCTCCAATGTGATGACGCCCGGCATGGTTCACACCACCAGCGGCGGCTATCATGAAGTGGGCGACGACGAACTGCTCGCCCTGGCCGCACCGCAAACCGTGGCGCTGGTTCGTCGCGGCCCGCACGAGGCTGAACTGGTTTTTCTCCCGCCCGCCGCCGCCGCTAACTGATTTTTTCCCAGATCACGATGTCGGGAAACGCCACGCACAGTTCGCCCACGCGCGGCAACAGGGCCTGGATCTGCGCGTTGCCCAGATGGGCGTCGAGCTGCGCCTTGCTCGCCCAGTTTTCGTGGAAGAGAAACTTCGCCGGATTCTCAGGCGATTGATGCAGGTCGTAGTTGATGCAGCCGGCCTCCTGGCGCGTGGGTGCGACAAGGCTGAGCAGGGCTTTTTTCAACTCGACTTCCTGGCCCGGCCGGGCTTCAAACGTGGCGACGACGGTCAGTGTTTTCATGTTTTTTCAGGGCGTCGATCTCCGATCCGGCGCGTTGCATTTTGTGGTTCGAGCCGGGTCGGAGACCGGCGTTCCAATTCAATCAGCCCAGCGATTCTAAGATCTTCTCCGCCGCGCGGCGCGGGTTCTCCGCCGCGTAAATCGGCCGGCCCACCACGAGCCAGCTTGCGCCGGCATCCATGGCTTCGCGTGGTGACAACGTGCGCTTCTGGTCGTCGGCCTTCTCCGCGCCGGTGCGGATGCCGGGTGTGACAAGTTGAACCGTGGGCGGCAGGACTTTTCGCAGCGCGGCGATCTCCAAGGGCGAACAGACCAGCCCGCGCAGACCGGATTTCACCGCGAGCTGTGCGAGCCGCAGCACCTGTTTTTCGGTGTCCGCCTCGCAGCCAATCTCCGCCAGCGTTTCGCGGGTGGAACTTGTCAGCACCGTCACGCCCAGCACCAACGGCGCCGTCAGGCCCGCAGCTTTGGCGGTGTCGTGCGCCGCCTTCTCCGCCGCGCGCATCATCTCGGAACCGCCGCTGGTGTGGATGGTCGTCATCTGGACATCGAGCCGGGTGGCAGAGGCAATCGCCTTGGCGACGGTGTTGGGGATGTCGTGAAATTTCAGATCAAGGAAGACGCTCGCACCAGTGTCGCGGACTTTTCTGACAATGTCCGGACCGGCCGCCACGAAGAGCTCCTTGCCGATCTTGAACGCGCCGACGGCGGGCGCGATTTCCCGGGCGAGCTTCAGGGCCTGCTCGGCGCTGGGAACATCCAGGGCGGCGATGATTGGATTACGCATGGCCTGAATATCAAAGCCGCGTTTCCGAAACGAAAGACAAAAGTTCGGATGTTCTCAGAGCGAGGAGGTGGCACGATAAAATCGCCGGGGCGCGTTCGTGGCCTGCGGGTCGGTGAAGAGGAAAGTTCCATCCGCCGCCGTGGTGTTGGTCGTGAGCGGCGACCAGCTCACGAGGTTCGTGGAAACCTGGATGACGCAAAGCCGGTTTGCCCCACTGGCCAAGCGTAGCTGGATGGGAAAGGCATTCGTGGCCGGCAACAGCGTCAGCTGAATCGGCGGATTGAGGGCGTTCCGCAAATTGAGCCGTCCGCTGGTGATGCATTTTCCGGACAAGGCCGGCAACGGATCCACGGCGTTGAGCAGGCGCGCAATGATCTGTAGCGGAGTTTCCGTGGGAAACTTGGCCAGCAACAACGCCAGCGCGCCGGTGACATGCGGCGCGGCAAACGACGTGCCGGACTGCGGGAAGTAGAAGCTGTCGGTGGCGGGAAAGGCCGCGTAAATGTTTTCGCCCGGTGCGGCCAGATGAACGCGGGTGGCGCTGAAATTGGATGATGGCGCCAGTATGTCGGACTGCGTGGTGGAGGCGACGGTGACGACGTGGTCGAAGGAATAGCTCGCCGGGAAGGTGGGATTGGCCTCGATGTTGGTGGCGCTGTTGCCGCAGGCGGCGACGACGACGATGTTGGAGTCGCGCAGGCTGTAAACGGCGTTGGACAGCGCGGCGGAATCCGGAAAGCCCCAGCTCGCGTTGATCAAGCGCGCGCCGTTGGTGCGGGCAAAATCAAGGCCGGCGATCACATCCGAGACGCTGCCAGAGCCGGAACTGTTGAAGCATTTGCACGCCATGATCTGAGTGCGCCAGGCCACCCCGCACACGCCTTTGGCGTTGTTCCCCACCGCGCCGAGCACGCCGGCGACTGAGGTGCCGTGGGCTCCGTCATCGGCGGGATCCAGATTGCCGGCCACCACATTGATGCCGTGGATGCCATCCCCCGAACGCGTCCACATGTTGGCGGCAAGATCCTCGTGCGTGTAGCGAACGCCCGTGTCCACGACGGCGACTACGATGTTGCTCGCGGAGGTCAGCACATCCCAGCCTGCCGGCGCGGAAATCTTATCGAGGTTCCAAAGCGTGTGGTCGGTGTATTTGGGATCGTTGGGCGTGGTGAATACGTGACCGAGATAGTCCGGCTCGGCGAATTCCACCAGACCGCTTTGCCGGTAGCGGGCGATCAGGTTGGATGCCGCGACTCCGCCTGGCACTGACACAATGTGCACATTGCCCAGTCGCGGAAAACTGCGGGCGGCTTCGACACCTTGCAACGCGTGAAAGCGAGCCAGGGCATTCGCGGAAATGGCGGACCGGGGTTGGATGAGGATGCGGTCTCCCCGGGTTGGTGGTTCGCCGGCCTGAGCTGTCGGCGTTGGGCAACAGAGGAAAAACAGGCAAGCCGCGAAAGCCAGATTACGAATGGCCGTGTCCACAAGAATGATGTGATTCTAGCAGGTTCCCCCTTTACTTCAACGCTTTCATCCTGTCAGCGCGCGTCCGACAAATGTCCCGCGCCACTTCTCACGCACGAATCAGTGGCGTTCCCATCGAGCGGCGCGGACGCGTCGCCGATAGCGTGGTGACAATGAAAACCTGGCTTGTTTCAGATGGGGCGGCCGAGAAACGCCGTCCGGACGCATTGGCAAAAGCGGCGATCGCAAATTCCGCCGTCGAACTGTTCCGGCCGCGTCCCCGAAAGCTGCGCGTGAAGTTTGCGCTGATTGAATGGCCGGTGCGCATCGTCATCAGCGAATCCGCTCCGCCGGACCAGTGAGGCTCATTGCAAGAGAGAGAACAAATGAATGCCAGACAGACTTATTCGATTTATCGCGACAAGGAATTGATCGCGGCCGGAATGCCGTCCCTCGAAGCGAGTCGCGTTGTTGCGAAGAACGACGCGCGCAACGAACACGCGCACGGCCGCGCTGCCCAATACTTAATCACCGGCTCGCTTGGATTTAGACGGAGCGGCTGCCATCACAAAGGTCGTTTGCGCTGGGAACACGGCAAACTCACGCTCGGAACAGTTCATGATACAGAGGGTTGCATATGATGTTCGCAGTTCTCGCTGATGCGAAACAAATTCGCGCAGTTTGCTCCGGTCTCCTGTTCTTTTCGATTGTTGCCTTGCCCCTGCTGGTCAATGCCCAGTCCACCACCGCGAGCCTGGCGGCCCGCTGGGATCCCAGTCCGGACCCGGCCGTGACGGGCTACCATCTCTTTTACGGCACGCAAAGCGGCGTTTACCTGAACATGCTCGATGTCGGCAACGTGACCAATGCGTCCGTCACCGGTCTGCTGCCGGGCTGCACCTACTTTTTCGCGGTGACGGCCTATGACGCGGCGGGCAATGAGAGCGACCAATCAAACGAAGCTTCCGGCACCACGACCGGCGTGGCGAATTATCAACCGACGCTGGACCCGATCAGTGATCAGTCGTTCAACCAGAATGCGGGGCCGCGGGTCATTTACTTCACCGGCGTGAGTTCGGGTTCGAGCAACGAAGTTCAGACGCTCACCGTCACTGCCTCCTCAAGCAATCCTTCAGTGATGCCCGCGCCGCAGGTCATTTACGGCTCTCCCAACCGCAGCGGCGCACTGACCTTGTGGCCGGCGGCGAATGCCGTCGGCACGGCGATCATTTCAATCACCGTGGACGACGGCGGCGTGGTGAGCAACACCTTCACCCGCACCTTCACCGTCACCGTGAATGCCGTCAATCAGGCGCCCACGATCAGCACGATTGCCGGCCAGACATATTACAGCGGGACGACGCCGTCGCCGATTGCCTTCACGGTGGGCGACTTGGAAACGGCGGCGGGCAGCCTGACGGTTTCGGCGGCATCATCGAACGCCACCCTGATTCCGGTCAGCAAAATCACTTTCGGTGGCAGCAACGCCAATCGCACCGTCCTGCTCTCGCCGGTCGCGGGCCAGGCGGGCTCCGCCACCATCACGATCACGGTGAGCGACGGCACCCTGACGACCAGCACGGCCTTTTCGCTGGTGGTCAAGGCCAAGCCGGCGGCACCTAGCGGGCTGATGATCTCGACGCTGTAACCGGTCGGTGTCGAAGTTGTCGTAGTCCCAGCAAAAACCCCGGCGGGAATTTCTTCCCAGCCGGGGTTGGCTTTTAAATGGAGGGAGGCTTAGGCCGTCGTGGCCTTGGCCGCCGCGAGATCGCTGCGGCGTTGCGCCATGCTCTTGAAGAACTCATATCCTTCGCGGAGCCGGCGCACGCAGACGTCCTTGTCTTCGAGCATCGTTTTGATGATGCGGAGAATGGGCTTCGGACGCAGGTAATACTGGTGATAGAACCGTTCGACGTTCTCGAAGATCTCTTCCTTTGAGAGGCCGGGATACTCCAGCGCGCTTTGCTGGAAGCCGTCGTCGTGCAGGATGTCGCCCTTGTCCTTCCGCTTGCTGAACCAGCCGTTGAGCTTGGCCTGTTCGTAAAGCTCCGTGCCGGGATACGGCGCGGCGAGCGAGACCTGGAGCGAAAACACGTCGAGCTCCTTCGCGAAATTGATCGTCTGCTCGATGGTTTCCTTCGTCTCCACCGGCAGGCCGAGGATGAACGTGCCGTGAATCACCACGCCCGCCTTGTGGCAGTCCTTGGTGAAGCGCCGCATCTCGTCGGTGGTCACGCCTTTCTTGATGCGCGTGAGGGTTTCGTCATTGCCGCTCTCGTAGCCGACGAGAAACAGCCGAAGGCCGTTGTCCTTGAAACTCTTGATGGTGTCGTAGTCGAGGTTCGCGCGGCTGTTGCAGCTCCAGTCCACGCCGAGCGGTCCGAGCTTCTTGGCGATTTCCCGGGCGCGCGGCAGGTTCGCGGTGAAGGTGTCGTCATCGAAGAAAAACTCGCGCACCTGCGGGAAGATTTTCTTCATGTAGGCCATCTCGTCGGCGACGTTCTGCGGCGAACGGACGCGATACTTGTGTCCGCCGATCGTCTGGGGCCAGAGGCAGAAGCTGCACTGCGCCGGGCAGCCGCGGCCGGTGTACATCGAGACGTAGGGATGCTGGAGGTAGCCGATGAAATACTTTTCGATCTCGAGGTCACGCTTATAAACGTCCGCCACCCAGGGCAGCTGATCCATGTCGGCGATCATCTCGCGCTCGGGGTTGTGTTTGATCTTGCCGTCCTTGTCCTTGTAGGAAAGCCCGTTGATGCTCGCGAAATCGCGGCCTTCGGCAACTTCCTTGCAGGTGTAGTCGAATTCCTTGCGGCCCACCCAGTCAATGGCCGGCGACGCCTTCAAGGTTTCCGTGGGCAGCACCATGGTGTGCGCGCCGACGAAGCCGATCTTGGTGTCGGGCTTCTGCGACTTGATGGCTTCGGCGACCTTGCAGTCGTTTTTCAACGACGGCGTGGAGGTGTTGATGATGACATGGTCAAAATCCTTGGCGATGGCCAGGCACTTCGCGAGGTCGATGTTGTGCGGGGGGCAGTCGAGCAGGCGCGAGTTGGGCGTGAGCGCGGCCGGCTGCGCAAGCCAGGTCGGATACCAATAACTGGTGACTTCGCGCCGGGCCTGATAACGCGCGCCCGCGCCGCCGTCGAATCCGTCAAAGCTCGGAGGTGAAAGGTATAGTGTTCGGCTCATAGTAAAATTCCAGCCCGCAGCTTAACGTTTTCTGAATTGCTGCATCAATGGCTATTTTCAGTGGGACGCCGTTTTCGGATGATGCACTTCCCGGACATGCACCCGGCTCGCCAGCCAGAGGCTGACAAAACTCATTGTCACCGCGAGCCAGCCCAGCTTGTTGAAACCGACGAGTTCTCCCGTGGGCGACTTGCTCACCAGCCAGCCGCACAAGGCGGACGTGACGCCGGACGTCAGGTCGCGCGTGCAACTGACCAGGCTCATGAAGGAACCGCGGCGTTTCGCCGGCACCGCGAGCGAGACAATGGCCTGGCCGGGAATGAACCGTCCGCTGGCGAAGATGAAAAACAGCCCGGCCGACAGCAGCACCGCCCACATTGGTAACACGCCGGAATTGGTGATCCACAGCGTCACAACGCTCGCCACACAGATTAAAATGCTGAAGACGCGCAACCGTCCGAAGTTGTCGGCGAGCTTTCCGAAGATTGGCGCCGTGCAGGCCGAGCAGACGCCGCCGACCATGTAAACGAGGAACAACCGATGTTCCGGCAGCCCCATGTTCGTGACCAGGTAAGGGGCGAACAACGGAATGATGGCGAAATGTCCCATCACCAGGGCGGACATGAACATCAAGGCCCGCCCGGCATTGGTGTCCCGCAGCAGATCAAAGAACTCCTGAAGATGATGCATCGGGGAATCATCGAGGTGGGCGCGGATGGGCGGAAGCATCAACAGGATCAGCAGCCAGACGCAGACCCCGACGCCGGCAACGAGGAAGAACGGCATTTCCCAGCGAAACTTTTGCGCGAGGAACAATCCGAACGGCACGCCCAGCGCGGCGGCGGTGGCGAACGCCGCCATGATCACGCCCATGCCGCTGGCGCGGCGCTGCGGCGGAACGATGTCCCCGACAATCGCCATCACCGTTGCGCCGGAAACGCCGCCAAAGGCCCCGCAGACCGCGCGGGCGAGCAGCAGGGTGCCGGCGGTCTGCGACAAGGCGCAGGCGACCGTTCCGCAGATGAAACCGGCATAGACCAGCAGCAGCACCTTGCGCCGGTCAAAACGGTCCATGAACGGCGCGGTGAGCAGACCGACAACTCCCGCGCTGATGGTGTAGGCGGCGACGAGATGGCTGAACTGCGTGGGGGAAATGGCCAGTTCGCGCATGAGCTGTTCGCCCAGCGGCATGATGACCATGAAGTCCAGAATGTGGGTGAACTGCACCGAGGCCAGCAGCAGCAGCAGGGTGCGTTCGGAGTAGCGGGAATGTTGCACGAATGGCGCGCGCGACGGATCCACCGTCAGGCTTACCCCGGATCAGTCGGTTTTCTTCGCGGCATCAATCTTGGCGAGGAGATCGTCGCGTTCGGACGTGTCGCCGGTGCCGCAGTGGCTGCCGACATGCGCCTCGTGCGAGTCCTCCTTGCGGGAAAACGCCGCCTGTGCGCCGTTCATCGCGGCGCGGGGGGAATTGATGGCCGCCTTGGCCTGGGACAGATGCCCCTTGCCGACGGTGACGCCGTTGAAGGCGGTCTTGACCAGTTCCGAGGAGGCCGGAAACGGTTTCGGCTTGGACCCGAAATTGTAGGCGAAGTTCTTCCAGTTGTCGCCGCGCTGATAGCTGGTGCCGAGCGCGCCGCTGGGGTCGTAGCCGCAATGCACCATGCAGTTTTCGCAGCGGGGATCGCGGGCGACGCCGTTCACGACGCCGTATTTGTCCCAGTTCACCTTGCTGAGCATTTCCTGATAGCCCTCGTAATGACCGTCGGTCATGAGGTAGCAGGGAGCTTTCCAGCCCTTGATGTTGTAGGTGGGAATGGCCCAGGCGGTGCAGGTGAGTTCGCGTTTGCCGGCGAGGAATTCCTGATACACCGGCGTGCCGAAGATGGTGAACATCTTGCCCCATTCCTCGATGCGGGCGAATTTTTGCCGCGTCATCTTGCGGGTCAGGAAGAAATCCTCGGGCTGTTTGCCCAGGCGGGAGACCATGTCCTTCTTGGCGGCGTCGTATTCATAGCCGGGCGAAATGGTGTGGCCGTCCACTTCCAGCGAGCTGAGATACTTGAACATGTCCTCCAGCTCCTGCACGTCCGTTTCCTTGTAAACGGTGGTGTTGGTCGCCACCTGATAGCCAAGGATCTTCGCCATCTTGATGGCCTCGACGCATTCCTTGAAGACGCCTTCCCGCTCGACGATCAGGTCGTGGGTGAATTCCAGACCGTCCACGTGAACGTTCCAATACATCCATTTGGTCGGACGGATGACGACCTTCTGGCGGGCGGCGTCGCTGGCGTTGCGGATGGCTTCGGCTTCCTTTTCGGTGACGAGCTTTTCGGTGACGAGCCTGGCCAGCGTGGATTCAACAGCCGGGGAATAAGTCGCGGCGAGGTAATCGCGCATCTTCTTGCGCATGAACACGCCGTTGGTGCAGATGTAAAGCACGCGTCCTTGTTCGAGCAGACCGGCGACCAGCTCCTCGATCTTCGGGTAGATCAGCGGTTCGCCGCCACAGATGGACACCATCGGGGCGTCGCATTCCCGGGCCACGGCGAGACATTTCTCCAGCGGCACCATGTCCTTGAGATTTGTGGAATATTCCCGAATACGACCGCAGCCGGTGCACGTCAAATTGCAGGTATGCAACGGTTCGAGCTGCAGGACCATGGCAAACTTGGGGGTCTTGCGAACTTTGTGTTTGACGATGTGGCTGGCGATTTTAACCGTCAGCGCCAATGGGAAACGCATAGTTTTTTTAATTTTGAGCGACCAGCAGGGCCGGTGGCTGGGCCGGAAAGTCGCCGCCGGGCTGAATGACCGGCGGGTCGGCCTTGAGAAGTCCGGGAAGAAAGAAATCAAGCGGGGAAACCGAGCGCGACGCACTGATGCCGCCGCAACCCGCCACCAACAAAAGCGCCGGCAACAACGCCAGGCGCAATGATTTGCCAATTGATATCACTCAGTGGGCAGTATAAGACGGAGCATGGTGTTCGCAACTTCTATTTCGGGAAGTGTCTCTGCAAAACGGCATCGTAGCGGGTTGAATTGCCGTGCCGTGGCGCGAGCGGCTTTCGCCCTGATGGCGATGGTTTCCCTGGCCGGCAGTATGCGCGCGGACGGAACCAACCCTCCTCCGGAAAGCGCTTCACTTTCTGTGTCGGAAAAGGCGTCGAACGATCTTCAAGCGGCCCGGGCCGCCTATCTGGCCAACACCAACGATGCCACCAAGGCCTGGCAGCTTGGCCGGGCCTCCTTTGTCTGGAGTGAATTGCTGAAAGACCCGAACCAGAAAGAGAAATCCGCCCGGGAAGGCATGGCGGCCAGCCGTCAGGCGATTGCCTTGGCGCCGAAGCTTGCCGCCGGTCATTATTATCTCGGCCTGACCATCGGCCAATTTGCCGACACGAAACGCAACATGGCCGCCTTGAAGATGGTGAAGGAAATGGAGCGCGAATTTTTCGTCGCCAAGGAATTGGACGAGCATTTTGACTTCGCCGGCCCCGACCGGAACCTCGGCATCCTTTACTACGAATCCCCGGGCGTCATCAGCATCGGCAGCCACAGCAAGGCGCGGAAGCATCTCCAACAGGCGGTGGACCTCGCGCCGGAGTTTCCGGAAAACCACCTGAACCTCGCCGAGACGCTGTTGAAGCTCGACGATGCCAAGGCCGCACGTCGGGCATTTGAGGCGTTGGAAAAGACATGGCCAGCGGTCCCGGAGAAATTCAAGGGCGATGAATGGAATGCCAGCCGCGCGGATTGGCAGAAACGGTTCGAGGCCTTGAAAGGCCGGTTCAAGTAATTCCTTCGGGCGGTGCCATACCTCCCAAGGTTGTTTGCACAAAATCAGGGGTGATGCCAGTTGACGCCCCGGAGCGCATGTCGAAAGGTATGGGCCATCGCCTATGAAATCACTTGTCTGGCTGTTGGCCGCCGGTCTGTTCGTCACGTCATCGTCCGCCCAAACCCGCATTGAGGTTGCGGCCGACGGCAGCGCCAAGTTCAAGTCCGTGCAGGAAGCCATCATGTCGGTCCCCATCGGCATGCGGACTAATCCGGTCGTCATCCACATCAAGCCCGGCGTTTACAAGGAGCTGATTTATGTCCAGCGCGAGAAGCGTTTCTTTAACCTGGTCGGCGACGACGCGCAGAGCACGATCCTGACCTTCAACCTCAACGCCAATCTTACGAACTACGACGGCAAAGGCATCGGCACCTTCCGCACGCCGACGGCGACAATTGATGCGGATGATTTCACGGCGGAGAACCTCACCTTTGAAAACAGCGCCGGCCCGGTCGGCCAGGCCCTGGCCATCCGCGCGGACGGCGACCGTGCGACCTTTCGCAACTGCCGGTTTCTCGGCTGGCAGGACACAATTTTCATCAATCGCGGCCGGCAATACTTCGAGAACTGCTACATCGCCGGACACGTGGACTTTATCTTCGGCGGCTCCACGGCTTTCTTTGAGAAATGCCACATCCATTGCCTGCGCGACGGCTACATCGCGGCGGCATCCACCCCATACGATCAGCCGTACGGCTACGTCTTCTCCCATTGCCGGATCACCGGCGAAAAGCCCGAGACGAGGAGTTTTCTCGGACGCCCCTGGCGCGCCTATGCCAGCACCGTTTACTTGAACACCGAGATGTCCGAGGTCATCAGGCCGGAAGGCTGGAACAACTGGGGCAAAGCCCAGGCCGGCGTCACGCGCTATGCCGAGTTCGGCAACACCGGTCCCGGCGCGAAAACGAATGCCCGTCCCGCCTGGTCCCGGCAGCTCTCCGCCCGGGAAGCTAGGGCGATCACGTTGAAAAATGTTCTGGGCGGAGCCGACGGCTGGAATCCGCTGCTCGATGGCAAACAGCCGCGGTCAAAATGAATCCTTGGTGCTTTATTTTCATTCCTTAATGCCTGAAATGCCCGGGAAATCCCTTTGCCGGATGGGTTGATCCGGCCGATATAGCATCCGTTCACAATCAAATTTACATCACATGCGCGCCTGCTCATTATTTTTAAGGATCGCTTTCTTTGGTGCGGTTATGGCATTTGCCACGGCCAAACTGACGGCTTTGCCCGCCTTTCCGGGGGCGGAAGGGTTTGGCGCAAATGCCTTGGGCGGCCGGGGACGGAACGTTTTTCACGTCACGACCACGAATGACAACGGTTCGACGAGCCTCGCCGGCAGTTTGCGGCAAGGGGTCAGCGTGGCCAATCGAACCATCGTTTTCGACGTTTCCGGGACAATCAAGCTGGCCTCCGACCTGAAGATCACGGTGTCCAACCTCACCATCGCCGGCCAGACGGCACCAGGGGACGGCATCTGCCTCCAGGGACGCACCTTGTCAGTGCAGAACACGCACGATGTCGTGGTGCGTTATTTGCGATGCCGCCCGGGCAACATCAACTGCGGTTCGTTTGAAGGCGACGCGTTTGATTTTGTCAATGCCACCAACGTGATCGCCGACCATGTCACGGCCACGTGGAGCATTGATGAATGTCTCTCACCGACCTATTCCACCAACGTGACCATCCAGTGGTGTCTGATTGCGGAAAGCCTGCGGAACTCCTGCCACACGAAGGGGCAGCACGGCTACGGATCGTTGATCAAGTACGGCAACGGCGCCCTCACGTTGCACCACAACCTCTACGCCCACAATTCCAGCCGCAATCCCCGCCCGGGCAACAGTGTGCGCCTGGATTTCGTCAACAACATCGTTTACGACTGGGGTTTCTTTGCGGGTTACAACGCCGACGATTCAGCGGAATCGCTGGGCGTCGGCGGCTTGTATTTCACCAACTCGCTCAACTACGTGAGCAACTATTTTATTGCCGGCCCCTCCACCACCAGCCACCAGACGATTGCATTCGATTCCGGAGTGACCAATCCGCTGCAGTGTCTGATTTACCAGTCGGGCAATTTTATCGACGGCGACCGCGACCTGCTGCTGGACGGGAGCGACACCGGCTGGGGGATGTTCACCACCCCCTACACCATCCTGCCCGGCCCGTTTACCGCGCCGCCGGTGACGATGGATTCACCGCAGGTGGCCTGTGAGCGGGTGCTGGCTTTTGCAGGAGCCTCGCATGTCCGGGACGCCGCCGATCAACGGGTGGTTCGAAATGCCCGCTCTCATGGCGGGACCATCATTGATTTCATTCAGTCGGGATACTTCACCGGCGACTACGTCACCAACCGCCTGCCATACACCTTCACCACGAACACGACTACCGGCGTGATCACCACGAACTATTACAACTACATCGGGGTGAATCCCTGGCCGGTCCTCAATGCCGTCACCGCGCCCACGGACACGGACCAGGACGGCATCCCGAACTACTTCGAACTCGCGGTGGGCTGGAGCCAGAGCGTTTCCAACTCCAGCCATTTCAACGCCGACGGCTACACGGATCTGGAATGGTATCTCAACTGGCTGGCCGGACCGCATGTTTTGTGTAACCGAAACGGTTATCTGGATGTCAATTTGAGAAACATCGTGAACGTCACCAACAATTTCACCTTTGGCGTTGGCGCCGCCGGCAATGGCCTGGTCAGCCTGCTGGGCGACCAAGCCACCGCCCGTTTCGTTGCCGCGAGCAACACCAACGGACTCGCGACGTTCAACTTTTATGCGACCAACACCGTTACCGGCGTCGGCTTTGGTCCTGTCACGGTGAATGTTCTCATCACTACCACCAACGCCCCCAACACCGCCGCCCCCACTTTGGTTGCCATTTCAAACCGCACCCTGACGGCGGGGGCCACGCTCACGTTCACCAACTCGGCGGCGGACGCTGATTTCCCGCCGCAGACGTTGACCTACTCTTTGTTGAACGCGCCCCTTGGTGCCGGCATCAACCCGAGCAACGGGATTTTCACCTGGCGCCCGGCGATTTCCTTCAGCGGCAGCTCCAATTTCCTGAAGGCGGTCGTCTCGGACAACGGCTCGCCGAGTCTCAGCGCCACCCAGGCCTTCGCGGTGCTCGTGACCTCGCCGGCCTTGCCGCAGCTGCAAGGCTCCGCGTGGAGCAACGGGCTGTTCCATCTTTCCGTGACCGGCGATGCCGGCCCGGACTATGTCGTGCAGGCTTCCACCAATTTGTTTTCGTGGAGCGCGCTTTACACCAATCCCTCGCCGTCCCTGCCGTTCCTGTGGACGGATGGAGGCGCAACGAATTTCAGCCGGCGGTTTTACCGGATCCAACTCGGTCCGTGAGAGCCCCGCCGGTCAACCATTGAATACAAGTATGATCAAGCCATTGATGTATGCGGGCCTTATACTCGCGGCGGTTTTTCAAGCAACGGCGGCCGAAACCTTGCCGGCCAAAGTTTTTGATGTTCGCGCCCTCGGCGCCAAAGGCGATGGCGTTGCCGACGACACGGCGGTGGTTCAGAAGGCTCTGGATGCCTGCGGTGGCAGCGGCGGCACGGTGACCTTTCCGGCCGGCAACTATGTCTGCAAACCGCTCACCCTGCGGACCAAGTCCACGCTCGTGCTCGAAGCGGGAGCAACCCTGTCCGCCTCGACAAACCAGTCGCACTTCCTGAAGGACGGCGGCGACTGGCTGAAGGCGAAGAGCGGGAGCGATTTCATTCCCTTCATTGGCGGAAAAGATCTGGAGGACGTCACCATCCGCGGCGAGGGCACCATTGATGGCAACGGCGCGGTCTGGTGGGAGGAGGCGGAGAAGGCGCGGAAGAAAGTTTCGGGATTCACCTTGCCCCGGCCCAATTTGGTCGTGCTGAACCGCAGCAAAAACATCCGCCTCGCCGGCATCCGTCTCATCAACTCGCCCAAGTTTCATTTCGTTCCGACCGACTGCGAGGACGTGACGGTGGAGGGCGTGACCATTCTGGCGCCGGAACGCGCGGCAAACACGGACGGCATCGACCCGAGCAACTGCCGCAATGTGAAGATCACCCGTTGCTTCATTGACACCGGCGATGACAACATCGCCATCAAGTCGGGCAAGAAGGTCGAGGGCCGGGAGTTTGGCTGCGAGAACATCGAGGTCACCGACTGCATCTTCAAGCACGGCCACGGCATGAGCATTGGCAGCGAGGAGATTGGCGGCGTGCGCAATGTCACCGTGCGGAACTGCACGTTTGAAAACACTGACAACGGCCTCCGCATCAAGTCGCGCCGCGAACGGGGGGGCGTCGTGGAGAACATCACCTACAGCGACATCACGATGACCAACGTGCGTCCGGCGATTTCCATCATGGCCTACTACCAGAACGGCACGCACTCGAAGTATCCCAAGAACGATCCGGCCCAGCCCATGGCGGAAACCACGCCGGTGTTCCGCAACATCCGGATCTCCAACGTGACCGCAACCTCGACGTCCGACGCCGGGCTGATCGTCGGCCTGCCGGAAAGCCTGGTGGAAAACGTCGTGCTGGAAAACGTGACCATCGCCGCCAAGGAGGGCCTGGTGATCGCCAACGCAAAAGGAGTGCAATTGAAGAACGTCAAGATTACCGTCAAACAAGGTGAAACCATCATTCATGAAAACGCTCAAATCGAAGGACTGCCGGATGCAAAATAAAATCACCAAGCCGGGCGCCGCACTTTTGGCGGCCCTCCTGTTGTCGGGTGTCTCCTGCCGCGCCATCGCGCTGCCGGACAAGTTTTCGGACAAGTCGCCCCTCGAATGGTCGGTCAAAATGGCCGAGTCGCAGACAACCCGGTTGGGCAACCGCCTCGCCGCGACCGGCGGCGGCAAATGGGATTACACGGCGGGCCTGTTCACGCTTTCCCTGTTGAAGCTGAATGAAAAGGTGAACGACCCCGCCCGGCTCGCGTTCGTGACGAACGCCATCGGGACGTTCATTTCCGCGGACGGCCAGATTCAGGGTTACAAGCCGGCGGAATACCAGCTCGACGCCATCAATCCGGGCAAGACCGTCCTCGCCCTTTGGCAGATCACGCATGAGGACCGGTATCGGAAGGCAGCCGCGCTGTTGCGCCGGCAGATTGACACCCAGCCGCGCACGTATGACGGCGGCTTCTGGCACAAGGAGCGTTACACGAATCAAATGTGGCTGGACGGCCTTTACATGGGCGCACCGTTTTATGCGGAGCATGCGAAGCTGTTCCAGGAACCGACGGCATCCTTCGACGACATCGCCAAGCAAATCCGTCTCATGGACCAGCATTCCTATGATGCCAAGAGCGGGCTGTTCTACCACGGCTGGGATTCCAAGAAAACCCAGGCTTGGGCGGACAAGACCACCGGCTGCTCGTCAAATTTCTGGGGCCGCGCCGTCGGCTGGTATGCGATGTCGCTGGTGGACACGCTGGAGTATTTTCCGGCGGATCATCCGCAGCGCGCCGAGATCATTGCCACGCTGCAAAAGCTGGCCAAGGGGGTCGTCCGGCATCAGGACAAGGCCACCGGCCTTTGGTGGCAGGTTCTCGACCAGGGCGAGCGCAAAGGCAATTATCTGGAGGCGACTGCCGCGACCATGCTGGTGTACACGCTCGCCAAGGGTGTAAACCAAGGTCACCTGTCCGCCGAATACATGCCCGCCATTGTAAACGGGTATCAGGGGATCTTGAACCGCTTTGTTGTCACCAAGCCCGATGGCCAGATTGCCCTCACCCAATGCTGTTCGGTGGCCGGGCTGGGTTTTACCTCCAATGGACGGCCCCGCGACGGTTCCTTCGACTACTACATCAGCGAAGCCATCGTGGAGAACGACATGAAAGGACTTGGACCCTTTATTCTGGCAGGCATTGAAATTCAAAAGATGGTGGACGCCAAGTCCACCGCGCCCACGACCAAGCGGCAGCTGCACTGAGCGGGTTCTCGCGGCCGGGAGGGCGCGCGGCGGCGTTTCTGTTCTACACAATTTTCAAGGTGATGTGCAGAAGCGCCACGTGTTTCGCGGCCGATGGAACCGATACCATGACTTCCCACTGCATTTTAAATTTATGACGAAATATTTGAAGATCGAAAAATTTTCCCTGGGCATGGGCGACCGTTTCGCGCATCAGGCCAAGGCGCAGCTTCAGGCGTGCGCCCTCGCCGCCAAACAGGGCGTCGAGATCATCCCGGTCTGGAACAAGTCCAACCGTGAACACGTCACCATCGGTTCCGAACCCTCCGGCACCCGTGCCGCCGCGGATGCCGCCATCAAGGAACTCGGCTGGAAAAAGCCCTACCACGTTGATGCCGACCACATCCGCCTCGAAACCGTGGACCGTTTTCTGCCGCACTCGGACTTCTACACGCTCGACGTCGCGGACTGGATTGCCAAGCCGGCCGATCCGAAGGCGCTCCAGGCTTTCGTGAAGCGTCATCCCGAGCTGGTGGGCAAGATTTCCATCCCCGGCATCGCTGAACCGTTCACCACCACGGCTGTGGACGTCGAACGCATCGCCGGCAAGTATCTGCTCGCCGTGCAGGAGGCGGGCAAGACCTACCGCCACATCGCCAAGGCCAAGGGCGAGACGAACTTCATCACCGAGGTTTCCATGGACGAAACCGACAGCCCGCAGACTCCGCCCGAGCTGCTGATCATTCTCGCGGCGCTGGCGGACGAGAAGATTCCGCTGCAAACGATCGCCCCGAAATTCACCGGCCGTTTCAACAAGGGCGTTGATTACGTCGGCGACGTGGTGCAGTTCGAGAAGGAATTCAACGACGACCTCGCCGTGATCGCCTTTGCCATCAAGCAATACGGCCTGCCGCCGACGCTCAAGCTGAGCGTTCACTCCGGCAGCGACAAGTTCTCCATCTATGCGCCCATCCGCCGCGCCATCGCGAAGTTCGGCGCCGGCCTGCACATCAAGACCGCCGGCACCACCTGGTTGGAAGAGTGCATCGGCCTGGCCGAAGCCGGCGGCGAAGGCCTGGTGATCGCGAAGGAAATTTACGCCGAGGCGCTCGCCCACACGCAGGAGCTTTGCGCGCCTTACGCCACCGTCATTGACATCGATCCCAAGAAGCTGCCTTCGGCCGCGACCGTCAACAAATGGACATCCGAGCAGTACGTTTCCGCGCTGCGTCACGACCAGGGCAACAAGGCCTTCAACCCGAGCCTGCGCCAGCTGCTGCACGTCGGCTACAAGGTGGCGGCGAAGATGGGCGACCGCTATCTGGACGCGCTCGAAGCTCACGAAGCTTCCGTCGCGAAAAACGTCACCCACAACCTGTACGAACGTCACGTCCGTCCGTTGTTTCTCAAGTGATTCGCGGCAGACATCACGAATCCGGCATTATGAAATTCATCCACGCAGATTTTATTCTCCAAACCCGGGCGGCCCGGCGGCTGTATCACAAGTTCGCCGAGGCCGAGCCGATTCTTGATTACCACTGCCATCTTTCACCGAAGGACATCGCCGAGAACCGCCAGTTCAAGAACCTGTTCGAAATCTGGCTCGAAGGCGATCACTACAAGTGGCGCGCGATGCGTTCCAACGGCGTGGCCGAGAAGTTCTGCACCGGCGCGGCGGATCCGTTCGCCAAGTTCCAGGCCTGGGCCGCCACCGTGCCGCACACCCTGCGCAACCCGCTCTATCACTGGACCCATCTCGAGCTGGCCCGTTACTTCAACATCTACGACCTGCTCGACGAGTCCACCGCCGCGCGCATCTGGAAGAAGGCGAACGAACAGCTCGCCACGCCGGCGATGACCACCCACGGCATTCTCAAGAAAATGCAGGTAAAGGTCGTCTGCACCACGGATGATCCGATTGATGACCTGCGGTATCACAAGCAGTTCGCCGCCTCGGGACATGCCTCCACCATGCTGCCCGCGTTCCGGCCGGACAAGGCGCTGACCGTGGACAAGCCCGAAGGTTTCAATGCCTGGGTGGCCAAGCTGGCCGCGGCCGCGGACGTGGACATCCGCAACTTCGGCGACTTCATTGCCGCGCTGGAAAAACGCCATGCCTTCTTCCATTCGCAGGGCTGCCGGTTGTCCGACCACGGCATGAACCAGCCGCTGGCCGACTTCTGTTCCGAGAAAACCGCCGCCGCCATCTTTGCCAAAGCGCAGAAGGGCAAGGCGGCCTCGCCGGAGGAAGCCGCGCAGTTCGGCTCCTTCATGATGCTGTTTTTCGGCCGCTTGGACGCCTCGAAGGGCTGGACCAAGCAGCTTCATCTTGGCGCGCTCCGCAGCAACAACACGCGCCTGCTGCGTGCGCTTGGACCCGACACCGGCTTCGATTCCATCGGCGATTTCCCGCAGGCCGGCGCGCTGGCGGCGTATCTCGACAAGCTGGATTCGGAAAATTCCCTGCCCAAGACGATCATTTACAACCTGAACCCGGCGGACAATTACGTGTTCGCCACCATGATCGGCAATTTCCAGGACGGCACCATCCCTGGCAAAATCCAGTTCGGTTCCGGCTGGTGGTTCCTCGACCAGAAGGAAGGCATGGAATGGCAGATGAACGCCCTGTCGAATCTCGGCCTGCTCTCGCGCTTCATCGGCATGATCACCGACTCGCGCTCCTTCATGAGCTATCCGCGTCACGAATACTTCCGCCGCACGCTCTGCAACCTCATCGGCCGCGACGTGGAGAACGGGGAAATCCCGGATGACGATTCGCTGGTGGGCCCAATGATCCGCAACATCTGCTACGGAAATGCCCGGCAGTATCTGGCGTTTCCCATTCAAGAACCGGGCCGCCCCGGAACCAAAGCCGCGCGTCACGCCGGCAAATGACCTGATGGTCCCGACTTTCCGGCAGTGCGAATTTCAACGCGCTGCCGGATTTTTTTTTGACGTGGCGGCAGAAGTGAAATACCTAAACACGTGTTCAAGTTTTTCCAACCCCGGCTGCGCCGCCGGATTTTCTTTGTCCATGTGATGAAGACCGGCGGAACCTCCCTGCGAAGCATGCTGATCTCGCAAATGGGGGAGTGCGCGGTTTATCCCAACGACCAGGAGCTCGCCGCCCAGCCGCATGGCTGGTATCCGGAGAGCGATTTTATCTCCAAAAACCTTGGCACAATCCGCAAGCACCAGGTGCTGGTGGGACATCATCCGTTTTCATTGCTGCACCAGCTTGGCCAGTCCTACCAGGCCGTCACCTTTTTGCGTGAACCATTCAGCCGCACGTTTTCCATGCTGGCTCACCGCCGCCGCACGGTCAAAGGCTGCGGCGAATTGTCCGACGAGGCGCTGCTGGCGGACGAACGCTTTGTCGGTGAGCAGATCTTGAACTATCAAACCAAGGTTTTTGCGGACGGGGTCAAACGCGTGAATGGGTTTCATCTCATCACCGAGGCGGACCTGAAGACTGCGGTGCAAAACCTAAACTCCTTCGCCCTGGTCGGCATCAGCGAGCATTTCCACGAGTCCTGCCTTTTGTTCGACCGGATTTTCCAAACCAGGCTGGCCGGCGGCATCCGGCATGAAAACGCGAATCCGGAGCCCCGGCCGATGTCCCCGGACCTCCGGGAAAAAATCCGGCCGTTGATCCAGCTCGACCTGGTTTTGTACGAGGAGGCCATGAAGAAATTCCGGCGGGATCTGGCCGGGCAAGGGATCGTGCTTCCTCTGCAGCACCGCTGACGCCCGCCGCATTATTTCCTAATCAATTCCTCACCCATGTGGAAGGGTTGATGGTTTTGATAATAGAGCAGCAATTTCTGATTGATCTCCAACAGATTCGTCTCCCCATGTCTTGATGCCAGGTCGCAAGCCCGCTGGCCAAACTCGATGGCTTTGTCGAACATTCCCGCCTCGGCATAGGCGGCTGCCAGCGTGCCGACGGTGACGGTGACATTCGTTCCGGTTTGAACAACCGCAATTTCTGCGTGCTTCACGGCTAAAGAAGCGTTTCGGCGGGAGGCATCGGGATTGGTCGCAAAAGACCAGGCCAGGTCATTGTTTTCGACATAATTCAAAGGTTCAAACCGTGCATTGAGCGCAATGCTTATTACCGCCCAGACGCCCACGGTCACGATCAGCGGCCAAGGCCTGCCGGTGGCCGGAGTGATGGATCCCTGATTGTTTTTTGCGTTTGCCGCGGCTGGCTTTTCAAGCTTCGCGCCAAGTCGCTTGCCCCACCCAATGGCCGGCAATTCAAAAGTTCGATACCACGCGAAACTAAACGGCAAGATCGCCAGCCAGGTGAGCAGGGTCAGGCAAAATTCAAGCGGCGGCGTCAAATGCCAGCCTGACGGCAGCAAGGAATCCAACGTGTTGTGATAGCATGACAACAGGGGCAGGTGCAGCAGATAGAGGCTGTAGCTCCACAAACCAATGTTTTTGAAAGCCCGGGCCGCAGGATTGTTGAGCGGCCGCCGCCGGTCGCTGCTGAAGTGTTTCCCAATTATTGCCGCAGCGAACAATGACGCGAATAAAAACTGAAAATTTAGAAGCGGCTTTATGAAATGGCTCGCGATGGTCATTCCCAACCACCACACCCACGATGAACCGAACTGGGGCAGGGTCCTTTTTCCCAAGAAGGCCTCGGCGAGCCATGCTCCCAAAGCCCAACTGAACCAGTAGCCCAGGACGGAGTTGCACAAAAACCAGGACACCTGGCCTCCGAGGGTCTGGGTTGCATTTGCCATCTGAAATGCGCTGTCGCTTCCCTGTATTGCGATCTGGCAAAGCCCAAGGACGGCCATGCTGCGTTGCCATCCAGCTTTTGCGACGAGCCAAAGCAGCGCCGGGTAGCAGGCGTAAAGCTGGGCTTCAAGCGCCAGACTCCAGAAGGCGCCGTTCAGTCCAGAAATTGTCGAAGGATGGAAATTGTGGACCAGAAATGCATGGGAAAGAAATTGAATCCAGAACTCCCTGCTTAAAACAGCCCAGGGCAAAAATCTGGCATAGATGAAGACCGTGAAAAACACCAAGGCTGCCAAATAGGCGGGATAGATGCGGAAGAATCTGCGGATAAAAAACTCGCCCCAATTCTTTCCTTGCTGATGAAAACTTAGGTGAATGCAAAAACCGCTGATCACAAAGAAAATGGCAACGCCGGCATTTCCAAAGCTCAATGGCAACAGCAGGTAGGATGCGAGTGAAAACCCTGACAAATCCAGCAGCCATCCATCCCAGGGAATCAAGCCATAGCCGTACACCGTGCCAAGGGTGTGGCAAAGCAGTACAAGAACAATCGCAACCCCTCGAAGAATGTCGATAAAATCAAAGTGGTTGAGGTTTTTGGCTGCTGTTCTCATTGAATTCCGTGCCTGTGTTGGAAGCTTCGCCCGACGCTCAAGCGCTGGGGAAATGCTCTGGTTTACCTCACCACGCTGTCACGGAATTGTTTCGGCGACATGCCGGTGGCCTGCTTGAAGGCGACGCAGAAGCTGTTTGCACTCTGGTAGCCGCACATGGTCGCGAGGACTTCCACCTTGTTGTCGGATTCCGCCAGCAGCCGCTTGGCTCGCTCGATGCGGACGCGCTGCAGTTCCTGGCCCGGCGTCCGGCCGACGTTGTCCTGAAAAGCCTTGTGCAGTCCGCGCCGTGACATGGCAGCCACCGTGACGAGGTCCTTCACGCTGATGCTCTGGTCGGAATGTTCCCAGATGAACCGCAGGCAGTTCGCGACGCCCTTGTGTTTCAAGGCCAGCAGGTCGCTGCTTTTGCGCGTGATGATGCCGGAGGCGGGAACGCGGATGACCTTGCTCGGGGCCTTCTTGCCGTTCATCAGGTCGTCGAGCAGTGCCGCGCCGGTGTAGCCAAGGGTTTCGAGATTGGTCTCCACGCTGGAGATGGGCGTGGGCATGGCATCCGGCGCCAGCAGATAATTTTCCGCGCCGATGATGGCGATCTGCTCCGGCACGGACAGTCCCGCGTCTTCGCAGCATTCCAAGACATCGAGCGCCTGTTCATCGTTGGCGGCAAACACGGCCAGCGGCTTGGGCATGGGCTTGAGTTGTGACACCAGCCACCGGCGTTTGCGCTTCCATTGGTCGCGATCGTTCCGGTAGTCCGGCGATTCGTGCCAGCGCAGCCAGGTGCATTCATGTCCGGCCCGCTTGAGCGCCTCGACAAAGCCGCGGCCCCGTTCTTCGTAGGACCAGTTGTCCGTGTCGCTGTAAAAGAGGAAATTGTGAAAACCGCGGGTCAGGAAATGTTCGACGACCAGCTGTGCGGCATGGGCGTGGTCCTCCAGGACGCGGGCAAACTTCAGCTGCGGCCGGCGGTTGCTGAAATCCACGGTGGGCTTTTTGGCCTGCACGACAAACTCCGCCAGATCGTCGCCGGCGCCCAGCCAGGCCAGAATGCCGTCGCCGTCCCAGCCCCAGGGGATGATCTTCTCGCGGGTGGGGTTGGCGGAAATGTGCCAGTGATGCTCCTGGGCAAACTTCTCGATGCCCCGGTGCAACCGGTAGTCATACCAGCCCAGGGCGATGAGCACGCGCTTCTGATGCAATCTCATGAACGAAAAGAAGGTGAATCCTGTGCCGGGGGTTTTCAATCTTTTTCCCGATCACCGCCGCGAGGGCCGCACCAAGGCTGATCTAATTAAAAAACACAAACATAAGTTGACTTGTTGATGAATTGTCTTTACGCATTTGTCTTATGCAAATCGAAAGCTTAAAGGTCTTTTGCGATCTCGCCGAAACGGAAAGCTTCACCAAGGCCGCCCAGGTCAACAACGTCACCCAGTCGGCCGTCAGCCAGCAGATCAGCTCGCTGGAACGTCAGTTCAAGTCGCTCCTTATTGAGCGCAGCAAGAAAAAGTTCCGCCTGACCCGCGAAGGCCAGGTGCTCTACGACTTCAGCAAGCAGATCATCCAGACCTACGACACGCTGCACAACAAGCTTCAGGAGATTAAGGACATCATCTCCGGCATGATCCGCGTCTCGACGATTTACAGCATCGGCCTCCACGATCTGCCGCCGTACATCAAAAAGTTTTTGAAGGACTATCCGACGGTCAACATCCACGTCGAATACCGCCGCTCCAACCAGGTTTACGAAGATGTCCAGGGCAACGTGGTTGATCTAGGCCTCGTCGCCTATCCCACCAAGGATTCCAAGCTGGAGACCATTCCGCTGCGCAAGGACGCGTTGCTGATGATCTGCCATCCGGCGCATCCGTTTGCGAAGCTCAAGAGCACCAAGCTCAAGACCATCGCCGGCCAGAAGTTCGTCGGCTTCGAGCCGGACATCCCAACGCGCAAGGCACTCGACAAGATTCTCAAGGAATACAACGTCGAGGTGAACACCGTCATGGAGTTCGACAACATCGAAACCGTGAAGCGCGCCGTGGAAATTGACGCGGGCATCTCGATCGTTCCCGAAAGCACCGTCGTGCAGGAAATTTCCAAGCAGACGCTGGCGGCGGTGCGGCTGGAGGACGGCGATTTTTTCCGTCCGCTGGCGGTCATCTACAAGAAGAACAAGGTGCTCTCACCGGCCATGAAGCAGTTCATCGCTGTGCTGAAGGACGAGCACTGAGAAGATGATCATGCGGTCAAAGCCGCCGGTCACTTGAGATTCTTCGGGTTCAGCGCCTTCAAATCCTTGGGCACGAACAGGCCGTCCTTGCGGATCAGTTCGCCGTCGAACCAGATTTCCCCGCCGCCGCACTCCGCGCGCTGGATCAGCACCATGTCCCAGTGAATCGCGCTCTTGTTGCCGTTGCCGCAATCCTCGTAGGCCTGGCCGGGCGTGAAGTGCAATGAGCCGGCGATCTTTTCATCGAACAGGATGTCGCACATCGGGTTCACGATGTAGGGATTGAAGCCGATGGCGAATTCGCCGACGTAACGCGCACCCGCATCGGTGTCGAGGATTTCATTCAGCCGCTTGGTGTTGTTCGATGTCGCGTTGACGATCTTGCCGTCGTTGAACTCCAGCCGGACGTTGTCGAACTTCGTGCCGGAATAAAGCGTGGGCGTGTTGTATTGAATGGTCCCGTTCACGGAATCCTTCACCGGGCAGGAAAACACCTCGCCATCGGGAATGTTCCGCGTGCCTTCGCAGCGTTTTGCGCCAATGCCCTTGATGCTGAAGGTCAGGTCCGTGCCGGGTCCCTTGAGATGCACCCGGTCGGCTTTCCGCATGCGCTGCTCCAGCGGAATCATCGCCTTGGCCATCTTCGGATAATTCATCGTGCAGACATCGAAGAAGAAATTCTCGAACGCCTCCGTGCTCATGCTGGCCGCCTGGGCCATGCTGGAAGTCGGCCAGCGCAGCAAACACCACTTGGTCTTGTTCACGCGGTAGTTCAGCACCGGGCGGGTGATGCGGGAATAGAGCGACATCCGGTCGTTCGGCACATCGGCGTTCTCCGTGGCGTTTTCGCTGCCGCGTACGACGATGTAGGCCTGCATGCGTTTCATGCGGAACAGTTCGATGTCATGGATCTGCTTTGCCTGATGCTCCGTGACCTCGCGCAGCATTTCGCGGCCGATCTTGGTGTGGCGCGTTTCCACGAACGGCACGCCGCCCGCCCGGCGGACGGCCCGGATCAGCTCGACGGTGAATTCATCGGGGGTGTCCACGGCATCGAGCAGGACGTGCTCGCCCTGCTTGAGCGAGACGGAATAAGTCACGAGGAGGTCAGCCAGTTTCTTGTAACGCGGGTCGGTCATAGTGTTTAAACCATAAAGGAAGCGCTTGCGTTCATTCAATCTTCAAAGGAGTTCTCCGCCTGCTTTCCCGTCACCAGCACAATCCCCTGTCCGGGCCGCAGGCCGTACTCGAACGGCGTGGGCAGGTAATCGAGCCGGTATTCCGGCGACACGTCGGTGAGCGGTCCGGGAACGTGGACATATTGGTAGAGATCGTTCGTCCAGAAATGCTGCTTGTTGTGGGGGTCCTTGTTGAGAATCAGCAGCGCCTCCTGCTTCGTCGTCGTGCCGCGTTTGCGCAGCAACAGCACGGACGGATTGTCCGTCGGCATCATGTCGGTCGGGCCGTCTTCCTGGAAAACCGGCTGCTCCCGTTTGACCTGGTTCACGTTTTTGATGAAGGCCGTGAGGTCCATTCCGGTCTGCTCCCAATCGGTCGGCCGCGTGTCCACCACGTGCAGGCGTCGGCGGAACCCGAACTCGAAACCGATGGGGATCATCACGCCGGCGGAGAACAGCGCGCTGAACAGATAATTGCGCTTCAAGCCGTCCAGGCTGCCGTTCAGTTCCTCCGCCAGCCGCGGGGTGTCGTGGCTTTCGGGAAAGCTCACCGACTTCGCGCTCGCGCGGGTCAGGTTGTATTGGTCAATCAGCCATGGGCTGGAGAAGTCCCACCACTTGGAACTGTTGAAGATGTATTCAAATCCCGCCTTGGCCGTCTTGGCGGTTTCCGCCGGCGAACAGCCGAGCGTTTCGGCCAGGAACACCACCTCGGGATGCCGGGCGTGGGTTTCCTTGATCAGACGTTTCCAGAATTTTTCCGGTACCTGGTAGGCCGCATCGCAGCGAAATCCCTTCACGCCGAGGTCCACCAGAAATTCCACCACCTTGAACAGATACTGGAACAAGCCTTCCTCGTCCTTGCTCTTGTGGTGGTCGAACTGCGCGAGATCCTTCCAGACCACCACCTTCTTGCCTTCGAGACAGGACGGATGCACCACCTTGCCGTTTTCGCGCAGGAACCAGTGCGGATGTTCCTTTACTAGGTCCGAGTCGAACGCGCAATGGCTCACCACGAGATCCACCATCAGTTTCAGCCCCAGCGATTCCGCCTCGGCCACCATGCGCTTAAACTGCGTCCGGCCCTCCTTCGGAGTCGGCGCCTCCACGATCAGCGGGTTGAACGCGAAGTAATCCTTGATGGAATAAAGACTGCCGGAGTAGCCGGGGTATTGGATGGGATTGACGAAGATCCAGTCGAAGCCCAGGTCCGCCGCGCGTTGCAGGTGCGGTTTCCAGTCGCGGACGTTGCCGGCCAGCAGCGGAAACAGGTTGTAGATGATCATGGTTGGGAGCGCTTGAGCTGGAGCAGCCGTTCAAGCTGGTCGCGCGAAGTCACCAGCAGCGCCGGGGGCTGCGGCCATTGCTCGAGGATCGCGCAGCCGGAAAACTTTCGGACGCGCAGCCGCTTGAGCAGGCCGATGATGCCCGAGGGGTTTTGGCCGGCGGGTCCGGTGAACAGCGGCAGATGGCTGTCGCGGTCGCCGTAGTTTTCATGCAGATGCAGATGGATCAACGGCACCGTCGGCGCCAAGGCGTCGAGATACTTCCAGTAATTGTTCTGCGTGGCGCCGTAGAGGTTTGCGTGTCCGAGATCGAAGCACATGCCGCAGTGGGCAAACGGCGCGTCCGTCAGCCGCCTGACGGCCGCGAAGAACCGGTTGAAATCCTCGGGACCGGTCCAGACCGTGTTTTCCACGGCGAGCTTCAGTCCCGCCTCCGCGGTCTGCCGCAGTGCCGGAGCGAGCGCGAGCGCGAACGCCTCCGGACCCTGGCCGACATCCAGATGCAGGTTCAACAACGTGGCGCCGATGTCGCGGGCGAACTGCACCGAGCTGCCCAGCCGTTCGCTGTGCTCGGTGCGCATGGGGTTGTATTCCAGCGGCGCGTGCACGGTCAGCTCGAGGTTTTTCGCGCGGGCGGTGTCGCGAATCATCTGGCGCGTCGCGGCGTCCAGATCCTGTTCATGCCAGCCGCCCTTGCCGGAGAAGCCGCGGTCGGGAAAAAACTCGAACGCCGTGAAGCCCTGCTGTGCCGCAAATTCGAACGGCTCCAACACGCGCGCCGCAAAGGAAGTCTGGTTGCCAATTTTCATCATAATCCCACCTGTGGGCGTGACTGCACGACGGCAAACGTGCCGCCGACATACGCGCCTTCAATGTCCTGCGGACTGCCAAAGGCCTTTTCGATGGCCTGGCCGAGGTCCGCAATTTTTCCCGCGAACTCCGCCCGGAACGTTTCATCCCAGACCAGCCGATCGCCGGTGTAGTCCAGCCTTTGCTCCCGCGCCGGCTCCAGCAGCACGCTGTCATACAAACCCGCGCCGGCGTAGCCCGACAAATCCTCGGCGTTGGAATCCGACCGGAAGATCAGTCCGCCGCCGAACAGTCCGACCGGCTTGCCCGGATAGGCCAGCACCGTCGCCTCGCGCCGCGGCTGGTGGACGACAAAACTCATCGCGCGGCCGGGATAATTGCCGACCAGGGTTTCGCCCAGCCCGCGCACGACCTCGGCGTAAAGTTCGTCGCGGCGGCCGTTCAGCGGATTGGTGGTGTGCAGCACAAAGGCATAATCGGCTGAAATCACTTCCTGGATAAGCACCGCCATCTGCACGGCGTCATGTGGAAAGTTCCGCGCCTGCCGGCTGAAGAACGCGCGGTCGTTCCACTTGGAAGCCCACACCTGTTTGATGCGCGTGGCGGCGGCGTTCCAATCCCACCCGCTTTCCGCCAGACCCTCCGCCCTTGCCAGCCGCTCCAGTTCCTGACGCAGCGTGTCCGGGAGTTTCAGATTCAAAATGGTCTGCCGGATTTCACCGAGAATTTTTTCCGGCGCGGTGCCGACGCTGGCGATTAACTTTTGGTATTGCCGGGCGACGGCACTGTTTGCCGGGTCGGCGAGCACGGCATCGAACACCCCGAACGGCAGTGCTACCGAACGCGGCGTGCGAATCCAGCCGGGAACCTTGCCGGCGAGGGTTTTCAGGTTGAACGATTTTCCGCCCACCTGGCCCTTCACGAAATCCGCCAGCCGCAACGGCTGCATGGTCGGCTGGGCGCGGACGATTTTCACTGGCGCCGCCTTGGCTTTGACGGATTTTGCCTGGGCGGCTTCGGCTGCTTCCGAGGAGATCACATCGCCGGCGGCGTTGATGCGCAGCTCGACTTGTTTGCCTTTCAAGCCGCCCAGCCGGTCGAAGGTCGCCGCGTCGTAGCACGTCGCGAACAGCAGGCTGGCATTCCGGGCGCGCACGGCCACATGCGATACGAGATCCACCGAGCTGGGGGTGATGACGGCCCGCGCGCCCTCGGGCGGTTCTTCGTCGCCGTGAACCTGCCGCGCCACGAGGAGAGTAGGCCGCTCAAACTTGCGGCCTTGAACTTCGCGCAGCGTCTCGACCACCTCGATGATTCCCACGGCGGTGCTCGGGCTGATGATCTGCCAGTCGCCGAGCTTGGCGCTGCGGCGGAGGATGGGATCGAAATGCCGGGCCAGCAGCGAAAGCACGAAGGCCGGCTGGCCGCGCAGGACTTCCTCCGCAAACAACTTCACCGCCCATTCCTCGGCCTGGAAGGCTTTGCCGAGCTGTTCGGCCTTCGGCTGCAGCTCGCGGTAGCGGGAGTCAATGTCGGCAGTGATGGCGCGGGCGAGCCGATCCAGTGCGGCCTTGGCGTGCAACGACCAGTCGGGGGTGAATCGGTTTTGCTGCGGCAGCCGGGCGAGTTCCCGGCCGCACTGGGCCAGCTCCGGGCTGGCTGACAGCAGGCAGATGTTTTCCAGCACGCGCCCGATCAGGTCGAACAATTGTTCACCGGAAAAGCCCGAATGAATCTTTCGCTCGATGACCATGCGCAGGACGTCGTCGAGCGCCAGGTCAAGGCACAGCAGTTCGCGCGCGGCGCCGTCGTTGCCTTCCTGCTCCAGCCGCGCGAGCAGATTCTTCCGGACGTTGGTGATGCCGGCGACGAGGTCGGCCACTGCGGCATGCGGGTTGGAAAATTGATGACGGATGAAGTTCAGGGAATCCCGCGCGGAATCGTTCAGGAGATGTCCAGCCGAATTGGCGGCGGTTTCCAGGTCCGTCGCGGAGTGGACCGACTTGAGCAGCTTGAGGTAGCTGCTGAAATCGTGCAGCAGGCCGTCGCGCAGATGCGGGTGCCATTCCGGTTCGTTGGTGATGGGCCGGTCGAAGTTCGCCAGCCGTTCCCGGGTGACGCCGCCGGCCGCGAGCGTCTCGTGGTAGCGGCTTCGGTCGCCGTGGTTTTGCAGAAAGGCCAGGTAGGCTTCGCAGATGACGATGTCGTCGGGCGTGGTGTTGTTGTGGAGCTTCTGATGCCATTGTTCCATCCACGTGCCGCCAACCTCCTTGATGTGGTGGCGGTGCATGATCTGGAGAATTTCATCGCGGATGCGCTGGCCGTCGCCGCCGCGGCCGATGCCCGTCAGGCAAAGCCGGATGAGATCGCGGTTGGCGGGCTGCTGCCGCCAGAGCGCGGCGAGCCGGAAGGTCAGCCGGTCCTGGGCGTGGGAAAGCTCGCGGGGCTTGGTGTTGTAATTCCGCTGCCAGGTGAGCTGGCGGATGGCGGAGTAACGCAGCCAGACAAACAGCGTGACCCAGCCATCGCGGGAATCGCCGATGTCGCCGGTCAGGTCATGGCAAAGATTGAAGCGATGCATCAACGTCCAGCCGTGACCGCCCATTTCGCCTTCGACGATGCGGTCGGCAACGGGCGAACCGCCGCTGGCAGGTTCGCCGAGCTGCACGAAGAAATTTTTTCCGCCGTTGTTTTCCCAGCGGTTGGTCGTGGGATTGAACAGCACGAAACTCAGGAACGGCGGGGGTTCCGCCGGAAAGCGCAGGGCGATCTGCTGCTCGCCGTTGCCGTTGCGGGTGAAGGTCGTCTGCACCGCCTGGCTGTTGAAGGCGCGGGTCTGCGGCGGCCAGCAGTCGGCGGCGGGCTGCTGCCAGCCGGCGGAGCGCCGCGGGGTGACACCCCAATGCAGAACATAGCTGCCCTCGGCCTTCAATCGGAAGGTGAGTTCGACCCCCGTTCCCGATGTTTCCTTCTCCACGCCGAGCCAGAGTTCCGTGCGGTCCGCAATGATCGTTTCGAGCACAGCCCACTTTTAATCGTGCCTGCCGGGTTGGCAATGTCTTTTCCGTATGAGCTTTCCCCGCCGGACATCCGAAGTAATGCGGGTCAACGTCGCCAAGCGGCTTGAGCTTCCGCGGCGGCTTGCTATGGTCACCGGCATCAAGCCCGCCGGTCAGCCGAGGTTCCTTCGAGGAATTTCCCGGACGGCTTGGTCAACTTCAGCTCCTATGGAAATCAAAATTCAGTGCGGTTGCGGAACGAAATACAAATTCGACATCGAGCCGGTGAACGGGCGCATGCCGGTCGCCGTGACGTGTCCCGGCTGCGGCGCCAGCGGCGTGACAGATGCCAACCAGCAGATCGCGCAACAGCAGGGAGCGTCCGCCCCGGTTGCGCCACCACCGCCGCCGCCGGCTCCGCCCGTGGCCGGAGGACTGCGCATCGGCACTTCCACCCATGCCGCGCCCGCGCCAAGCACGGCCTATGGTGCTGATGACGGACGTCCGCTGCTGCAGCGCACGACCTTTTTCATCAAGGAGCACACGGGATTTTTGAAGCTGACGGACGCCTATGATATTTTAAGTCCCACCACCGGCCAGAAGATCGGCATCGCGAAAGAGGAACCGCCGGTCTGGGCGAAATGGCTGCGGCTCGCCATCAAGAAACATCGGATGCCCACGGCCATCAACATCTACGAGGATGAAAACCAGCCGCCGGTGTTGTCCATCAAGCGTGGATTTACTTTCATCCGTACGAAGATTCGCGTGTTTGCCGGCGACGGTCGGGCGCTGGGTTTCTTCCGGAGCAAACTGATTTCGATCGGTGGCGGCTTCCACGTCTTCGACCATGCCGAACAGCAGGTGGCCGAGGTGAAGGGGAACTGGAAGGGCTGGGATTTTCGCTTTCTAAACAAGAGCGGCCGGGAGATTGGCACCGTGACCAAGAAGTGGTCCGGGCTGGGCAAGGAACTGTTCACCTCGGCGGACAACTACATCATTTCCCTGTCGGACACCGGCGACGCCAACTCCGACACGGTGTCGCTGCTGCTTGCGGCAGGACTGGCCATCGACATCGTTTACAAGGAACACGACTGATCCTCGGCGCTCAATAGAAGTATCCCAGTTCCCGCAGTGATGAATAGTCCTTCGTGCGTCCGGTGCTCGCCCGGCCGATGATAATGTGGTCGAGCACCTCAATCTTGAGGAGCTGCCCGGCGCGGACCAGATCGCGCGTCACCCGGATGTCGGCATCGCTCGGCGTGGGATCGCCGCTTGGGTGGTTGTGGACGAGGATGAGGCTGGAGGCATTGGCGGCGATGGCGCATTTGAACACTTCGCGCGGATGAACCAGGATCGTGTCGAGCGTGCCGTCGGAGATTTTTTCGACGCGCAACAGCCGCTTGCGGGTGTTGAGCAACAAGGCCTGGAACTGTTCGGTCTCGAGCACCAGATTGCGCGCGCGGACCAGGCTGACGACGCTTTCCGGATTGTCGAGCACGGGCGATTCGTCCTGAAGCTCCCGGGACATTTTCTGCGCCAGGGCAAAGGCCGCCACCAGCGTCACGGCCTTGTCACGGCCGATGCCTTTCACCTTCCGCAGGTCATCCACCGAGGCGCAGGCCAGCGCGTGCAGTGACCCGAACCGTTGGAGCAATTGCCGTCCGACCTCCACCGCGTTCATGCCCTTGAGACCGGTGCGCAGCAGGATGGCGATGAGTTCGGCGTTGCCCAGGGCGTCGGCTCCATGCGCGATCAGGCGTTCGCGGGGGCGTTCGTTGGCTGGTTGATCCTTTAATCTGAGTCCCTCCATGCGGAAGGTTTAGCCGCGAACGCCGGCAAAGGCACGGAAAATTTTCCGTCATCTCAAGGCGGGACTAAAGCGTTCAATGGAACTGTGGCCTCACGCCAAGAACGCCAAGGTGTTTGTTTGTTTCTCCTTTGCGGCCTTGGCGACCTTGGCGCGAGAAACACTTGGCTGGAGATGGTAAAAACCTCAGAGCATCTCCAGCACGCGCTGCAATTCGGCGTCGGTGTTGTAGAAGTGCGGCGAGAGGCGGATGTATTTCTGGCCTTTGCGGTCGGTGCGCAGCGACGTCAGGATGTTGGCCGCGGCGAGCTTGCTGGAAAGCGCGGCAAGGTCTTTGCCCGGCGCAAAGAAGGAGGTGATGCCGCCGCAACTCTCCGGCGTGGGTTCGGCATTGAGCACCGAGTAACCCTTGGCGAGCAATGCCGGAACCAGCAGCTCGCGTTTCCGACGCAGTTCCCGGGCGATGTTGTCCACGCCGAGGTCCAGCAGCAGTTTCATGGAAGCCATCAGGCCGACGACGCCAAGCAGGTTATGTGTGCCGGCCTCGTATTTGCGGGCGTCGCCGCGAAAGGAGATCTGCTCCTGGGCGACGTAATCCGGGCAGCGCACGTTGTGCCAGCCGTAAAGCCGGGGATTCAACAGCGCCTGAACTTCGCGCCGCACATACATCAGCCCCGCGCCACACGGGCCGAGCAGCCATTTGTGCGCGTCGGCGGCGAGCATGTCCACGTATTCCACCGTGGTGGGAAAGGCTCCCAGAGTTTGAATGGCATCAAGGCAAAACAGAATGCCGCGGGCGCGGAGATATTTGCCGATGGCGTTGATGTCGAGCCGATGGCCGCTGATGAAATGGCACGACGCCAGCGCGACGAGCCGGGTGTTTTCATCCACCTGCCCCATGACGTCCTGCGGACGGATCTGTCCCAGCCCGCGTGTGTTCATCAGGCGCACCTCCACGCCTTGATCGGCCAGGGCCATCCACGGATAAACGTTCGAGGGATAGTCGTCGAAGTAGATCAGGATGTTGTCGTTCTTGCGGAACTTCAGGCCGCTGGCAATCAAGCTCAACGCGAGCGAAGTGGGGCCGACAAAGGCGACTTCCTCGGGCTGGCAGTTCAACAACTGCGCGCCGAGCTTGCGGCCGTCGTCGATCACGCCGGGCCAGATGAAGTGCTCCTGGTCGCCGGTGCCGGCTTCGCGGACATAGGCGGACACCGCGTCGGACACGCAGCGCGGCAGTGCGCAGACGCCGGCGTGGCTGAGGAAAATCTTGTCGCGGGCAACCGGAAATTCCTGCTGGCGCAGGGTTTCATTTGAGAGCAAATCGGACAACGTCATGGTTGGGAAAGTAGGTGTTTGGCAGACGACTGCAAGGCGGGAAACATCCGGGATCACTGGCCCGTGATGGCGTTGATCGTGTTAAACTGGCCCATGTAAAAGGAGATGATGTTGTAGGCGATCACCCCCATCACCACGAGGTAGATGAACATCGGAACCCACTTGGCGACGGCGCGAACCTTGCGGGAGCCATCGTCCTGGTAATAATCGCTCAGGCGCCGCAGGCAGTCTTCGAGTTTGCCGCTCATCTCACCGGCGGTGTATTGGCTGGCGAACAAATCGGGGAAGCGTCCCGAGGCATTGATGATCTCGGCGGGCGTCTGGCCTTGGTTCAGCAACGGCCGCCACGTCGTCACCAGCCGGCGCAAGGCCGGCGAACCGCTCGCCGACGCGGCCATCTCCCAGGCCTCGATGATGCCCACGCCCGCGCTCAGCAACGCCTCCAGCGCGGCCGCCAGCCGGGCCAGCGCCAGATGGCGTCGGGCGGTTCCGACCACCGGCACCGGATGCAAAATACTTTCAATGAAAGCCCGCCAGCTTTCGCCATGGCGGCTTTGCATCGAGTAGAGAAACAGGAAGGTCAGCAGATAAATGGGAATCAGCGGACCGAGCGTTTTCAGCAGATAAACCCCGACGTTTCCTGAGGCGAAAAAGGCGGGGAACGGGGTGATGAAAATGAAAAAATGGAACAGGAAAACCGGATAGGCCAGGTCGGAAATCATCTGCTTGGCCATGCGCGACCGCTCGTTGTAGTGGTCCGAGAGCAGGCGGAAAGACTGTTCGATGCGTCCGCTTTGCTCGCCGGCCGCGATCAGGGTGGTGTCGAACTCCGGCAGCCACGGGCCGATCTGCCGGAGCGATTCCGAAAACGTGAATCCGCGGTTGAGCTGTTCCAGCACACGCTGGACGGGTTGGCGGTAGGAGCGTGCCGGCGGATGCTTCTGGATCTGGTTCAGGGCGTTGACCAGACCAATGCCGGCAATCGTGAGCTGGCTGAGTTGATAGTAGAATTCAGCGCGCCGGCTGAGTTGTCCGGGCGTGAAGGTCAGCGACATAAGGGCGGCGGCCCGTCGCGGTCAGACGGCCACGCGATCGAAGCTGGTCTTGAGGTCGCGCTTGCTGCGCATGCCGACCATCTGCTCGGTGACCTGGCCCTTGGAGAACATCAGCAGCGTGGGAATGGCACGCACGCCGTATTCGGCGGCAATGCCTTGATGATGATCGATGTTCACCTTGCCGATCTTGACCTTGCCCGCATATTCGACAGCGAGCTCGTCCAGCACCGGGGCGATCATCTTGCAGGGACCGCACCATTCGGCCCAGAAATCCACCAGCACCGGCGAGGCGGACTGAAGGACCTCGGCGGCGAAATTATCCTGCGTGAGCGTGACGATTTGGGGGGACGCCATAAAAATTCTTTCGGGATCTTAAGTTGGCCGGCGGTTATTGCAGAACCATGAACGCCAGATAAGCGGTGCTGCCGATGGCGACCAGGCCCACGACGGCGGCCACAATGGCGAGGATTGCATCCAAGCCGCTGACCGTCGCGGCCTTGGCGGGAGCCGGAGCGGCGGCGCGCTGCTGCGGGGCCGGGGCGGGCTGACGTTGCGAGGCCGGTGCGGCCGAGGCGGCGCGGGGAGCCGGGGCGGCATGCGCCGCAGGAGCCGCGGCCGGAGCCGCGGGCGCGGGGGCTGAAGGAAGGGGAATGCCACCGGCTCCGGTCGGCCCGCCCGGAGGCAGGGTCGGAAGCTTGATGGTCGGTGCGGCTGATGGCTTGGGCGGAAGGTTTATCCGGACGGTTTCTTTCTTGGGCTGGACTTTGCCGGTTTCTTTCTTCGGAGGCACGGCTCCGGCTGGGATGTTTGGAATGTTTTCAGCCATAAAATCTGGAGCCAAGATATGTTCCGGCCCGGTACTGTCAAATTCAAATTCCGTCCGGCGGCGAAGGGCGGCTGGCCGGTCCTTGGGAAATTGCTTGCAGGGTCGCAGGAGAAATCCAAACATGCTGTCAGCCACCTGTGGCAGCGATGGCGGGGACACCTTCCCGTAGCTGCATAACCGCAGGTGGCACTTTGCTGCCTGCATTCCATCTCGTCGCGCGGTCCGAGTTGACGACCGGCAACTGGAAACATGAAAACAGGCAAATCCCGTCGGGGATTGGCAGTCCGCCAATCCGCTTCACCCATCTCACGCTTCATGGAGGAGCATTACCGGCATTTTAATGCTGCCGCCTTGGTGGATGCCGCCAAGGCGTATAGGCAACAACTCGCCGACGGCAATCACATGATGATCACCCTTGCGGGCGCGATGAGCACGGCGGAACTCGGGCGCTCCCTCGCCGAAATGATCCGTCAGGACAAGGTGCAAATGATCTGTTGCACCGGCGCGAATCTGGAGGAGGACGTGTTCAATCTCGTGGCGCACGATTATTACGAACGCGTGCCGAATTATCGCGAGCTTTCCGCGAAAGACGAGGAGGCGTTGCTCAAGCGCCATCTGAATCGCGTCACCGACACGTGCATCCCCGAACACGAGGCGATGCGCCGCATGGAAAAAGCCATGCTCGAAGTCTGGACCGCTGCGGACCGGAAAGGGGAAAGCTTCTTCCCGCACGAGTTCCTGTATCAAGTCCTGCGCAGCGGCAAGTATGCGAAGTATTACCAGATTGACCCCCGGAACAGCTGGATGGTGGCGGCAGCCGAGAAAAATCTGCCGATGATCGTGCCGGGCTGGGAAGATTCCACGCTGGGAAACATGTATGCCGCCGCGGTGCTCCGCAAAGACCTGGACAACGTCCATACCGTCCGCACCGGCATCGAATACATGCGCTGGCTGGCCTCCACCTACCTGCGCATCACGCGCCGCCGTGGCATGGGCATGTTCCAGATCGGCGGCGGCATCGCGGGGGATTTCCCCATCTGCGTCGTGCCCATGCTGCATCAGGACCTCGGATTGAAAGCGCGGCGTTGGTCGTACTTCTGCCAGATCAGCGATTCAACTACGAGCTATGGCAGTTATTCCGGCGCCGTGCCGAACGAGAAGATCACCTGGGGCAAGCTTGATGCGAAGACTCCGAAGTTCATCATTGAATCGGATGCCACCATCGTCGCGCCGCTGGTGTTTGGCTACGTCCTGGGGTGGTGAATCAACTTGCTGCGGGGCGAAGCCTGGCTCCGCTCCGCAGCTTTTTCGAGTGCTGGCCAAACCCGGCAAATCCCCTCAGAGCCCCAGACCCCCGCAACTTGACATCACCGGGGGCATCGCGAACACTCCCCGTCTTTATGGCCGAGCCCAAAGAGAACCTGCAGATGGAGAAGATTGTGTCGCTGTGCAAGCGGCGCGGTTTCGTGTTTCAGTCGTCCGAAATCTACGGCGGCATCAACGGCTTTTGGGACTACGGCCCGCTCGGCGCCGAACTCAAGCGCAACGTCAAGGAACTCTGGTGGAACACCATCGTCCGCCAGCGCGATGATGTCGCCGGCCTCGAAGCGACCATCATCATGTCGCCCGCCATCTGGCGCGCGTCGGGCCACGTGGACACGTTCAGCGACCCGATGTGCGATTGCCGCAAATGCAAGAAGCGCTTCCGCGCCGACCAGCTGTGCGAGGATCAGGGCCTCATGCTCGGCAAAGATGCGAACGGCAAATTCATTTTCCCGCCCGGAACCAAGTGCACGAACTGTGATTCGACCGATTTGACGGAGCCGCGCCCGTTCAACCTGATGTTCAAGACCTACGTCGGCCCGGTCGAGAGCGAAGACAACGTCGCTTATCTGCGTCCGGAAACCGCGCAGGCGATTTTCGCGCAGTTCAAAAATGTCCTCGAAACCTCGCGCCAGAAGGTGCCGTTCGGCATCGGGCAGATCGGCAAGGCGTTCCGCAACGAAGTGACGCCGCGCAATTACACCTTCCGCTCGCGCGAGTTCGAGCAGATGGAGCTGGAATTTTTCATCAAACCCGACGAGGCCATCGAAGCGATTTGCGGCAGCGTGGTCACGGTTCCGGAAACCGGTCATCCCGGCGAGCCGCAGCCGAACTGGGGCTGGCAGGCGTGGCATCAGTACTGGGTCGAGGAGCGCGTCCGTTTCTATGAAGGCATCGGCCTTTCGCGGGACACGCTCGGCTTCCATCGCCAGACGGCGGAGGAACTCGCGCACTACGCCCGCGCGTGCGTGGATATCTTGTTCAAGTTCCCGTTCAGCAAGAAGGACGAGAACGGCAACGTGAAAGGCGACGAGCTCGAAGGCGTGGCCGCGCGCAGCGACTTCGACCTGAGCCAGCATCAGCGTTTTTCCGGCAAGCCGCAGCATGTGTTCGACGACGAACTGCGCCAGGCCTGGGCCAAGCTGCCGAAGGATAAGCAGGACGACCTCTGGCGGCGCTATTACGACAACCGCAAGCGTTACCTCACCAAGATGGGCGTGGCGGAAGAAGTGGCGGCCAAGCAGGCGACCGAGGACGCGAACGGTCTGGCGAAGGGAAATTATGTTCCCCACGTCATCGAGCCTTCCGCCGGCGTGGACCGCCTGATCCTTGCGCTCATTGCGAACGCGTATTCTGAAACCACCAAGACCGACGACAAAGGCAAGAGCGAGACCACGTATGTGATGAAGTTTCATCCGCGCGTCGCGCCGATCAAGGCGGGCATTTTCCCGTTGTTGAAGAACAAGCCCGAGCTGGTGAAGAAGGCCCAGGAAGTTCACAAGCTGCTGCTTCCGTGGGCGAATGTCTCCTACGACGACGCGGGCAGCATCGGGAAACGCTATGCGCGCATGGACGAGGCCGGCACGCCGTTCTGCGTGACCATTGATTTCGACACGCTTGGCGAAAAGCCGGAGCTGCTCGACACGGTCACGATCCGGCATCGCGACGACGGCCGGCAGGAGCGTCTGCCGATTGCGCAGCTCCGCGACTGGTTGCTGGCGAAAGTCCGCTAGGCGGATTTCCGGACCATGCCCGCGATTCACTGAACGGTCATGAGCAATGACACCCAGTTCATCAGCAAGCGGGCTCCAACGCTTTATGTGATCATCGCCATGAAGCTGGGCAAGGGTTCCCTGCTGCTGCTGCTGGCACTGGGGGTTTACAGCCTGTCGGACAACAATCTGCCCGAGGAATTTGGACGGCTGCTCGAGTTCCTCCATCTCGATCCGGAAAAGAAGTTCTTCTCCGACCTGGCCCAGAGCCTGCAGGAAATCACCCCGGCGAAGGTCGTCTGGCTGGCGCGCGGCACGGTGCTATACGCGCTGTTCTCGCTGGTGGAAGGCGTCGGGCTGATTTTTCGCGCCACGTGGGCCGGTTGGCTGGCCATCGGGGAGTCCGCGTTTTTCATTCCCATCGAAATCTTCGAACTGCTGCACGGCTTTTCGGTCGGCCTGCTGCTGATCCTGGCCGTGAACGTGGGGATTGTCTGGTATCTCTACCGGAACCGGGCGCGGCTGTTTCGTCACCACTGACCGGGCGGAGGGCGGCTACTTGCCGGCTTCGAGGTTTCGCAGCGCATCGCGGACCTGGGCGGCCTTTTCATAATCCTCCTCCTCGACGGCTTCGCTGAGGGCCTGCTCGAGTTTTTCCCGTTCCGACAACGGCCGGGTGGCGGAGATTTCCGACAGCCAGTTTTCGAGCGAGCTGATTTCGCCGCTGGTGGGGATGAGGTCCGGGCGCGAATGTTCGTGGAAAAAGGCGCGCAGCTCCTCGATGCCCTTTTCAATTCTCGCCACGGCCTCGGGATGGTCCTCGGCCTTGAGAACTTCAAGCGCGCGGGCGCGGGTGAGAATCATCAGGAGCTGGGGCTGAAACTGGAGCAGCGACCAGGCAAGCTCCTCGGAGGCGGCGTGCTTGCCGACGAAATTGAAGACGGCGAGGTTTCGTTCCGCGTCGCGCACGACGGCGGCGAAATCCGAGAGCTCCAGCAGGCAGATGTAACGGTGATGGTATTGCAGGGACTCGATCTGGAGCTTGGCGCAGTCCTCGGCGGTGAGTTCGAACTCCTCGGCATTGCCGCCGCGGCCGGCGACATGCTTGCGGAGCTTGGACTGGTAAAACTCGAACAAGGAAGGGTGGCCGAAGGGACGCTTGCCGTCTGGCCGGCCCTCGGCGTTCATCTGGAGGATGCCGAGATCGACGCGCAGCTGGATTTTTTCCACGCCATCGCCGCCGGTGAACTTTCGCACGGCGACCTTCCCCGGCTGGTAATCCCATTGTTCAAGCTGACGTGAAATGTCGAAATCCATGGAGCGAATATGGAGGCCATGTCACGCCAAGTCAACGGAAGGGCCGGGGATAGCCGGGCAAATAAAACCGGTCGGGATGTTTACGGACCAGCCGGTGAACAACCCATGCTTGACGACATTACGTTTGTGCGTTGCTATGGTGGTCATTGCCCATGCCGATAGTGGAGCCGAGTTCCCCGGTCGCGGGATAAACCAGAAGCAAAAGGGTTGGGAACATGCCCGCGAATGGCAATCGCCGAACCAGGGCGTGCGCATCCATTTAAATATGACCTCCAACCGACTGCTCGGAAAACGAGCCTCGTCTCTTTTTGCGCTGTGTTGCCTGACGGCCCTGTCTGCGCATGCGGCCTGTGTTTCGGCCCCGAGTGGATTGGTGAGCTGGTGGCGGGCCGAGGGAGATGCCAACGATGTTTCCGGCCATAACGGTGTTCTGGTTTCCGGCGCGACCTTTGGCCCGGGCAAGATCGGCCAGGGCTTTCGGTTCGACGGCACCAATAGCTACGTCCAAGTGGCCGACTCCGCCGCCCTCAAGCCTTCCACGATCACCTGCGAAGCTTGGATCTGGCTCGATCCCGCGCTGCCTTCCGGCCGGGGCGGGGAGCAGATTGTTTTCAAGAAGAACACCTGGTCGGCGTGGTTTGAAGGTTACAGCCTGGCAAAAACCAGCGTGGACAATGGCAATAGCACCTTTTCGGACCGTTTTGAATTTTGCGTTTCGCGAACGGGCAACCAGGTCTCCATCAAATCCTCGACCATTGCCCAACGCGGTGTCTGGTACCACGTGGCCGGCACCTACGACGGCACGCAGTCCAAGCTCTATGTGAACGGTGTGCTCGAGGCTTCGGCCAGCCCCGGCTTCGCGCTGGACTACGACACCACCCCGATTTTTATCGGCACCTCCGGCACTTGGGCGCCCTATCTCTCCATGTTCGGCGGCATCATCGACGAGCTGGCGATTTTCAACCGCGCGCTTTCAACCGAGGAAGTCCAATCCATCTACAACGCCGGCACGGATGGCAAATGCGTTCCGGCCAGTCCTCCGGCCACCAACTGCGTGCCCATGCCTGCCGGGGTTGTCGCCACCTGGCGGGCGGAAGGCAATGCCGTGGACAGCATCGCGGGATACACCGGTTCGCTTGAAAACGTCTCCTTCGCCGCCGGTGAATCGGGCCAGGGCTTTGTCTTCAACCCCTCGTCTGGCAGCCCGCGCATTTCCATTCCCGACCAGCCGGCTTTTGCGCTGACGAATTCCCTGTCGATTGAAGGCTGGATTTACCCCACCGGCCCGGGCTGGACAGTTTTTTGGCGGGGCGATTACCGCGGCGGCCTTGACCCGTATTTCATCCAGATGAATCCCGACGAGGGCAACATCCTGCAGTTCATCATCGAGCAGGAGTCGCCCAACACGTCCGTGGTCATCGGCAGTGCGCCGCTCGCCTTCAACCAGTGGTATCACATTGCTGCCACCCTCGACGGCGCCACCGGCGCGATGCTGCTTTATACCAATGGCGTCCTGGCCGCCGCCACCAACACCACCATCCGCCCCTTTGCCAATCTCGTCGCGGCGAATGAAGCCACGATCGGCATCGGCAACCTTGGCGAACACTTCTTTGACCATCCCTTCATCGGGAAGATCGATGAAATCTCCCTTTACAGCCGCGCCCTTTCCGTCGGCGAAATTCAATCCATCCACACCGCCGGTTCCTACGGCAAATGTGCCCCTGGTCCGCTGAGCAACTGCACCACCGCCCCGGCAGGGCTTGTTGGCTGGTGGTCGGGAAACGACACTGCGGTCGATTTCGTCAGCGGCAACAGCGCCACGCTCCAGAACGGCGCCGGATACACCGCGGCCGCGGTGGGCGACGGCTTCAACCTCGACGGCACGGACGACCGTGTGCTGGTGCCCAACTCGTCTTCGCTGAACTTCGGTCCCGGTCAGGATTTTTCCGTCGAATGCTGGATCAAGGCTTTCCCGAACAGCAATCCCAGCAACGTCCGTTCGATTGTCGAGAAGCGGAATGCCGCCGAAAACTATCGCGGCTACGCGCTGTTCCTGTGGGACGGCCGCCTGGCCTGTCAGCTCAGCGAAATCTCCAGCGGCGACAATTACTTTTCCGGCAGCGCCAATCTTCAGGATGGCACCTTCCACCACGTTGCGATGACGGTGCAGCGCAATTCCTCCAGCGGCGGCCGTCTTTACGTGGACGGACAAGTCGTGCTGAACTTCGATCCCACGGGGCATGCCGGAGACCTTGCCAACGCCGATTACCTGCGCATCGGCAATCATCCTGCGCCGGGCGATGGCTCCTTCTTCCAGGGCGTGATCGACGATGTCTCCGTTTACAACCGTGCGTTGTCGCAGTCGGAGATTCAGTCCGTTTACAGCGCCGCCGGCGGTGGTAAATGCGCTCCTTCATCATCCCCCTCGACCAATTGCAGCCCGTCGCCTTCTGGCTTGGTGGCGTGGTGGAAGGCCGAGAACAACGCCGTCGATTCCGTCGGCGGTCATGACGGCGTGCTGCAAAATGTCTCCTTCAATCCCGGCAAGGTGGGCCAGTCATTCGCCTGCAACCTGAACCTTCCCTACGGCACCTATTCCGGTGTTCAGGTTCCCGACCACGCCGCGTTCGCGCTGACGAACACGTTCTCCATTGAGGGCTGGGTCAAGCCCCGTGGCGATGGCTACGTGATCTTTTTCCGTGGCGATCATCGGCCCGGCCTGGATCCTTACGCCGTTTCCATGCAGGCCAACAACACCCTGCGCTTCCAGATCTGCGACCAGAACAACAATGTCGCCGCCGCGGACGCCGCCATTCCCTATCAGCAATGGACGCATTTCGCCGCCACGCTCAACGGTCCGGCGGGCGTCATCAGCCTTTACACGAACGGGGTGCTCGCGGCGCAGGTCAGCACGACCATCCGTCCGTTCGCCGATCTGATCCCCGGGGAAGCTCCCGGCATCGGCATCGGCAACGTCAACGACGGCGGCAACAATTTTCCGTTCATGGGCGACATCGACGAGATCGCCTTTTACAACCGCGCCCTTTCTGCTGCGGAGATTCAATCCATCTACACCGCCGGCACCTTTGGAAAATGTGGGGTGGGGCCTGGCAACGCCGGTTGCACGCCGCTCCCCGCGGGAGCCGTCGGCTGGTGGCGCGCGGAAGGCAGTCCGCTGGACGAAGTCAGCGCCAATTCTGCGACGCTTCAGAACGGCGCTCAAATCACCACGGGCCAGGTCGGCCAGGCTTTTTCATTTAATGGCAACGGCAGTTACGCCAAGGTGCCGCAGACTCCCGCCCTCAACGTGGGCGGCCAGGTCACGGTGGAATTTTGGATGAAGGCCGATCCGGCCAACGCCATGAACACCTACCAAGGATTGGTCACGAGCGACTTTTACGGAATTGAAATCGCCAACGGCTACGTGCTCGGGTCGCTCGGGGTGAATTTCTTCATCAGCACTGACGGCGGCGCGTCCGCCTCGCCTTCCTCCTACCCGGACACGGCCACCGTCAACGGCGGCGGCGCGGTGGTTTCCGCCGGCGCCTGGCATCATGTCGCCGGCACCTATGACGGCACCAAGCTCCAGCTTTACATTGACGGCCAGCCGTGGGGTTCTCCCAATTATCATTCCGGCGCAATTTCTCCGATGCTCGCCAACAGCTTTGTCAGCATCGGTTCCGAGGACGGTCGCACGGTGTGTAGCCCCTGCATCCAAAACCGCTACTTCAACGGGTTGATTGACGAACCGACCATCTACAACCGCGCCCTGACCGCATCCGAGATAGCCGCCATCTACACCGCCGGCAGTTCGGGCAAATGCCCGCCGACCGGATTGGTGCCCGGCAATGTTCCGGTCATTTCCGCCCTCCAACCGCCCGTCGGTCCCGTCGGCCTGCCGCTCAACATCGTCGGCACGAACTTCGACACCACCCCCGCGAACAACACCGTCTATTTCGGAGCGGTCCACACCCCGGTGCTCGGCGCCAGCGCGACCAATCTGCAGGTCGTGGTTCCTTCCGGGGCGACGTTCGCGCCGGTCACGGTCACGGTGAACGGTCTCACGGCGTTTTCCATGCGGCCGTTTCAGCCGACCTTCCCGGGCGGCAATGCGTCTTTGAACACCGGCAGTTTTGCCGCCGGCTTCAATCTTGCGGCGGGCGACGGTCCGGGTTCGATGGTCATTGCGGATCTGGACGGGGACGGCAAGCCGGACCTTGCGGAAGTCAACGGCAACAGCCACACCGTGTCGGTCTATCGCAATCTCGCCGACGCCGGTCCGTATGGTCCGTCATCCTTCGCCGCGCGGGTGGATCTTCCGCTGTCCGCCGGAAACAACGGCGGCAATCCGTATCGCCTCCGCGTCGCCGACCTCGATGGCGATGGACGTCTTGACCTGATGGTCTGCGAAGTCAACGGCTCCCGTGTCTCCCTCTTTCGCAACGTGGCCGCACCCGGAGGCCTGACCGTGAATTCATTCGAGGCACCCGTCAGTCTTGCCGTCGGCGCGGATGCGCGGTTTGCGACGGCGGCGGATTTGGACGCCGATGGACGGGCGGACCTGGTGGTGGTGAACTTTGGCGGCAACAGCCTTTCCGTTCTAAAAAACTTGGCATCGCCCGGAAGCCTCACGACCAATTCCTTCGCCCTGCCGGTGAACTTCGCGACCCCGGCCGGTCCCTATGAAGTGGCGATCGCCGACCTCGACGGTGACGGCCAGCCGGACCTGACCGTGGCGAATCACGACGCGCAGGTCGTCTCCATCTTCCGCAATGTGGCCGTGCCGGGGATACTCAACGCCGCCAGCTTTGCCGCGCGGGTTGATTTGCCGTCGGCGGACCGCGGACACACCCTGGCCATCGGCGATCTCGACGGCGACGGCCGGCTGGACCTCGTGGCGGGATTTGTCGAGCCGCAGCTGATCTCCGTCTTCCGCAATGTCAGCAGCGCGGGAGTTCTCACCGCCGGCTCCTTTGCCGCTCCGGTGAATTTCAGCACGCCGGGCTGGATGCACACGGCCGCACTGGCGGATTTCAACGGCGACGGCCGGCTGGACATCGCCGTGGTGGGCGAACTGCCGAGCTACCTGTCCGTCTGGGAAAATCTCAGCACGCCGGGAAGTTTCACCACGTCGTCGCTCGGCGCGCGCAATGATTTTGGCACGGGCTGGAACGCCTGGGGCGTCGCCGCCGGCGATCTCGACGGCGACGGCCGGCCGGATCTGGTTTTCTGCAACGCCTACGACGCCAACCTGACGGTGTATCAGAACATTTCCCCGACGACGGCCATGAACACGAACATCTTTTACGTCGATCTGAACAGCCCATCGCCGGCCGCGCCGTATCACAGTTGGGCAACGGCCGCGCACACCATTCAGGAAGCCGTTGATGCCGCCCATGCCGGTGCGTTGATCTTGGTCAATGACGGCACCTACGCCGTGGGAACGCGCGTGGCCGGCGGAGTGGCCAGCCGCGTCGTTGTCAACCGGGCGATGACCCTTCAGAGCGTTCGCGGCGCGGGCGTCACGATCATTGACGGCACGGCGGAAGGCCGGTGCGCCTACCTGGCCGACGGCGTTGTTCTGACCGGCTTCACCCTGACCAACGGTCTCAGCACCGCCGACGGCGGCGGCGCGTTCTGCGTTTCCACGAATGTCTGGCTGCGGGATTGCACGCTCGTTGGAAATTCCGCTGCGGGTCATCAAGGCGGTGGCGCGTTTGGTGGATCGCTTAGCAACTGCGTGGTGCGCGGCAACGTCGCCTTCAGCGGAGCGGGCGCGGATTCGAGCCGGCTGGAGAGCTGCCTCGTCACCGGAAACGATTCGTCGGCGGTCTTCTTCGGTTCCGGCGGCGGCGTGAACAAAAGCTTCGCGCAGGACTGCACGATCTCGGGCAACCGCTGCTGGAACGGCGGCGGTGCGCGCGGCAGCACGCTGCAAAACTGCACGCTGGACAACAACTACGCCGGCGGTTCCGGCGGCGGCGCGGACAACTGCACGCTCAGCCGTTGCCGCGTTTCCAACAACACCAGCGCCCCGGGCGGCGGGCTCAATGCCTGCACGGCCGACAACTGTCTGCTGACCGGCAACGTCGCCAACTGGGGCGGCGGCGCTTCGGGTTCCACGCTCAATCAATGCACGCTCGTCGGCAACTGGTGCGTGTTCGATGCCGGCGGCGCGGCAAGCTGCACGCTGAACAACTGCATCGTTTACTTCAACGCGCTCCCGTATTCGCCGGGTTCCCTGAACGTCAACTTCTCGCCGGATTGCTCGATCAACAGCTCGTGCACCTGGCCGCAGCCTGTTTCGGGGGGCGGCAACATCACCAACAATCCCGTCTTCGTCAGCCAGTTGAACGGTGATTATCATCTGCTCTCCTCCTCGCCTTGCATCAACATGGGCGGCATCGCCGGCAGCGTGGGCGCGAAGGACTTGGATGGCAATGTGCGTGTGTTCGACGGTGTGCCGGACTTCGGTGCCTATGAATTTCAATCGCCGGTCGGTCCGCTGGTTCTCGCGCAGGCTGATTACCTGAAGACGTTGGTTGGAGTGCCCCTGAACTTCTCCGGCGGTGCGTTCCGCGGCCAGTTCACGGACATCTGCTGGGATTTCGGCGATGGCGTGATTGTCAGCAATCAGTTGGCTGTGAGCCACGCCTGGAGCGGCGGCGGCAATTATCTGGTGACGTTGACGGCGGCTGGCCCTGCCGGTTCCGCGAGCACGAACCTGACGGTTCATGTCACCGCGCCGCGCATTCAACCGGCCAGCCAGTCCGTGGCCGTGGGCAACAACGCCTTGTTCTCCGTGGCTTCGGAAGATGTCGCCCAGCTCTCCTGGCAATGGCTGGCCAACGGCACGAACCTTCCCGCCGCGACCAAAGGTTCGCTCACCGTGTTCAACGTGCAGCCGGAGAACGCCGGGCTTTACACGGCTGCGGTCACGCTGAATCCGCCGGCGGGTTATCCGCCGGGTCAGCGCACGGTGACAACTCCCAGCGCCATCCTCACGGTCAATCCTGGCATCTGCTATCCGCCGCCGCCGGCCTTGGTCAGTTGGTGGCGCGGCGAGAGCAACGCCCTGGACCAGGTCACGGGCAATGACGGCGTGCTCATGAACGGCACCACGTTCGCCCCGGGCCGGGTCGGCACGGCCTTCCACTTCGATGGCACGTCGAACTACATTTCGATCCCGAGCACGTCCACGCTGAAGATCGCCGGCCACTTCACGGTCGAGGCGTGGATCAGATACGACCGTCAGACCGGGTCGAACGGCGGCACCATTGTCATGAAAGGTCCGGACGACGAAGTGCCCGCGGACTGGGCGTTGTCGGTCAGCTCCAATCACCGGCTGCGTCCCCACGTCAATCTCGCCGGCGGCTGGCATTACTTCGACTGCGGCACGGAACTGAAGCCGGACGTCTGGTATCACGTGGCGATGGTTTACAACGGCACCTTCCTCGCCGGCTACGTCAACGGCCAGCTCGACGGCACCATGGTCGTCATCGATCAGTATCCCTATCCCGGCGTCCGCACGTCCGATTATCCCGTCAAGATCGGTGCCTATGCCTCGGGCGTGTCGCCGGACGCGACCAGCTTTTTCTCCGGCGAGATCGACGACGTTGCCATCTACAGCCGCGCGCTGGGATATTTCGGCGACACGGACATCCCGGGAGTTTACGCCGCCGGCGCGGGCGGCAAGTGTGATGTGCCGGTGGCGCCGACGCTGATGGCGAATCCGGCGGGAACCAATGTGCTGCCCGGCACCTCGGCAATGTTCAGCGCAGTCATCGCGGGCTCACGGCCGCTGAGCTACCAATGGCTGGCGGACAACGTCCCGCTCGCCGGCGAAACCAACGCCGAGCTGGTCCTTGCTGACATCCAATACAGCCAGAGCGGCAAATACTATTCGGTGATCGCCACCAATGCCGCCGGCGGCGTGACCAGCGACGGCGCGCTGCTCAACGTCATCAATACTCCGCCGCAGATTGCCGGCCCGGCCAATCAGACGGTTTCCTATGTCGCGGCCGCAGTCACGCTGCCGTTCACGGTCGCTGATGCCGAATCCGCCGCCAGCAATCTCGTGGTGACGGTTTCCTCGTCGAACACCAGCCTGCTGCCGGTTTCTCAAATCGTTCTGGACGGAACGGACACCAGCCGCCTCCTCGCCTTGACGCCGGTGTTGAACCAGCTTGGCAATTCGGTCGTCACCCTTTCCGTGGTGGATCCGGGCGGCTTTTCCAATCAGCTCAGCTTCACCTTCTCGGTCATCAACAATCTGCCGGAGATTTCCGGCATCGCGGACGTGCAGATGCCGCCCGGCACCAGCACGCCGCCGCTGGCCTTCACAGTGAGCGATGCGGAAACGCCCGCCGAACTGCTCACCGTCACGGCCACGTCGCTGACGCCGTCCGTGATTCCTTCAGGAAATCTCGTGCTTGGCGGCTTGGGCACCAACCGGACCATCGTGGTGACGTCCACCGTGCCGGGTTCGGCGAGCATCGCCATCGAAGCCACCGACGCCTTGGGCGGACTCACCCGGATCATTCTGCAGGTGAACGTCGTCAACCAGGCGCCGCAGCTTTCCACCCTCGCCGCCGTGCGCGCGCCGTTGAACGCCGTCATCGGACCGCTGGCTTTCACGGTCACCGACGACCAGACGCCGGCGGAACAGATCGTGGTGAAGGCGACCTCGTCGAACAACAGCATCGTGCCGACGAATCAAATCGTCCTCGGCGGCTCCGGGGTGAACCGGACGGTCACGATTCTGCCCGGCACGAACGTGGCCGGCGTCGCGACGGTGTCGCTCACGGCGACGGACAATCTCGGCGGGACCTCCGCCCGGACATTCAGCGTGTCGCTGGATCAGTTCCAAGGCACCAACGCCGGTCTGCCGTTCCTGATCTACAGCGCGATGGCCTGGGGCGACTATGACAACGACGGGCAGCTGGATTTGCTGGTCAGCGGCACGACGAACAACTCCGCCAGCGGCGGCATCTCCCGCATTTACCGGAACGTCGGCGGCGTGTTCACCAACTCGCCGTTCATCGCGTTGACCAACCTCCTGCGCAGCGCCGTCGCTTGGAGCGACTATGACCGCGATGGTTATCTGGATGCGGTGGTCAGCGGCATCAACAGCTCGAACATTCCGGCGACCGTCCTCTTTCACAACAACGGCAACGGCACCTTTACGCGGACGAACGTCGGCTTCGCCAACGCCTACAACGGCACGCTGGCGTGGGGCGACTTCGACAACGACGGCGCGGCGGACCTGTTCCTGTCGGGCCTGCAGATTGTTTCCTCGAACGGCGTCACGGCGGTCACGACCAACGTGGCGAAGCTCTACCGCAACAACCGCGACGGCACGTTCACCGACATGAACTCCCTATTTGTCACGGCCGACAACCGCATTGCCGGTCCCAACGGCGGCAGCGCATCGTGGGGCGACTATGACAACGACGGCCGGCCGGATCTGCTGCTGGTCGGTTCCATCAACAATGGACAGAGCGGCATCGCCCACATCTATCGCAACCTGGGCGGCGGAGCCTTCACGAACAGCTACACCAGCGTCTATGCCTCCGGCATGTATCCCGGTGGCAGCGGCGCATGGGCCGACTGGGATGGCGACGGCTGGCTGGACTTTGCCGTCACCGGTTCAAGCGCTTTGACGGCCATCTACCGCAATTCCCGCACGGGCACCTTCAGTGTGGCCCAGCCTCTTTCCTCGACCACCACGCCCACGCTGAGTTGGGGTGACTACAACAACGACGGCTATCCCGACCTGCTGCTGGTGGGAAGCACGACGACGCTCTATCGCAACAACGCCGGGCTCACCTTCAGCAGCGCGCCGACCGGTGCGGGACTGGCCGGCAAAGCCAACGGCACCGGGGCCTGGGGCGATGTGAACAATGACGGACGGCTGGATCTCGTGCTGGCCGGTATTGATGGCGCCACGGTTTATCGCAACGCAAGCGCTCTCGCGAACTCTGTGCCGGCAATTCCGGCGAACCTCGCGGCCGCCCTCGGCTCGAGCAACAACGTCGTGCTGACGTGGTCGCTGCCGGCCGACGCCCAGACCCGGTCCAACGGCCTGAGCTTCAATCTCCGCGTGGGAACGGCACCGGGCGGCATTGATGTCGTTTCACCGCTCGCCGATCCCGTCACCGGTTTCCGGCGGGTGGCGGCGCTGGGCAATGCCGGGCCGACCAATCGGGCGGTGCTGCTGAATCTGCAGAAAGGCACGTATTACTGGAGCGTCCAGGGCATCGACACCGCCTTCGCCGGTTCACCCTTCGCCGAACTGGCGTCGGGCGCGCCGTATCAGTTCACGATCACCAACGCCCGGCCGGTCATTTCGGACCTCGCCGACATCGTGATCGGTCCCGGCACCAACGCTCCCGGGCCGGTGATTCCGTTCACGATCGGCGATCTGGAAACCCCGGCCGGCAACCTCGTGGTGACGGTCCGTTCCTCGAACACCAACGTCGTCGCGCTGACCAACATCGTCTTCGGCGGATCGAACTCAAACCGCACCCTCCGCGTGGCGGCCCGGACCAACGGCGTGTCCGTTATCACGGTGACGGTGACCGATGCGCAGGGGGCTTTTGCCAGCGACTCCTTCACCGTGCGCGCCGAAGCGTTCACGCTCATGGCGGCGAACTTCATCCCGGTGGAAAATAGCTGCGTCGCGTGGGGCGACTACAACAACGACGGCCGGCTGGACGTGTGGATAAGCGGCATGCAGGTGAGCGCGGCGGGGCTGGTTTTCACGAACCAGCTGTATCGCAATGACGGCAACGGAGTGTTTACGCCGGTGCCCAGCGGCTTCCCGTCGGTGGCCTACGGCAGCGCGGCGTGGGGCGACTACGACAACGACGGCTGGCTGGACCTGGCGGTCAGCGGCTCGACCAATGTCACCGTGTCCGGCGCCGTGGGCCGGTTGTATCGCAACAACGGCAACGGCACCTTCACCAGCATTCAGGCGGCGCTGCCGGCGGCCTGGAACAGCTCCCTTGCCTGGGGAGATTACAACAATGACGGCCGGGCGGACCTGCTGATCAGCGGCGCGAGCACGGGCGGAGTGTTCACCCGCATTTACCGCAACGACGGCGACGGCACCTTCATCAACGCCGTGTCGTTCACGGGCGTGCAGTTCGGCGCGGTGGCCTGGGCCGACTTCAACGGCGACGGTGATCTGGACGTGGTCTATTCCGGCCAGACCGGCGGCGGCGCTGGCTGGGCCGAGGTGCAGAGCAACCTGGGCAACGGTTCCTTCGTTCTAGCGGCGACATTGACCGGTGTTTACAACTGCGCGCTGGCGACGGGCGATTTCGACAATGATGGCCGTCCCGACATTTTCCTGTCCGGTTATAATGGCTCCTACCTGTCCCGGGTCTATCACAACAACGGAACGTTGCTGTTCGGCAACGATCCGGGCTCGATTCTCGGTGCGCGGTATGTCTCCTCAGCGTTCGGTGACTTCGACAATGACGGCCGGCTGGACATTTTGCTGAGCGGCACCAGCAACGGCGGCGCGACCGGCGGCTTCACGCGGCTCTACCGCAGTTCCAGCACGGGAAATTCCGGCGCGGTGTATACCAATTTCCCCGTCGCCTTTCAGACGAATTACTCGGGCATCGTTTCCTGGGTGGACTACGACAACAACGGCACGCTCGATGTGCTGCTCACCGGCACGGACGGCGCGGCGGTCGGCCAGAATTATCCGCGGTCCCAGACCTTCCTCTACCGCAACAACGCCAATGTGCTGAACACGCCGCCAGGCGCGCCGACGGCCTTGGTTTCCCTCCGGACCAACAACCTTGTGACATTGCGTTGGGCCAGCTCCACGGATGTCCAGATGTCGTCGAACCGGGATCCGCTGGGTCAGCCCATCGCCGGCACGAACTTTTTCATGCTTCGACATCAGGTGCGCGTCAGCACCACGCCCGGCGGCATCAATATCGCCGCGCCCAACTCGGACCTGGCCACCGGTTTCCGCCGCATCGTGCAGGCGGGCGACGCTTCGACGAACCGCTGGCTGCTCCGGGATCTTCCGCCCGGCACCTACTACTGGAGCGTGCAGGGCATCGACGGCGCGTTTGCGGGATCGCCCTTCGCCGCAGAAACCTCCTTCATCATTCCGCACATGCCGGTGGCCGTGGCGGATTCCTTTGCCACGCCCCTCAACACACCATTTAATTTCCCGCCCGCCAAACTGACCTTGAACGACCTCAGCCCGGATGGTTATCCGCTGACCGTTGTCACCGTCAGTGCCACTGGCAGTGCCGGCGGTGCGGCCGCGCTTTCCGGCGGACGCATCTACTACACCCCGCCCTCGACATCGTTCTCGGGCAATGACTCGTTCACCTACACCATCACGGATGGCCTGGGCAGCAGCGTGGCCGGCACCTTCATTGTGACCGTCGGCAACGGCGGCGCGGTGGCGTTGAACCTGGTTTACGGACCGGCGAACGAGAACGGCGAGTTTGTCGTCCGCTTCGCCGGCATCCCCGGGTTTCTTTACACTGTGGAGTGGGCCCCCGAACCCACCGGCCCCTGGCAGAAGGCGGTCAACCTTTCCGCACCAAACACCGACACGGGCTTTGGCATCGGGGTCTTTGAATTCCGCGAATCCGTCGGCACCGATTCCGCCCGCTATTACCGGACCGTCTATCCGCCGTATTGAACCGTGAACCCGAACCACTTTATGAAACAACGACTCCTCATCGCTCTCCTCGGACTGACGGCCTCGGCCGCCCTGGCCATTCCGGTGGACAATCTGCTGGTCCAAAATTTTTCCGGCAGCGACCTCATTCCGGACAACAACGCTTCGGGCCGGGCGTACTCGTTCAACTTCGCCACCCCGACACCGGCCATGATTTCGGGGCTGACCATTGACCTCACCCTGACCGGCGGCTGGAACGGCGACCTCTACGCGTATCTGTCCCACGGCAGCAGCCTGGCGGTGCTGTTCAACCGCATCGGCCGCACCGTCGGCACTCCCGACGGCTCCGGCAGTTCGGGCATGACGGTGCAGTTCTCCGATGTGTATCTGACCGACATCCACAATTTCTCCGGCACCTCCTTGACGGGCAATTTCGCCGCCGACGGCCGCAACGTGAATCCGTTGAACGTGCTCAACACCAGCGCACGCACGGCCACGCTCGACAGTTTTCTGGGTGCCGACCCGAACGGTTCCTGGACGCTTTTCTTTGCCGACCTCGCGCCGGGCGGCGCCGCCACGGTGAAGAACTGGTCGGTCAGCGTTTCCCTGCCGGATTCCGGCGCCACCGCCGGATTGCTGCTGGGAATGTTGCCGTTGCTGGGAGTGCTCCGGCGTTGCTGGAGACGCTAGGACAACCTTCGACGACGCAATGCAGGCTTGCGTTGTCACTTTAAATCAGCGAATAGCAGCGGATGGCAGAAGTCGCGAAGATAGCGGTGCACCCCAGCCAGTTTCCGGAGGCGGTCCGGCAGGATTTGCTGGCGTCGCTGGCCTCCCGCCGCATCAACCACAAGTTTCATTACGACAGCATCAAACAAACCCAGCGCTGGCTGGCGCTGCACCAAATTTATTCGCCGTCGCGCAACGACGAGGACTGCGCCGCGACCTATGACCGGAGTTTTCAGGCCATGGCCGCGCTGCTGGCAGGTCAGCGCATTCACCTGATCGGTCTCGGCTGCGGCGGCGGCCAGAAGGACACCCGCCTGGTGAAGTGCTTGAACGGTTCGGCCCGCGAAATTTATTATTCACCCTGCGACGTCAGCACCGCCATGGTGCTCACCGCGCAGTCCGCCGCGCAGTCCGCGACGCCCAACTGCTTTCCGCTCGTCTGTGATTTTGCCGCCGCGCCCGACCTGGCCGAATACTTTCAGTCGCGGACACCGCCCCAGGCCGTGCGGGTGCTGACCTTCTTCGGCATGATTCCCAACTTCGAGCCCGAGGTGATTCTGCCGTGGCTGGTGTCGCTCCTGCGGCCGCGGGATTTTCTGCTGTTCAGCGCGAATCTGGCCCCCGGGGCCGATTACGACGCGGGCATGAAAGCCATCCTGCCGCAGTACGACAATCCGCCGACCCGCGACTGGCTGATGACGTTTCTGCTCGATCTGGGCGTGGAACGCGGCGACGGCGAACTGCGGTTCGGCATCCCTGACGGCGACGCCGGCCTGAAGCGCGTCACGGCGGAGTTTCATTTCCTGAAAACACGGCGCCTTGAAATCGACGGCCACCGGTTCAACTTCTGCGCCGGTGATTTCGTGCGCCTGTTTTTCTCCTACCGCTACACGCCGGACCGGACGCGCGACCTGCTGGCCCGCCACGGCCTGAGCATTCTCAACCAATGGGTGGCGCATTCCGAGGAGGAAGGCGTGTTTCTCTGCCAGCGGACTTAAACGTTCCGCCGGTCAGAGCAGTTGGAGTGTGTCCAGCACCGCCTTGATGCGCGGGACTTCGTGGGTGCGGAACAAATCCGTGCGGCCCAGCGCCGCCAGCACCGCGAAGAACGGCTCGGCGCAGCGGACCTCGTCGCCGAAGTATTCAAAGGCGTGCGGCAGCGCGTGGCAGACCGGAAAGCCCAGCGTGCGCAGCCGGAAGGTGTTGAGGAAAACGTTCAACTGATGCCGCACCCGCACCGCGCTGTCCTGGAGGTTGCGGTAGTAGAAGCCCAGGCCGGGATCGATGAAAATCTTCTCCACCCCGTTCCGCTGCGCAGCCTCGATCTGCCGGGAGAAATGCTCGGACATCATTGCCACCGGATCCGAACTGAAATCAAAGTCGCCCACCTCGCGGACGTTTTTCCCCTGCACATAGCAGAGAATCACCGTCGCATCATTCGCCGCCACCATCCGGAAGAGTTCGTCGCTGCGATCGGTGCCGGTGAGGTTCAGCACGTTCGCCCCGGCCTCCAGACAGGCGCGCGTGACGGCGGGCTGGTAGGTTTCGACGGACACCAGCACGCCCGCCGCGCGCAGTCCGCGAATCACCGGCAGCAGCTTGGAATTCTGCCCGGCATCATCCACCCGCGCCGCGTGGGCCAGCGTCGATTCCGCGCCGACGTCAATGAGGTCCGCGCCTTGGGCGGCGAGGACTTTCCCGCGTTGGATGGCGGTTTCCGCGGTGAGGCAGACGCTTTCGCGATACCAGGAGTCGGCCGAAAGATTGACCACACCCAGAATGGCAGGGCGGGAGTTGAAGGCGAACGGCCGGCCGCCGATGGAAAATTCCTTCACCCGGACCTTGGCGGCGGCGCGGTGGGCTTCGAGCAGGGCGGAAAGATGTTCAAGATTCAGCACGCGATCAGAGGGTAGTTGGGAAACGCGGCATGGTAAATTGAAAGTGGCGCGACCGGCGGGAGTCGAACCCACGACCACCTGCTTAGAAGGCAGATGCTCTATCCAACTGAGCTACGGTCGCTGCCAACCAGACGGTAGTCAGCCGGGAGGACGGGCGCAAGTGTGCGTCGGTCTTGGGCGAAACTCCTCCGGTCGTCCCTAATTTGGGGGATGTCATTTTGCGCCCGGTTTTGCTATTGAAAGCTGTGTCCATGAACGCCTTTAACATTCCGGCGGCGGCCTCGTCCCGTCCTGCCTCCTGAACGCATGAAGTCCGCTTCGCTTTTCCTCAAGGCCCTGCCGTGTCTGGTGGGGCTGATGGTGCTGGGACCGTCGGCCGGCCGGGCGACGCCGCCGGCGGGTTATTACCTGGTGTGGTCGGATGAATTCAGCGGCAGTTCGCTGGATTCCAGCAAGTGGGGTTACTGGAACGGCGGCTATCATTCGGCGGTCAACACCCCCAGCGCCATCTCCGTCAGCGGCGGGCATCTCACCCTCAGCACCTACACCACCAGCGGCACGCATTACACGGCCATCGTGGAATCGCGGAACCGGTTTCATCCGCGCTATGGTTTTCTGGAGGCGAGCATTGATTACGGCGACGCGGCCGGGACCTGGTCGGCCTTCTGGCTGCAGGCGGACCACGAGGACGACTGCCCGTATCAGACGCGGTTCCTCGGCAATCCCTACTACGCCGGTTCGGAAATCGACATCTGCGAGCATCGCACCCAGGACAGCAGCGGCAACAACATCAACGGCAGCGTCAACACCTACATCCACTACGACGGCTACTCGGGCTATTGCGGCGGCTGGGGCACTACGGTGGGGCCGAGTCCGAATCCCTATGGCAGCGGCTTGAACAGCGGCTTTCACACCTACGGCCTGCTTTGGTCGTCGTCGGGCTGCCAGTTTTACATCGACAACGCCTGGCAATACTCGACAAGCGCGGGCAACTCCGGCACGCCCGAATGGATTCTCCTGAGCACGATTGTGGATGGCGCGAGCTGGGCCGGCGGCATTCCCGGCGGTGGCTATGGCGCGCAAGGCAGCGGCAGCAATCCCAAGATGGTCATTGATTACGTCCGTTATTACGCGCCGACCAACCAGGTTTATTGGGCCGGCAGCAGCTCGATTTACTGGACGAACTCCGCCAACTGGATCGCCTCTCGCGTTCCCAAGCCGAACGAGGAAGTGGTCTTCTCGCAATTGACCGACGCCAACAGCTGCAATCTGGGAACAAACTTCACCGTGCGGAAGCTGGTCTTTCTCGACGGCGCCGGGTTCACGATCAACGGCGCCACGCTCAATCTGGGCGCGGGCGGCATTGATCTCCCGTCCGCGTTCAACGGCGTCACGCTTAATGCCACCGTCAACCTCACGGCGAATCAAAGCTGGCATGTCGGACCCGACCGCACCCTGACCATGGCCGGGCCGCTCACCGGTTCGGCGGCGTTGAGCAAGGACGGCTGGGGCACGCTGGTGCTCAGTGGAAACAATCCCTTCACCGGCACGCTCAACGTGGACACCGCCAGCACCACCAGCGACGACGGCGCGGTGCGGATCAAATCCGCGCAGGCCGTCGCCAACGTGACGCCGCCGATCTGGATTCGGAACAACAACAGCGGCACGTCGCGCCTTGAGCTAGACGGCTCCGCCGGCAACCTCAATCTCGCCACGGACATTTATCTCGCCGCGCGCAACACCTCCTCGTCCGCGATCCTCAACGTCACCGGCAGCAACACGCTCTCCGGCGATCTCATCCTCGCGTCCGGCGGCGCGAACTACTGGATCGAATGCACGGGCGGCACGTTGAACCTCGCCGGCCTGCTGCCGGTCAGCAGCCCGGGCGGCTCGCGCACCCTGACCTTTCGCGGTGATTCCCCCGTCCTCGTTTCGGGCGTGATCCAGAACGGCACGGGCGGCGGCACGGTCAGCGTGCAAAAGGCCGGCACCGGCACGTTGACGCTGGCGGGCAGCAACACTTTCACCGGCACGTTCTTCGTGGACAGCGCATCCACCACCTCCAGCGACGGCGTGGTGAAGCTGAAGTCGTCCGGAGCCGTCGCGAACGCGGCGTCGCCGATTCAAATCCGCAACAACACCTCGGGCAGTTCGACGCTCCAGTTGGACGGCGCTGCCGAGGGCGTTGTCATTCCCCAAACCGTCACCCTGGCTGGCCGCAACGCCGTCGTGCCGGCGATTCAAAATCTTTCCGGCAGCAACACGTTGTCCGGCGCCCTGACGCTCAACGTCGGCGGTTCGGAGTATCGTTTCCAATCCGACGCCGGCACGCTGGCGCTGAACGGCAATGTGAGTTCCGCCGCGACCGGCACGCGCACACTGACATTTCAGGGGGCGGGAAGCGTGACGGTCAACGGCTCGATTCAAAACGGCAGTGCGACAGTGGGCTTGGTTAAGACCAACAGCGGCACGCTCCGGTTGGCCGGCAACAATTCCTTCACCGGCCCGACGCTGATCACAGAAGGCCGGTTGGTGTTGTCGGCGAGCCAGGCTTTGGCGAACAGCTCCACGCTGACCTTGAACGCCGGTGCGACGCTGGATGTTTCGCCTGTCGCGTTTTCCCTGGCGCAGAACCAGACGCTGGCCGGGACCGGGACGGTGCTGGGAAATTTCAGCGCGGCCGGCGGTTCCAGAATCAGCCCGGGCTTCAGCGCCGGCACACTGACGTTCTCCAATTCCCTCACCCTCGCCGGCGGCGTCACCAATGCCTTCGAACTTTCCAACGTCACTACCGAAGGCGCGGGCATCAACGATCTGTTGATCGTTGCAGGCGACCTGACCTTGTCCGGCACGAACGTGCTCGCTCTCACCCCGACGGTTGGCAGTCTGGCGAACGGGCGTTACAAGCTGATCAAATACCCCGGTGCCTTGACCGGTGGCGCGACGAACTTCGTGGTGACCTGGGTGGGCTTTCCGCCCGTGGCGACGGTGACGGTGGATGATTCCGTCACGAATGAAATCGCCCTCGTGGTCTTTTCCAATCCGCAGAATCTCACCTGGACCGGCGACGGCGCGGGCAATCTCTGGGACGTGGCGGCGTCGAGCAACTGGCTGAACGGCGCGGTGCTGGACGACTTCAATCCCGGCGACAACGTGACCTTCGATGATTCGACGGCCAACCGCACCGTGACGCTTCCGCTCGGCGTCATTCCCAACTCGGTGACGGTAGATGCCGCGGGCAATTACACCTTCACCGGTTCCGGAAAAATCACCGGCGCGACCGGCCTGGTGAAGAACAACACCGGCACGTTGACCATTCTGACCACCAACAACTATTCCGGTCCCACCACCATCAATGGCGGCGTGGTGCAGGTCGGCAATGGCACGGCGTCGGGTTCGCTCGGCACCGGCAACGTCATCAACCACGGCACGCTGGCGTTCAACCACGCCGACACGCAGACGAACGCCTACGTCATCTCCGGCACGGGCGGTCTCGTCAAATCTGGCGCGGGCGTGTTGAACCTCACGGCGGCGAATTCCTACTCCGGCGGCACCGTGGTGAACGGCGGCATCATCAATCTCAGCGGCAGCACGGGCCTGGGCACCGGGCCGTTGCTGGTCACGAATCTCGGGCAGCAGGTGACGCTGGCGGCGGGCTCCACCTTTACCAACGACATCGTCATCGGCGGGCCGGTGGGCGTTGTCGGCACCGGCATCATCAAGGGACCGGCCAGCGGTTCTGCCACGCTCAACGGCACGGTCAGCTTCACCACGGTGACACCGAACGGCGGGACGACGACCAACGGCGGTGCTTTTGACGGCGGCAACACCACCGGCGGACTGATCATCAACGGTCCGATGCAATCCGCCGCGGGCGGCATTCATCTGCGCATCAATCGCGCGACCTTTGCCGGCGGCGGCAATTTCAAATTGTTCGCCCAACTCCGGCACGGTGGTGCTGGGCGCGAATAGCGGTCTGGCGACCAACGCCGTCATGAAGTGGTTCCTCGGCGGCGGGAGTCTTCCTGATCGGCGGGATTCAGCCAGCAGACGGCCTGCAAAAGGGCGGCAGCACCACCTGACCCGATGGGCAACAGCAGCACGGTCAGCAATTCCATCCTGACTATCAGCGGCGTGGCTTCCAACACGACCTACGCCGGCGTGTTGCAGGATGTCCTCGGCAGCGGCACCCGGAAGCTCGGGCTGACCGTCGGGGCGGGAACGTTCACGCTGAGCGCGTCGAACACGTTCAGCGGCGACACGCGGCTGCAAGGCGGCACGCTGGTGCTGGCAAACCTCAACGCCCTGCGCAACAGCACGGTGGATTTTCAGACTGACGACACCGGCCTCCTGAGTTTCGGCTCGCTGGCTTCCGCAGTGGTGGGCGGAGTGAAAGGCACCCGCGATCTCGCCCTGACGAACAGCACGGCAACGGCGTTCACCCTGACGGTGGGAAATAATTTCTCCGGCACGAACACCTTCTACGGCGCGTTGACCGGCGGGGCGGCCAGCGTGCTCAAGACCGGCAACGGCACGTTGATTCTCGCCGGCGAAAACACCTTCAGCGGGACGCTGTTCGTGGACACCGCGCAGCCTTCGACGGGCAACGACGGCGTGCTGCGGCTGGCTTCGTCGGGCGCGTTGAACGGCGCGTCCGCGATTCAGATCCGCAACCAGAACTCCGCCACCTCCACGCTGCAACTGGACGGCTCCGGCGGAAACATCAGCCTGCCGCAGCCGGTCACGCTGAACGGCCGCAACAACTCGACGCCGGCCATTCAAAATCTCGCCGGCGACAACAGCTTTGCCGGCAATGTCACGCTGGGCTCCGGCGGCACGACTTATCTCATTCAGTGCGACGCCGACACGCTGGCGTTCAATGGCGTGGTTGGCATTCAGTCGCTGACCAGTGCGCGGACGTTGACCTTTCAAGGTGCGGGCAACTTTCTCGTCACGGGCACCATCACGAACGGTGCGACGTTCTCGAATGCCGTGGTGAAACTCGGCGCGGGCACGTTGACGCTGGCGGGAACCAATGCCTACGCCGGCACCACCTCGGTCACGAACGGCGGGTTGCGCGTGAACGGCAGCATCGGCACCAACGCGGTGGCGATTGCGAACGGTTCGCTCGGCGGCAATGGCCTCATCCGCGGCCCGGTCACGCTCACCGGCGCGAGCACGATGACGCCGGGCAACAACAACGTCGGCACCTTGACCGTCAGCAATGCTGTGACGCTGGCCGGAACCACTGTGATGGAACTCAACCGCGCCGCCGCGCCGAACAGCGACCGGTTGGCGGCGAATTCCCTCACCTATGCCGGCGTGTTGGTCGTGACGAACATCGGCGCGAACCTTCAGGTCAACGACACCTTTGATCTCTTCGACTGGGCAGTGACGCGTCTCGGTTCCTTCACCAGCATCGTGTTGCCCGCCGGTTACACCTGGAACACAAACAACCTCACGTTGAACGGCACAATCTCGGTGACGGCGGTGGATCCGCCGCCGGTGCTGAATTACGCCGTGACGGAGACTGGTCTTCAGTTCTCGTGGGCTGGCAACTTCAAGCTTCAGTATCAGGTCACCACGGCCGATGTCGGACTGATGCCCGAGATGGCCGCATGGTTGGATTATGCCGGCGGCGACAGCAGTCCGGTCGTGGTGCCGGTTGACACGGCGGAAGGTGCGGTGTTCTTTCGATTGGTTCAAAAACCGTAACGCATGAAATTATTTTCCACCGGAACCCTGTTCCTTTCGGCGCTGGCGCTGGGATCCCTCCAGCTCGCCGCGCAAAGCCTCACCTTTTCCAACGGCGTGCAGCGCTTCACCGGCCTGACGAACACGACCGTGACGATGACGGGCATGTGTGAACTGCGGGTGTCCGGCGGAACGTCGCCGCTGGTGGGCTGCACGGTGAACCTGAATTCACCGGACGCCTGGCTGTTTCTGACCGGCATCAAACCCTCTGTGGCCGCCGCCAGCTATCTCACCCAGGTCAAAATCAGCGGCGCCTCGGCCGTCGTGGACAGCAACTGCCGCGTGGTGCAGTACGGGCCCGGGGCCGTGATCATTCCCCATGCACCATCCTTCAAACCGCTCCAGATTTTCACCGGACCTTACTTCACCGGATCGTCGTCGAACCTCGGCCAGTATGTTTATTACAAGGGCACGGCGCTGGGCTTGTTGAACGCGACGATCAGCTCCTTCAAGCTCAAGCGCGGCTACATGGCGACGTTCGCGCAGAACGAAAGCGGCTCGGGCATCAGCAAAAACTACGTGGCGGCGGATGGTGACATGGAAATCAGCCTGCTGCCGGATGCCTTGGACGACAACGTGCGGTTCATCTACGTCACGCCGTGGCGCTGGGTGAGCAAGAAAGGCATCGCCGGCAACATCGAAGGCCCGCTTAACGTCAGCTGGAAATACAACTGGAACCTTGACCAGAATTCCACCCGTGACCGGCAATATGTTCCCATTCGCCAGCAGCGTTGGTGGCCCAGTTTGAACCAGAACTGGCAGACCATCGGTGCCGAGCATGTGCTGGGCTACAACGAACCCGACCAGGCCAACCAGGCGAACCTCGCCGTCGGCGACGCCATTTATTCCTGGCCGGATCTGCTCGGCACGGGCCTGCGAGTTGGCGCTCCGGCCGTCTCCGACGGCGGCCGCTCCAGCTGGCTGTATCCGTTCATGACCCAGGCGGACGCGGCCGGACTGCGCGTTGATTTCGTGCCGATTCATTATTACCAATGCCGGACGCCCTCGGACGCCGCCGGCGCGGCCAGCCAGATGTATGCCTTCCTCAAGGCCACCTACGACACCGTGAAGCGTCCGTTGTGGGTCACCGAGTGGAACAACGGCGCCAACTGGACCACCTGCACCGACCCCTCCGCCGCGCAGCAGCAGGCGGCGGTGGCGGCGATGATCGCGATGCTCGACAGCACCCCGTTTGTCGAGCGCTACTCGCTTTACAACTGGGTGGAGGATGTCCGGCGCGTGGAATGGGACGACGGCTCGCTCACGGCGGCAGGCGTCACCTATCGCGACCAGGTTTCGCCGATCGGTTATGTGCAGGCGCTGCAGGACAACGGCACGCGGAGCTTCACCCAGCTTTCGTTTGAGACCAACACCCTCGACACCTCCGGCTACGGCAACAACGGCATCACCGCCGGCACTCCGGCCTACACCAACGGTCACAGCGGCCAGGCGCTCGCCTTCGACGGCGCCAACACCGTCGTCACGCTGCCGCCGAATGTGGCGACAAACAATTCGTTCAGCTTTGCCGCGTGGATTTACTGGAACGGCGGCGCCAACTGGCAGCGCATCTTTGATTTTGGCAACAGCACGACGCATTACCTTTTCCTCACCCCGAGCTCCGGCAGCGGCACGCTGCGGTTCGCCATCTGCAACGGCGGCAGCGAACAGACCGTGCAGACCGCGGCGCTAGCCGTGGGTTCCTGGCAGCATGTGGCCGTCACGCTCAGCGGGAACACCGCCCGGCTTTATGTCAATGGCGTGCTGGCCGCCTCCAATACCGGCATGTCCATCTCGCCGGCGAGTTTCAGCCCGCGCGTGAACTGCCTGGGCAAGAGCCAGTTTGCCGATCCTTTGTTCAACGGGTTGATGGACGAGGTGCTCATCACCGATTACGCGCTGTCGGCCGCGCAGGTGGCCGCGCTGCAGACCAACGCGCCGCCGCAGTTCACCGGCACGTTCTTCACGCGCGGCACGGCGACGGAAGGCATCCTTTACTCCAATTCAATTGCGGGCCTGGCCATTGACGCGAATCCCGGCGACCCGCTTGTCTTCAGCAAGGCGGTGGGTCCGGCCTGGCTCAACATTGCCGCTGACGGCACCATGACCGGCACGCCCACGTCGGGCGACGGCGGCACGAATTTCTTCACCGTGCGCGTGGTGGACTCCGCCGGCCAGTGCGCCTTTGCGCTGGTCACGGTCAGCGTCACCACCGTCACTGCCGCCGGCACCTGGACGGCGGACGCCTCCGCGAACTGGGGAGTCGCCAACCGCTGGAGTGGAAACATCATCGCGACGGGCGCCGGCCAGACGGCGGACTTCGCCACCATCAACATCACCGGCAACCGGGTCGTGACGCTGGAAGCCTCGCGCACCATCGGCGGCCTGAAGTTCAGCGACATCTCGGGTTCGCAATCATGGACGCTCGCCGCCAACCCTGGCGCGTCCTTGAAGCTCGACATGGGTTCCGCCGCTTCGCCGGTCATTCTCGTGACCAACACCGCGACCATTTCCGCGCCGCTTACCGGCACCAACGGCTTCACCAAGGTGCGGACCGGCACATTGATCCTCACCGGCAACAACCCGCTCAGCGGCACCGTTTACCTCGACTCCGGCAGCAGCACCACCAACGACGGCATTGTCCGCATCGTCGGTCCGAACGCGCTGGCCAATGCCTCCATCATCAGCATCCGCAACAACAACAGCGGCCGTTCGACGTTCCAGCTCGACGGTTCCACCGGCAGCATCACGATCGAGGCGAACCTGACGATCACCTACCGCAACAACGGCGTGGTGACGATTCAGAACCTGGCCGGGACGAACATCTTCAACGGCAACATCCAGTTGTTCCAGGGCGGCAATTCCCACACCGTCCAGTCGGACGCCGGCCTGATCGTGTTCACGGGCACCAACCAGTATGTCGGCAGCGCGGTGGGCATCCGGACCAACTACTTCACCGGCGCCGGGGATCATCTCCTGTTCGGCCCGATACTCGACGCCACCAACGGCTCGCCGGTGTCGCTGACCAAGTCCGGTTCGGGACGCCTGACGCTCTGGGGCATCAACACCTACACCAACGGCACCACGCTCTCGGGCGGCAAACTGTACGTGGATGGTGTGCTGCCGGCCGCGCCGTTTTTGATCGGCGGCGGCGCCACGCTGGGCGGGCAGGGCGTGATCTACGCCCCGGTGAATCTTCCCGCCGGCGGCACGTTGTCGCCCGGCGACCGCGTGGGCAAACTCACTGTCAGCAACTCCGTCACGCTGGCGCTTGGTTCCGTCACCGCGCTGGAAATCGACAAGCTCGCCGGCACCAACGACCAGCTGCGTGTCACGGGCAATCTGAACCTCGGCGGCACCTTGTTCGTCTCCAGCCTGTCCGGCACGCTGGTGCCCGGCGACCAGTTCAAGCTGCTCGACGCCCCGAACTATTCCGGCGCGTTCAACAGCACCAACTTCCCGCAACTCAACCCCGGCATGGCCTGGTCATGGAACCAAGCCAGCGGCACTTTGAGCGTCATTCAAACCACGGCGAACTATCCGACGAATCTCGTCACCACTTACGGCGGCGGAGTGCTTTCGCTCAGCTGGCCTGACACGCACAGCGGCTGGCGGCTGGAGACCAACGCCACGGACATCACCGATGCCGGTGCCTGGTTCAACTACCCGTCCTCCGCGTTCACCAACCGCCTGGACATCAATCTCGATCCGGAAGCCGCGAACGTGTTCTTCCGCCTCGCGTTTCCGTAAATGTCATCGCCGGCCAAATTTCTTCTGCCGGTTGCCGTCGTCTTGGCCGTGGGCGTCTGGATTTGGAGCCGGCCGGTTCATGCGCCGGTTTCCGGCACGAAACCGACGGACGCCCTTCCCAATCCGCCGGCCGTTCCGTCCGCTGTGGTCTCGACGTCTTTGGCGAACGGACAAAAGTCTTCACCACTCTTCGCCATCGCGCAGGAAAGCGCCGCCTTCCGCTGGACCAATGAAGACGCGAAGGACACGAACGTCATTCGCCGGCTCGCCCACAACGATCTTGAATACGAGCGGATGGTGGCGGAGAACGCCCGCATCCAGCGCCGCCAGCTCGTGTATCACCGCGACACCCTCGCCGCCCAGATCCAGCGCGCGAAGCTTTCCCAGGAGCCGCTGCGGCATTTCGTGCTGCCCGCGCTCGACGGCCGGGAGGTGTCCGTGGAAGTTTCCCGCGATGACGTGAATCCCTCCGGCCAGCAGGGGACTTTGACCGGGCGGGTCGCCGGTAAGCCGGATTCCCTGGTGACGCTGGCGTTCAAGGGCGGACGCGAGGCGTTCACGATTCTTTCCCCCGCCGAACAACTTTATCTTGTGGCCGAGCCGCGCGAACCCGGCGAATTGATCGTCAAACAAATCGATCCGGCGACCTACACCGCCGGTGCCGATTGCGGCAATCCCTGAAGGCGCAACTTTTTAACATGCTCATCTTATCCAAACCTTCCGCGCTGCGCGGACTGCTCGTCGCGTTGCTGATGCTCCCGAACGCTGTTCCGGCCGCCGTGGAGGTGGACGTCGCGCTGTCGTATTCGCCGGACGCCGCTTCGCGCCAGGGCGGCGAGGACAACATCCAGGTGAATCTCGCCAATGCCATCGCCGGTTCCAACGCCGACCACGAACGCAGCGGCACCGGCGTGCGCCTGCGCATCGCGGGCTTTTATCAGTCCACCAACAACCCCGTGAACGTGGACAATACCCAGGTGGTGAATGACGTCGGCGGCAGTTCGGCCTACACGGATGTCCGTGACTTTGGCGCGGCGGTGGGAGCAGACCTGGTCAGCTATTACTCGCACAGCACCGGCGCGGCCGGCAACGCGGGTCAGCCCGGCATGTATTCCGCCATGGGCGAACAGTGGATTTATCACCTCGTCGTCGCCCATGAACTCGGTCACAACCTCGGCTGCGATCATCGCGACGGCCACACCAGCCCGAAGACCATCATGCTCCACAACTACTGCGGCGGCGGCGCGCAGGGCTACTTCAGCAATCCGCAGATGTGGGTCGGCGGCGTCCAGTGGCTCGGCGGCGACAGTTGCCTCGGCGCCGGGGTGGCAGGCGGCGACAACTCCGCCGTCATCGCCGGTTCCGCCCAGGGCCGGGCCGATGCGCGCGGACGGATCGTAAACGCGCCGAACCTGAACCACATCGTCCGGCGCTGGTCCTTCACCAACGCCGCCGGTGCCGCGCCAAACGGAACTGCCGTCATTGATTCCGTCTCCGGCACGGAACTGGCCACGGTTCAAGGCAGCGGCGCGGTCTTCACCAACGGCGCGCTGCGGCTCCCGGGCGGCGCCTCCGGCAGCGGCGCGGCGTATCTCCAGCTGCCCGGTGGAACCATCTCCAGCCTCGCCAACGTCACCATCGAAATCTGGGCGACGCCGCTGTCCGTGCAGAGTTGGTCGCGCGTGCTCGACTTCAACAACGGCACGGCCAATTACCTCACGCTCAGTTCCGCCATTGGCACCGACCTGGGCGCGCAACGATTTGAATCCAAGGTCGGCGGAACCACCGTGACCCTGGACAGCGGACTCGCGACCACCGCCGGTGTGCCGCATCATTACACGATCACCTTTGCCGACAACGGCGCGGGCGGCGGACGCTGGACGTGGTTTCGCGACGGCGACCAGGTTGCTTTTCTCGACGTGGCCTACACGTTGTCCGCGTTGCAGGACGTGAACAACTGGCTGGGACGTTCCGCCTACAGCGGCGATGCTTTCGCCAACTGCGATTATGCCGAGGTCCGCATCAGCAATGTGGCGATGTCGCGCGGCGAGGTGCTCGCCAACTGTCTGCTCGGCCCGAATTTTCCCCCGACCGCCACCGTGACGCTCACCAACAACGACGCCCTCGGTTCCACTTCGTTCAACGTCGCCGGGCAATGGAGCAGCGGAGCTTTGCCCTCGGCCGGCAACACCTACGAGACCTACGGTTATCGTCTGCGGACGCCGGCCACCGCGAGTTCGTATGTCTTTGGCGGCAATTCCCTCACGCTCTCGGGCGGCACGCTGCTTTGGAAAGGCACCGCCTCCAGCACGATTACAATCAACAATCTCCGGCTCAATGGTGGCACGCTGCATCACGCCGGCTCCGGCACGTTCACCCTCGCCGGCGGAATCACGGTGCAGCCCGGCGGCGGTGTCATCAACAATGTCAATGGCGTGTCCACCCTCAGCGCCAATCTGTCGAGCAACGGTCCGCTGACATTTCTCGCCAGCGCCGCCACATTGACCGGCAACAACAGCGCCTTCGCCGGCCGCGTGAATGTCGGCGACGGCGTCGCCGGCACGCTGGTCGTTGATTCGTCGTCACGCCTCGGCGCGGTGCCGGGCAGTTTCACTTCCGACCAGCTCGTTTTGAACCGCGGCACGTTGTCGACCACGGCCACGATGACGTTGAGCAACGACAACCGCGGCATTCTGCTCGACGTCAGCGGCGGCAAGTTCAACGTCGCGTCCGGCACCACGCTCACGCTGGCCAGCACGCTTTCGAGTCCCGACACCAGCGGCGGCGTGGTCTCGGGTTCGCTCGGCAAAACCGGGGGCGGCACTCTGATTCTTGCCAGTCCGAGCAACACCTTTCAGGGAACGCTCTACGTGGATTCCGGCAGCATCTCGGCCGCGGACGGGATTGTCCGCGTCACCAGCGGCCAGGTTTTGGCGAACGCCCACTCGCCGATTTACATCAACAACAACACCAGCGGCAGCTCCACGCTGCAGTTGGACGGCACCGCCGGCGGCATCAGCCTGCCGCAGCGCATATTCCTCAACGGCCGCAACGGCACCGTTCCCGGAATCCAAAATGTCGCCGGCACCAACACCATCGGCGGACTCACGCTCTTTGCCGGTGGCGCGAACTTCCTCGTGCAGTCGGACGCCGGTCAGCTGACGTTCAACGGTTCCATTTCTGCCGGCGTCACCGGCAGCCGCACGCTGACCTTCCAAGGCGCGGGCGATTCCGTCGTGTCCGCCACGCTGGCGAACGGCTCGGCCACGCCGTTGAATCTCACCAAGACCGGCACCGGCCGGCTCACGCTCACCAGCGCGGCGACCTACACCGGCAGCACGACGGTGAGCGGCGGCAGTCTGTGGGTGAACACGGCGCTGAGTTCCGGCGCCGTCAGTGTTGCCGGCACGGGAACGCTTGCAGGCAATGGCTCGCTGGTTGGAAACGTGACGGTGCAATCCGGCGGAAAACTTTCTCCGGGCAATTTTTTGGGGACCTTAACCGTCAGCAGCAACGTCACGTTGAACGCCGGCAGCAGCACCGTGATGGAGATCAGCAAGTCGCCGTTCACCAACGACCAGCTGCGCGTGACCGGGACCCTGAACTATGGCGGCACGCTGGTGGTGTCGAATGTCGCCGGCACGCTGGCGCTGGGCGACGCGTTTGTACTGTTCAATGCGGCGGGAGCCGCCGGTAATTTCGCCGCGTTCACGCTCCCCGCCCTCGACCCGGGCCTGGTCTGGAACTTCAATCCCGTCACCGGCGTGCTCTCGGTCGCGGCCTCGGCCAACACCGCGCCGACGATTTCTCCGGTGGCCAGCCAGACCGTGAATGAAAATGTTCCGACCGGCGCGTTGCCGTTGACCGTCGGTGATGCCGAAACAGCGGCGGGCGCGCTGACCTTGAGCGCGATCTCCTCCAATCCGGCGCTGGTGCCGGCGGGCAGCATTTCCTTCGGCGGCAGCGGGACGAACCGCACCCTCACCATAACACCGGCGCTGAACCAGTTCGGCACCGCCACCATCACGGTATCGGTCAGCGACGGGTCGTTGAGCGCGACGACGTCCTTTCTGCTGACGGTGAACTTTGTCAACCAGCCCCCGACCTTGACCGGCATTCTCAACCAGACCGCGAACAAGAACACCGTGGTGGGGCCGCTGAGCTTTTTCATCAACGACCCGGAGACCGCGCCGGATTCCCTAAGCCTCTCGGTCGCAGCTTCCAACCCGGCGCTGCTGCCTGGGGCGAACATTGTCCTCGGCGGCTCCGGCACCAACCGGAACGTGACCCTGACGCCGGTCGCCGACCAGACCGGCACCAGCCTGGTGACGTTGACGGTGAGCGACGGCGTGCTGAGCACGAACACCAGCTTTCAACTGACGGTGAAAGCCGTGGCGACGTTCACCAAGGCGGACAACACCATCGCGTTGAATTCCACCAACAGCTGGGTCGGCGGCCTGGCGCCGAACGCGGCGTCCATCGCCGTCTGGGACAGCACGGTGACTTCCGCCAACACCGTTTCGCTTGGCGCGAACCTTAGCTGGAACGGCGTGATGATTACCAACCCCGCGGGTCCGGTGACAATTTCTGCCGGCAACACGCTGACGCTCGGCGCCTCGGGCATTGATCTCAGCCAGGCGACTCAGAATCTGACGATCAATTCCGGACTGAGCCTCGCGGCGGGAAATCAAAATTGGGGCGTGGCTTCCGGCCGCACGTTGACGGTGGCGGGAACCTTCACCCGCACTGCACCCACCGCGACGTTGAATCTCCTCGGCGGTGCGGGAACGGTGGCGTTCAATCCGACGTTGGTGAATGGCATTATCGGTCCGTGGTCAATGATCACCAGCCCCGGCACGGCGGCGGCGAATGCGGTGGGCGGTTCCAGTTACGCCACGACCAGCGCCGGCGCGGTGGTGGCTTACACGGGCGCCACCTCGGCCAACTTCGGCTGGACGTCATCCAACCCGAACACGGTGAACTATGACGTCACCGGCCCGGGTGGCGCCGGCAACCAGCTCGGCGTCAACCGCACGGGCAACACCGCGCGCTATGTCGGGCCGACGTTGACGCAGTATTACGGCAACAACAACACGACCACGATCACGCTCAACGGACTGATGAACGCCGGCACCGGTCCGCTGACCTTCGCGCAGAACGGTCCGGCCAACACGGCGGCCAGCTTCGGCCAGTTCATCATCGGCGCGAACAACGAACTCGTCCTGTCCGCGGCGGCGGCGGGCATCACGGTGGCGTTTCCGATTGTGAACGGCGCGGCTGCGGGCGCGTTGACCATCACCGGCAACGGCACGAACAGCGTCATCCTCAGCGCCGCCAACACCTACGGCGGCGATACGAGCATCAACGGAACCTTGCAGCTGGGCGCGGCGGGCGTGATTCCCGACGGCTCGGGCAAGGGCAATGTCAGCCTCAACGGCATTCTGGATCTCAACGGCTTTACGGAAACCATCAACGGCCTTTCCGGTGCGGGCGTGGTGGACAACACCGCGGCCGCGGCGGCTACGTTGATTGTCGGCAGCAACAACGCCGGCGGGACGTTCAGCGGCGTAATCAAGAACAGCGGCGGCGCGCTGGGTTTGGTCAAGACCGGCACCGGCGCGTTGACATTGTCCGGCAACAACACGTTCAGCGGCGGAGTTGTTCTGCAAAACGGCGCGGGAACCTTGAACGCGAACAGCGCCTCCGCCTTGGGTTCCGGCGCGTTGAACGTCAACGTGGCGGGCGCGGTGCTGAACAACACGAGCGGCAATGCGGTCACGGTTCCCAACAGTTTGACGGTCGGCACCAGCTTCAGCTTTGCCGGCAGCAATCCGTTGACCTTCGGTGGCACTGTGAACCTGGGCAGCCTGTCCAAGACCATCACCACCACGGCGGGCACGCTGATCTTTGATGGTGCGATGACCGGCAGCGGCGCCTTTACGAAGAGCGGCAGTGGGCGTCTCGTGCTGGCCGCCGTGAACCCCTTCAGCGGAACAGTGACGGTCAACGCCGGAACGTTGCTCATCCATGGAAGCCTCGGCGCGAACAGCCTCACCGCCAGCGGCACCGGCAGCGTTGGCGGCAACGGCACGATCAGCGGTCCGGTCACGATTCAGTCCGGCGCGACGCTCTCGCCAGGGGCCTCGGTCGGCGGGTTGACGGTGAACAACAACGTCAGTCTCGGCGGGTTGACGCTGATCGAGCTGGACAAGGCTTCGTCCACGAATGACAGCGTGCGCGGCATCACGGCGCTGACCTACGGCGGCACGTTGACGGTTACGAACCTGGGCGGGGCTTTGGCGGCGGGCGACACCTTCAAGCTCTTTGACGCCCAAAGTTGGACGGGAGCATTTGCCGTCACCAACCTGCCGCCGTTGTCCGCCGGGCTTGGCTGGAGATTTTATCCCGACACCGGCACGCTGCGGGTTCTTCCGACCGAGCCGACGCTGCTCACCAGCGAACTGGCCGCTAACCAGCTCACGTTGTCCTGGCCGCCGGAATACGTCGGCTGGCGTTTGCAGATTCAGACCAATTCATTGGCGGTCGGCCTGGGTTCCAACTGGCAGGATGTGCCGGGTTCGACGGCGACCAACCAGCTGATTTTCAATGTGAGTCCCAGCGACGGTTCGGTGTTTTACCGGATGGTTTATCCCTGACAAATGCTGTAAATCTTTTCTTTGAACATGCTCAATCATCGTCTTATTCCGAAACGCTTCGGCCCGGCCCTCCTTGTTTTAGCCGTCTGGTGCCAGGCCGTCACCGGTGTCGCCCAGACCAACTTCGCCACGCTCATCTCGGACGGCGCCTACACCTGGTATAACGATTCCCGCGCCCTGTTCCACAACGGCCAGCTTTACTTTGGCTACGTGCGCGCCGGCGACAGCAAGACCACCCTCAGCGTTTTCAATCTGCAAAGCGGCCAGACCACCAATCTTTGGGCGTCGGCCTTCACGCAGCTTGACGATCACAACAACCCCGGGCTGCTGTCGAAGTCCGACGGCACGCTGCTCGCCATTTTTTCGCGCCACATCTCCGACCAGTATTTCGCCTATCGCCGGTCCATCACCACGAACCCGGCCAGTCCCGCCGCGTGGAACGCCGAGCAGACCATTCCGAACAGCGGCGCGGGCATGACCTACGCAAATCCCTTCCAGCTCTCCGCCGAGTCCGGCAAGGTCTACAACTTCTGCCGCAACGTGAATTTCAACCCGACCATCTACACCTCCACCGACGGCGGCAACACCTGGTCGGTTCCGCAGATTTTCATCCAGACCGGCTCGGGCAGCATCCGGCCGTATGTGAAATACGCCTCCGACAACACCAACCGGGTTGATTTCCTCTACACCGACGGGCATCCGCGCGACGTCGCCAATTCCCTTTACCATCTTTATTACCAGGGCGGCGCCTTCTACAAGACCGACGGCACGCTGGTGAAGAATTACGCCTCGCTGCCGTTGCTGCATGATTCCGGCGAACGCGGTTCGGTCATCTACCAATACAGCGACGCGGACACGTCGGATCCGAACGACCACATCCCCACCGGCCGCGCCTGGTGCTGGGAAACTGCCTATCAGTCCAACGGCGCACCCGTCTGCGTCTTCACCGTGCAGCGCGACAAGATCACCGGGCCCACCCAGGGAGCCGACGACCGCATTTATTACTACTATGCCCGTTGGACCGGCAGCGCTTGGCAGAAACGGTTCATCGCCCAGGCCGGCCGGCCGTTGTATTCCGCCGAGAACGATTACGCGGGCGGCATCTGCCTGGACCCGCAGAACCCGAACATCATCTACATCTCGAGCAACGCCGGCGATCCCTTCAACCTCTCCGACACCACGAACGTCACCCTGCGCGCCAATCAACGCTACGAAATCTGGCGCGGCATCACGGCCGACGGCGGGCTGACGTTTTCTTGGCAGCAGATCACCACCAATTCCCCGCTCGACAATCTTCGGCCGTATGTGCCGCGGCGTGACGGCGGCGAGCCAGCCCTCATCTGGATTCGCGGCACCTACTCGTCCTACACCTCCTATGCCTGTTCGATTGTGGGCTTGTTCACCACGCCCGTGCCGCAGACCAACGCCGCCAGCGGCATTTGGACGGCGGACGCGGACGGCTTCTGGAGCGAAGGCGCCAACTGGACCGGCGGAGTGGTGGCGGACGGTGCGGGCAACACGGCGGACTTCAGCGCGCTCGACATCACCGCCGACCGCACGGTCACGTTGGATTCGTCCCGTTCCATTGGCGCGCTGCGGTTCGGCGACCTCAATGGTGGTCAAAGCTGGACCGTGAACTCCTCCGGCGTTGCCCTGCTGCTGACCAACGCGACGGGCCTTTCGCCCGGCATCGCGGTCAACACCAACAGCGCCACCTTGCAACTGACGTTGCTCGGCACCAACGGCTTTACGAAGAGCGGCGTCGGCACGTTGATTCTGGCGGGGAGCAATCTGCTGTCCGGTCCGGTGAATCTCGACCGCGGCGTGGACGGCAACAACAATGACGGCATTACGCGTCTCGCCCATCCCGGGGCGGTGGCCGGCGCTTCATCGGTCAGCATCCGCAACACCAGCGTCACCACGGCGGGCGGATCCATCCTCCAGCTCGACGGCACGAACGGCGACATTATCCTGCCGCAAACCTTGTCGCTCACCTGCCGCAACAACTTCCAGCCCACCGTTCAAAATCTGGCGGGCACCAACACCCTTTCGGGCACCAACTTCATCCAGGTCGGCGGCACCAACGTGGTGTATCAGTCCGACGCCGGTTCGCTGCTGCGCATCACCGCGTCCATCCTGTATGTCGGCTCCCTGAGCGCGGCCCGCATGATCAATTTCGGCGGCGGCGGCGACATCCGCGTTTCGGGAGCCGTGCTGCGCTCCGCCAATCCCGCGCCCATCGGCGTCACCAAGAGCGGCGGCGGCACGCTCACATTTGCCGGAGCGAACACCTACACCAACGGCACCTTCGTCACGGGCGGCACCTTGCTGTATCATGGCAGCGTCGCCCAGGGCCGGGTCACCGTGAGCGGCGGCACCTTGGGCGGCACTGGCGTGGTGGGCACCGCGGTGACGATTCTGCCCGCCGGCACTTTGTCGCCCGGCGAAAACGGCAGCGGCATCCTGACGATCAACAGCTTCCTGACCAACACCGGCACGGTCTTTTTCCAGCTGAGAAAGTCCGGCAGCACCTTGACGAACACCTTCCTCAAGGGCATCAGCACCTTTTCCGCCGGCGGCGTTTTGCGGGTGACCAATCTGGGCCCGGGCATTTTGACCGTGGGCGACAGCTTCAAGCTGTTTCAGGCCACCAGTGCCGTGGGCGGCTTCAGTTCCATTTCTCCGGCGACCCCCGGCCCCGGCCTGGTCTGGAACACCAACGCGCTGATGGCCGCCGGCACCCTGTCCGTGGCCTTGGGGAATGTCCGTCCCGTGATCGCCTCGGTGCGCCTGGCGGACACCAACCTCATGTTTGACGGCAATGGCGGCGCGGCCGGCTATGGCTTCACGGTTTTGTCCGCCACGAACGCGGTGCTGCCCCTGGCGCAATGGTCGCCGGCGGGTTCCGGTGCGTGCGATGCCACCGGAGCCTTCGCGTTCACAAATAGTGTCGCCGACGGTTCGCTCCAGCGCTTTTACCTGCTTAGAATCCCGTAATGACGCCATTGTCCCCAGTTTGGGGGATGGACCAAGAGGACGAACTTGAGAAACTTTGTTCCGCTCAAATTTGAATGAAATGCCGCTGAATTTGTATTGCCTGATTTTCCGAAACCCTCCCCACATTTTATGAAGAAGACCACCCTATTGAAGTCCCTCGTCATCTCCACATTGCTGGGTGTGCCGCTGCTGTCACCGGCGGCCACGTTCTGGCTGACGAACAACGACGCCATCAACACCAGTTCCTTCACCAACAAGCTGAACTGGAACAGTTCGGCGGCGCCCTCCGCCGGAAACTCCTATGTGGTGTCGAATGCGACCCACAACCTGCGCACGCCCGTTTCCGACACCTTGTCGGCGGCGTTCAAGGGCGACTCGCTGACCTTTTCCAACGGCGGCATTCTCCTCTATAAAGGCGGCTCGGCCAGCGTCGTCATCACCGTCACCAACCTGATCCTGGACGGCGGCGTGGTGCAGAACGCGGCCATCGGCGGCGCGACCTTCACCCTGGCGGGCAGCAACTTTGTCGCGGCGGCCGGCGGCGCGTTCACCGGCAACAACGGCAACATCACCAACAACGCCATCATCGCCGGCACGGGTTCGCTCTTCTTCAGCAACAACCCCTCCATCCTGAACGGCGCGAACGGCGGCTTCACCGGCCGCATCATCATCGGCGGCGCGTCGGCGGGCACCGTGATCGTGGACTCCCAGGTGCGGCTCGGCGGCAACCCGGCCACCTTCACCGCCAACCAGCTCACTTTCAACAACGGCACGCTCCAGCCGTCCGCCAGTTTTGCGCTCGATGATTCCAACCGCGGCATCACTCTGACGGGCGCGGGCACCTTCAACCTCGCGGCCGGCATCACGCTGTCCGTGCCGAATCCCATCGTCGGGGCGGGCGCGCTCACGAAATCCGGCGCCGGCGTCCTGACGCTTTCCGGCTCCAACGGCTTCACCGGCAGCCTGACCTTGAGCGGCGCGACGGCGGGTTCCCGCCTGAACATCGCCAGCACCAACGCGCTGGGCCGCGGCACCTTCACCGTCACCAGCGGCGACAACGCCACCCTCGACAACACCTCCGGCGGGGCGCTCGTCCTCACCGCCAACAATCCCGTGCAGCTGAACAACAACTTCACCTTCGCCGGCTCCAACGACCTTCACCTCGGCTTTGGCGCGGTCACCCTGGCCGCCGCCCGCACCATCACGGTTTCCTCCAACACCCTCTCGCTCGGCGGCACCGTCGGCGGCGCGTTCAGCCTCACCAAGGCCGGCGCGGGCACGCTCGCCTTGCAGGCCAGCAACGCCTTCAGCGGCGGCCTGACCATCTCCGGCGGCACGGTGGTGATGTCGAACCCGAACGCCCTCGGCACAAACGGCATGACCTTCGGCACCGGCTCCACCCTCGTCATGGCGACGGACGGCGGCGATTACCCGAACGTGGTCAACGCCGGCAGCGGCTCGACCTGGACGATTGCCTCCGACGTCAAGACCGGCACGCTCGGCATCAACCACACGCTCGGCACCTTCCTCATCGGTTCCGGCGCGACGCCTCTCGTGATGAACGTGGTCAAAGGCCCGGGCGTCTCCGGCGGCAACCCGCAGATCACCGCCAACGCCATGACCCTGAGCGGCGGCAGCGGCGGCACCACCATTCTTAACCCGACCACCGCCAAGCTCGCCATCGGCAACGTGACGGCATCCGCCACCAGCAAAACCCTGCAGCTCGACGGCACCGCGGCCGGCAACGCCATCAGCGGCGCCATCACCGACGGCGGCGCGAATGTGATCACGCTGGTGAAGTCGAACGCCAGCACCTGGACGCTCAGCGCCCCGAACACCTACTCGGGCTCGACCACGGTCGGCGCGGGCACGCTCGCCCTGAGCGGCAGCGGCAGCCTCGCCTCCCCGGTGATCAACGTCGCCAACGGCGGCACGCTGGATGTCTCGGCGGCCACGTTCATTCTCGGCGCCTCGCAGACGCTGCTCGGCAACGGCACCGTCGTCGGCAACACCGCCGACACCACCGGCACCCAGATTGTTCCCGGCGGCGCGGGCCTGGCCGGCATCCTGACCTTCAACGGCAACCTCTCGCTCGCGATCGGCGACACCAACCGCTTCGATTTCCTCTCCGGCACCAACGATTCCATCGTCGTCACCGGCAACCTCACCCCGTCCGTCGGCTCAGTCATCAACCTGGCCAGCCTTCCGCCGGGCGGCCTCCCCAACGGCACCTACACGCTCTTCACCATTGGCGGCACGCTGGGCGGCAGCGCCACGGACTTTGTCGTGACCGGCAAGCCTTTCCCGTCGCGCCAGACTTTCAACATTGTTTATGCCTCCTCCCCGAACCGCGTCCAGCTGCAGGTCGGCGGTTCCGCGGCGAACATTGTATGGCTCGGCACCTCGGCGGCGTGGGACATCACCACCTCGCAGAACTGGACCAACGCCGCCTCCGTCAGCGCGGACTTCTACTATGACGGCGACAACGTGAGCCTGACCGACCTCGGCGCGGGTCTTTCCCCCGTCCTGAACACCAACGTCCAGCCCGGCTCGGTCACGGTGAACTCCTCCAGCGCCTACTCGCTCACGGGCAACGGCAAGATTGGCGGCAGCACCGGCCTGACGAAATCCGGCGGCGGCACCTTCAGCATCGGCACGACCAATGACTACACCGGCATCACCGCGCTCAACGGCGGCACGGTCAGCATCACCACCATCGCCAACGGCGGCCAGGCCAGTCCGCTGGGCGCCGCGTCCAGCGCGTCGGCGAACCTCACCTTCAACGGCGGCACACTGCAGTTCGCCGGCACCACCGGCAGCACGGACCGCGGCGCGACGCTCAACGCCGGCGGCGGCTCGGTGGACATCACTCCTTCTTCCGCGCTGGTCGTCAGCGGCGTGGTGGCGGGCGGCAACGGCGGTTCGCTGACCAAGACCGGCAACGGCACGCTCGTCCTCAGCGGCGCGAACACCTACAACGGCAACACGGCCGTCAGCGGCGGCGTCCTCCAGGTCGGCAACAACGGCGGCACGGGCAACCTCGGCTCCGGCGCGGCCATCGCCAACAACAGCGCCATCCGCGTTTACCGCACCGGCACGCTGACCTTGACCAACGCCATCACCGGCGCGGGCAGCCTCACCAACGATGGCACCGGCACCCTGGTGCTCGCCGGCAACAACACCTACCTCGGCGTCACCGCCGTGAACACCGGCATCGTGCAGGTGGCCTCGACCACCGCCCTCGGCGGCACCCCGGCCTCCTTCGATCCCGCGCACATCAGCATCAACGTCGGCGAACTCGAGGCCGCCACCACCTTCAGCCTCGCGGACACCAACTCCGGCGTGAGCGTCAATGCGGGCACCATCGGCGTTGATGCCGGCCAGACCCTCACCATCTCCAACCAGATCAACGTCGCGACGTCGCTCACCAAGAGCCGGCCCGGCACCCTGATCCTCGGCGGCAGCAACACCATCGCGGGCGTGCTCAACGTGGACACCGCCAGCACGACCGCCAGCGACGGCGCCCTGCGCATCACCACGACCAACGCCCTCGGCGGCGCGCCGCTCGTGCAGATCCGCAACAACCAGGTGGCGGGCAGCTCGACCTTCCAGATTGACGGTTCGAATGAGAACATGGAAATCACCAACGCCTTCGCCTGGAGCGGCCGCAACAATCTCATCGCCGGCATTCAAAGCCTCGCGGGCGACAACATCTGGAATCCCGCCGCGGTCACCTTCAATTCCGGCGGCACCTTCTACACGTTCCAGGCGGATGCCGGCACGCTGACCTTGCCCGGCACCTTCCCGACCACGGCCCCGGCCGCGGCGCGCAACCTCGTCTTCGCCGGCGCGGGCAACACCCGGGTGACCGGCTCCATCCAGAACGGCGGCAGTGTCATCAGCGTCATCAAGACCAACAGCGGCACGCTCGACCTCCTGGGCAGCAGCTCCTACACGGGCCTCACCAGCGTGCACGGCGGCACGATGAGCCTCGGCGACGGCGTCAGCCTCGGCGCGGCGACGGCGAACATTGAAATTGCCCCGCTCACCGGGCAGGTGGCGACGTTGAACGTCTCCAACGCCACCGTGAACGCCCAGCGCGTCATCATCGCCGGCGTCTCGGCCAACACCGGCACGCCCGGCACCGGCACGCTCAACCAGGTCAGCGGCACCCTCAACTCCGCGCAGTGGTTCACCGTCGGCTCCGGCGGCGCCAGCGGCGGCACGGGCACCTACAACCTGTCCGGCGACGGCGTGCTCAACGTCCAGGGCCAGCAGGTGGAGGTCGCCAACTTCAACGGCTCATCCGGCACGGTGAACATGAGCGGGTCCTCCACCCTCAACATCTGGAACGGCAACTTCCTCTCGCTCGGCGCGAACGCCGGCGCGGCCAACGGCACGTTCAACCAGAACGGCGGCAGCGTCACGTTCTACAGCGACGCCGGCGCCACGGTGGGCGGCAACGGCACGCTGTATCTCGGCCGCGCCTCCGGCCTGACCAGCAACTATGTCTATCGCCTGAACGGCGGCACGCTCACGGTTCCGACGATTACTTCCGCGTCCGGCAACTCGCAGTTCTATCTGAACGGCGGCACGCTCAAGGCGGCGCGCACGAATCTGAACTGGATGTCCGGCCTCACGGCGGCGTATGTTTCCAGCACCCGCACCACCATTGATGACGGCGGTTATGTGGTGGGCATCTCGCAGCCCCTCATCCACGACCCGGCCTTGGTGAATGACGGCGGCATCCGGAAGCTGGGTTCGGGCACGCTGTATCTCAACGGCACCAACACGTTCAACAATTCCGTCAACGTCGCGCAGGGTTCCTTTGGCGGCAATGGCACGATTGCCGACTTCGTGAATGTTCTTGAAGGTGCCACCTTCGCACCGGGCGCGGGCATCGGCATCATGACGGTGGCCAATCTCAACTTCGACCAGAACAGCACGGTCCAGTTTAACTTTGGCACCGCCACCAACAGCAAGGTGGTCGCCACGGGCGTCATCGAAGCCATCACGGGCAGCGTGACAGTGAACATCAATTACCTCAACGCGGTTCCGGCGGTGGGCACCTACACCTTGATGCAGTATGGCACGCTTTCCGGCTTCGGAAACTTCGTCGCTCCGACGTCTCCGAACCCGCGCTTCACCTTTGCCCTGAACAACAACACCACGGCGAAGACGGTGGAACTCATCGTGACTGGCTCCCCGACCAACCTGGTCTGGGACGGCTCGGTTTCCACCACGTGGGACAACACCAGCAGCGGCCCGGACAACTGGCACAAAGGCACCTTTGCCGGTCCGTTGGACAAGTTCTATGACGGCGACGCCGTGCGCTTCGACGACAACGGCTGGGCGGGCGGCAGCGTCAGCTTCAATGTCAATGCTTCGCCATCCTCAGTGACGGTAAGCAATTCTTTTGGCAATAATTATGACATCGCCGGTGCTGGCGTGATCGCCGGACCGGGTGGCTTGACCAAGCTCGGCGGTGGCGGTTTGGTCTTGGAAGTGAACAGCTCCTACACCGGCCCCACGATCATCAGCGGCGGTGCCGTGTCCTTGGGCAATGGCGGCACGAGCGGTTCGCTCGGCAGCGGCGTGGTGACCAACAATGCTCAGCTATATCTCTACCGTTCGGACGCCGTCGTGATGCCTTCGCCCATCTACGGCACCGGCTCGGTGTTCATGTACGGCAGCGGTTCTGTGTTGGCCTCCGGCTCGAACTATTATACCGGTAACACCATCATCAACGGGGGTATCGCCTTCCTCGCCAACGCCAACGGCCTGGGTGACACCAATGGCATGATCTCAGTGGGTCCCGGTCCCGGCTCCCAGCTTTACATCACCGCCAATGTGGATAATGGCGGCAATCCGCTCGTGCTCTACGGCGCGGGCGATGGCAACGGCGCTCTTCGCAAGGGCGGCGCGGGCACCTCGGTTTACCGCGGCACGGTTGATCTCGCCGGCGATACCACGTTAAGCGTGGACGGCGGTGCGACCTTGAACCTCGCCAGCACCAACGGCCTCAACGGCGCGGCGGCGAATGCGAACCTGACTCTCGTCGGATCCGGCGCGGGCATCTTCGGCGGTCCGCTGACGCTCGGTGCCGGCGGCGTGACGCAGAGCTTCGGCTCGTGGACCTATGCCGCAACCAACAACTACACCGGCCTGACGGTTCTGAATGGCGGCGCGGCGCGGGTCACGGGCGGTTCACTCGGCAATCCCGCGGTGTTCACCCCGGACCAGATCACGCTCGCCGGCGCGGTGTTGCAGGCGATCACCAACGTGACTTTCAACGACGGCAAGGCGGGCTTCACCGTCCTCGCGAACTCGGCCCTGGCCGTGGACAACGGCTTCACACTGGCCATCAGCAATCAGATCTCGGGTGGCGCGATCCTGACCAAGACCGGTGCGGGCACGCTGGTGCTCGGTGTCAGCAACTCCTTCAACGGCACGCTGAACCTCGACACGGCGTCCATCTCCGGCAATGACGGCGCGGTGCGCATCACCACCAGCAATGCCCTCATCAACGTGGCGTCGCCGATCCTCTCCCGGAACAACAACGGCGGCCGGTCGATCCTGCAACTCGACGGCTCCGCCGGTCCGATCACGGTGCCGCAGGCTTTCACCGTCACCTGCCGCAACAGCGGGGTGCCGTGGATTCAAAACCTCGCGGGCAACAATGCCCTAGTGAGTCCGCTGAGCATCGAGGTCGGCGGCGGCGCGCTGCTGTTCCAGTCGGATGCCGGCGAGTTGGAATTGTCGGGAGGCATCTCCTACATCGGCACGGCCACCGGCTCCCGCACCTACACCTTCACCGGCGCGGGCAGCCACCTCGTCTCGGGCGCCATCAACAACTCCGGCAACGGTGCGCCGATCAATGTGGCGATGAACGGCACAGGCCGGCTCGTCCTGTCCGCCGCGAACACCTACGGCAACACCACCACGGTCAGCAGCGGCCAGTTGCTCGTCAACGGCAGCATCACCAGCACGGGCGTCGTGACGGTGGTGGGCGGCACGCTCGGCGGCACCGGCACGATCAACACCGAAGTCACGGTCCAGTCCGGCGGCACGCTCTCGCCGGGCGCGTCCATCGGCACGCTGACCATCGCCAGCAACCTGACGCTGGCCGGCACGACCTTCATCGAGGTCAACAAGACCTTGAACACGTCGGACCAGGTCATCGGCCTGACCAACGTGAACTACGGCGGCACGTTGTTCGCGACGAACGTCTCGGGCACGCTCAACATTGGCGACAGCTTTCCGGTGTTCAGCAGCGTGGCCCGCAGCGGCAACTTCTCCGTCATCACCGGCACCCCGGGCGCGGGCAAGGCTTGGGCGTTCAACCCGGCCACCGGCGTCCTGAGCGTGGTGGCGGGCATTGCCAGCAACCCGACCAACATCACGTTCAGCGTGACGGGCAACGCCATGACCTTGTCCTGGCCGGCCGATCATCAAGGCTGGATCCTCCAGGCCCAGACCAACAGTCTCACCACCGGTCTGGCCGGTAACTGGGTGGACATCGCCGGCAGCGAGTCCTCGACCCAGGCAGTCGTGAACATCCAGGCGACCAACCCCGCCGTGTTCTTCCGCCTGCGCCAGCCGTAAGCTGAGACTTAACGCACGGCCGCATCCCGGACGGGGTGCGGCCGTTATTGTTTGGGGGGTATCAGGTTAGGCCAGCCTTTAGGAAATAAAGGTTGTTACCCCCCGAATCACTGCTATAAACGGGAGCAATCCCCAAGCGTGACGACGGAATTGTCCGGCGAGCAGCGCCTTTGCCCGCGCACACACTGACTGTGCCGGCTGACGTTCGGCTTGCCCTTGGGAGGTTCAAATGCGCCGCCAACAATCAAAAGGAATCCAGATGAAAAACCTCCCCAGCCGCTGTCTTCCATCCAGCCTGTGCCTGTGCGTCTGCGCCGTGCTGACATTCAGCCGGGCCGCGTCTGCTGCCGTCATCTTTGACAACTTTGATGTTGGTGGAGGGTTTCATCCGCAAGACTATCTGACGGCTGCCAGCGTTAACACCACTTCCAGCACCAACGGAGTCCGGTCGGCGGCCCAATTCACAGTGACAGGTGGAAACTTCAACCTCACCTCGATCACCCTGCCGATCTCGGTTTCAAGCACCGTCCCCGGTAATTTCCTGCGGGTTCGTCTGACGACGGATGTCGTCGGAAGTCCGGGATCCACCCTGGAAGTATTAAGTGAGAATCAATCCATCTGGCCGAATCTTTCCAACCCTTTCACGACGGCAACGACGGTTCCCTCAACCACGCACCCGCTCCTGTCCAACGGGGCAAAATACTGGATTGTCACCGAGCCGACGTCGGTTCCGGCTGGTGCCAATGCAGTCGTTTCCTACCGCTGGTCCGACAACACAAATGGAACCACCGTCCCCATCCGGCAGGAAAGCGAAGGGGGATTGCCCTCCGATCCTTGGAACGGATACAACGGCTCAAACAGTGTGGCTTTCCGCGTCGAGGGCACCAACGCAGTCAACTGCCAGCCTGAGCCGTTGCTGTTGTTCAACACTGGTATTGGGACGAATGGTTCAGCCCTGCCATTGGGATCGGCCGATCCCCATTTCACCATCCCGATCAATCCGAATGGCGGCGGCAACCAGGCCTACGCCCTAGCGGCGGCCGGTTTGACGAACACTGCCGTTTCACAATGGATTGCGCCAACACCGAGCGGAGCCGGTGCCAACGGGACCTATCTCTACCAGATTAGTTTTTATTTGCCCTGCACCAACGAGGCCGTCATCAGTGGCCGGTGGGCGGCGGACAACGACGGGGCAATCCAGATCAATAACCACACGAGTCCGGTGGCCATTCTAACCGGTGGTGGATCGGCCAACTTCACCACCTGGCACTCGTTTGCCTTCAGCAGCGGCTTGGTGGCGGGCCTGAACACGCTGTATTTTTATGTGACCAACAATGGCGGTGGCACCGCCCTGCGGGTTGAGTTGAGCGGCAGCGCCGCCTGTTGCTGCCCCCCTGCGGCACTCGCGTTGCCTGATAGCGGTGTGGACGCCAACAATGTGGCGTTGCCCCCCGACGCAGTGGACCCCCGCTTCTCACTGACCAACAATCTCAGCCCCGGCACAAACGCCGTCGTGGTGAACAATCCACCCGGAGCCTGGCTGACCAATGACGCCACTTCGCAATGGATCGGACCGGAGAATGCGGATCTTTTTTCCAACGAGACTTATCGTTACGCCTACACATTTAATCTGCCCTGCACAAATAGCGCTCTTGTCAGCGGGCGGTGGGCGGTGGACAACAACGGCGCCATTTTCGTGAACAACCAGCCAAACCCCGTTGCGGAGTTGACGGGGGGAGTCTCCGCGAACTTCACCGACTGGCATCCATTCGCCATCAGCAGCGGCTTGGTGGCGGGAAAAAACACGTTGTATTTTTATGTGACCAACTTCAGCAATGCGACCGGGCTGCGCGTGGAACTGGATGGCAGCGCGAACTGCTGCTGTCCCAACGTGAACACCGTCTCCCTCAACACCGGCCTGAACCAGGCGGCGGGATCAGTCTATGCGACCGGTCAGGCGGATGCGTTCTGGCGGGTGACGGCCGACCCCACCGTTCCACCCAGCACCCTGCCGCGTCCCGCCACGGTGATCCAGGGCAATTCCGCCTGGAAACCACCCCAGGCGAACAGCCAGTGGATCAGTTCCTATCCCACCGAGGTGAACAATCTCAATGGCGCGTATGTCTTCGAGACAGACTTCTGCCTAGCGGGTGATGCGAGCAACGTGGTCGTGAACGTCTGCCTGCGGGCGGATGATTCGGCGGGGGTTTCACTCAATGGCCATCCGCTGGCACTTGCTCCCGCCAACACCACTTACGGCGCCGCGGTTCCGGCGTGTGGAACCGCCAGCATGTTGGTCAACCCGACGTGGTTTCTAACCGGGAAAAACACTCTGACCGTGATCGTGACCAACTCCGGCGCGGTGGCCATGGGCCTGAATCTCAGCGGCACCGTGACCGGCTCCGGCTTGATTGATCCGAACAGCGAATGTTGCCGGCCCACTTCGGGCATTTCCGGGCAAAAATATTTTGACTTCAATGCCAACGGCGTGCGCGATACGGGTGAACCGGCCTTGGCGGGCTGGACGATTCATCTTTCCAACGGGCAGGAGGTCGTCACGGATGTGAACGGCTTCTATTACTTTCCCAACCTGGCCGGTGGCGTTTATGCCGTTACGGAGGTGATGCAACCCGGCTGGACCCAGATCACGCCAGCCAGCGGATCGAACGTGGTCGCCGTCGGCACTGCCCAGCAGATCAACGGTGTGAATTTCGGCAACTGGCACACCAATGATCCCGCCTGCTTTCAGATTTATTGTCCAAGCAACCAGGTGATCTACGCCGCTCCGAATGTGCCGGTGAATTATACCGTCACCGCCACCAACCTCTGTTCGACGAACGAGCCGATTCTGTACTGCACGCCGCCGCCGAACAGTCTTTTCCCCGTCGGCACCACGACCGTGAACTGCACGGCGTATGATCTCGAAGGCAATCATGCCGAATGCGACTTCACCGTGACCGTGTTTGACACCACTCCCGTGTTCACCAACTGTCCGGCCAGCACGAATCTCGGCTGCAATCCGGTGACCATTCCTGACTGCGACCCGAATGTGGGGGCGACCAACGGTTACGCAGGAGCAGCTCCCGCCTACCTGCTGGTCAGTAGTGTGAACAGCTCCGAAGTGAAACGTTACAACGGGACGAGCGGAGCTTTCATTGACAATTTTGTCACAGCAGGCAGCGGTGGACTGGCCCTACCAGAAGGCTTGGCGATTGGGCCGGACGGCAACCTTTATGTCAGCAGTCTTGGCACCGACGAGGTGAAGCGTTACAGCGGGACGACAGGAGCTTTCATAGACAACTTCGTTACGAGCGGTAGCGGGGGGCTGAGCGACCCCATCGGGCTGGTTTTTGGATCGGACGGCAACCTTTATGTCGTCAGTGGCGTCACCGACGAAGTGAAACGCTACAGCGGGACGACCGGAGCTTTCATAGACAGCTTCGTTACGAGCGGTAGCGGGGGGCTGAATGAACCATCGGAGCTGGTTTTTGGATCGGACGGCAACCTTTACGTTAGCAGCTATGGCACCTCTGAGGTGAAACGCTACACCGGGACGACCGGAGCTTTCATTGACAACTTCGTCACAGCGGGCAGCGGCGGGCTTTCTAGACCAGAAGGCTTAATGTTCGGATCGGACGGCAACCTTTATGTCAGCAGCTTTAACACCGATGAAGTGAAACGTTACCATGGGACAACCGGGGCATTCATTGACACCTTCGTCTCAGCAGGCAGTGGCGGATTGAATGGGCCAGTCGGCCTTGGGTTTGGACCCGATGGCAACCTTTACGTCAGCAGTGTTGGCACCGTCGACGTGAAGCGCTACAACGGGACGACCGGAGCTTTCATAGACAACTTTGCCTCCGGTCTATTTGGTTCACCCACGTTTCTGATCTTCACGCCATTTGTCGGAGTGACCTGCGCCAAGCTGGACACGACCAACGGTTGCGCCCACACGCGCACGATCACCTACACCGCCACCTCCAATTACGGGGCCACCAACACCTGCGTGCAAGTCATCACCTGGACAGCAGACACCACGCCGCCGGTTATCACCAATTATCCTGCGGGCGGCGACCTGGGGTGCAATCCCACGAATCTGCCGACGGATGTCAGCATGCAGGCACTGATCGGGGCGGTGGATGATTGCGGAACCCCCACCATCAATGTGTCGCACGTGGACAACGGCTCGCCTTGCGGCATGAACCGCACGTTCACGATTTCCGCTTCCGATGCCTGCGGCAACATATCTGGGACGATCAATGTCAATTACACCTGGGTCGCTGACACCAATCCGCCGACGCTTACGGTCGGCAGCATCGGCTCTTGTTACCCCAGTGTGACTGCGGCACAGAACGCCGCCTTGAACAACACCGCCAACAGTGACGAGTGCGGTTCGGTCAGCCTGACCGCCAGCACGGTGGGAACCTGCAGTGCAGTGGTCACGGTGACGGCCACCGATGTCTGCGGGAATTCCGCCAGTGTCAGCTACAACACCCGCATCATCACCACGCCGCCCGTCATCACCAGCATTCCGGCGGGCACCAACCTTGGCTGCAATCCTACCAATCTGCCCACGGACACTACTGTGCGTGCCCTGGTCGCGGCCACGAATGTTTGCGGTTTGGGTTCCACGAATGTGACGCATGTGGATGCCGGACCGGCCTGTGCGAAAACCCGCACATTCACCATCACCGTCCAAAGCCAATGCGGCCCGGCGGCGGTGACCAACGTGGTTTACACCTGGAGTCAGGACACCCAGGCACCGGTGGTCACCTGCGCCAGCAACAAAACCGTCGAGTGCGGTTCGAGTTGGAGTTTTGACCCGCCGGCTGTCGCTGACGGCTGCAGCGGGACCAATGTCGCTCTCACCTACGCCACCGTCACCAATGGGAATTGTCCTTTGGCCATCACCCGCACCTGGCTCGCCACGGATGCATGTGGCAACACCAACACCTGCAGCCAGACCGTGACCGTGACGGCAACAACTTCACCCTGCAATCCGCATTACTCTATCAACACCGGCACCGATGCGAATGGTGCGTTGCTGCCGCCGGGAACGCCGGAGCAAACATTTGTCAACGCTGGCTCGCCCGTCGGTACAAACGCAATGGTTGTCATAGCCCCAGCGAATTATGCATTGCCTTTCTGGTCGGCGACGAACGGGGTGTCTCAGTGGGTCGGGCCGAACCAAAACGGAATTGGTCCAAGCGGCACTTACACGAATCGCTGGATTTTCACTTTGCCATGCGCTACTGCGACCCTGATTGGAAGGATTTGCACCGATGACGACGGATATCTCTTTCTCAATGGGGTGAATATTGGCCCAGTCGGCGGGTATGGCTTTCAATTCTCTTCGATAAGCAACAGCGCCCATTTTGTCGCCGGCCAGAACACTCTCGAAATTATTCTGAACAACGGCGGCGGTTCTACCGGCTTTCGCGCCGAGCTGGCAGTGGACGGCCAGTGTTGTGTCTCGGCCAAAACGGTGACGTGCGGTACAGCATGGACATTTGATGTGCCGTCAATCGCTACTGCGTGCAATGGCTTCGACACCAATCCATTTGTCGTCACGACGATCACCAATGGCATTTGTCCCCTGGTTATCACCCGCAACTGGCTCTTCGTGAATGAGTGTGGCAACAGCAATACCTGCAGCCAGACGGTGACGGTCCTGGCCAGTCCCTGTCAGCTCGGCTGGTGGCCAGGTGACGGCAACGGCAACAATCTGGCGGGCGGCCATGCTGGGTTATTGCAAGGCGGCGTCGGGTTCACGGCCGGCATGGTGGGACAGGCGTTTAACTTCTCCGGCAGCGGACAAGCCGTGGAAGTGCCGAACACCGCCGCCTTGGACATCACGGGCGCGATCTCCATCGAAGCTTGGATCAAACCGACCTTTGCGTTCGGAAACAATGCCATCCTGAACAAAGCCACCGCCGGAACGCCCGACGGCTATTATTTCGATGTATATCAAAGCCGCCTGCGCTTCCTCGTGGGTAACGCGGGTGTGCTGGGTCTGGGAATCTATTTCCAAAGCGCCCAGCTGATTCCGGCCGGCCAATGGACGCATGTCGCCGCCACCTACGACGGGGCGCTGATCAAGCTCTATGTCAACGGCGTGCTGGACAGCAGCATGGCCTTCACGGATCCGTTCCCCGGGCCCAACGGGCGTCCGCTGGTGATTGGCAATACGTCCTTGGGCGGGGCTGGTTTTCAGGGAGCGATGGATGAGGTCGGGTTGTATGGCTGCATATTGTCCAGCAACGACATTGCCGCCATCTATGCGGCAGGTTCGTCCGGCAGAGCCAAGCCGCCGATGCTGGCCTGCGCCCCTGACAAAACCGTGGCGTGCGGCACGGCGTGGAGTTTCGACCCGCCCATGCCGGCCAGTCTCTGCTGCACCAATCTGGATATTGTCATCCTCAACACCGTGACCAATGGCGTCTGCCCGCTGCTCCTCACCCGCACCTGGCAGGCCACCGATTGTTGCGGAAACTCCAACCTTTGCAGTCAGACCGTGACGGTGGCGGACACCACGCCGCCGGTGCTGACCTGCGCCAGCAACAAAACCGTGGTGTGCGGCGCGGCATGGAGTTTTGATCCGCCGGTGGCGGTCGACGCCTGCAGCGGAACGAACGTCGTGCTCACGATTCTAAATACGCTGACCAATGGCAGCGGCTGCACGCAGACGTTCACCCGGAACTGGGTTGCGACTGACTTGTGCGGCAACACGAACACTTGCAGCCAGACGGTCACGGTCACGGTCACCGGACCGCAGACGCCGCCGGTCATCACCGGGATCAGCTACAACGCCGCCGGGATTCATATCACCATCGAAACCCTCCCGTGCTACACCTATGCGTTGGAATGCAAGGAGGACCTGCTGGATCCGACTTGGAACACTTGTCAGACCGCTGTGGGCACGGGGGCGAACCATGAGTTTCTGGATCCTTCCCCCCTGCCGGCCACGCGCTTCTATCGCGTGCGGCTGATCTGCCCGTAGTCCTCAAAATACCCGCGGTCGGTTTGCCCCGGCCAAGCCCAGGCACCGGTTTTCCTGCTCGACACCGAACAGGGGTTCCGGTTTGCTTTGCCGGATTTTGAACCGCCGATGAACGCCGAAAAATTAGCCAAAGCCAAGTCCCTGGGTTTTTCCGACCGCCAGATCGCCCATCTCACCGGCACCACCGAGGATGCCGTCCGCGCCGAGCGCAAAAAGGCCGGCCTCATTCCCAGCTACCGCCTCGTGGACACCTGTGCCGCCGAATTCGAGGCTTACACGCCTTACTATTATTCCACGTACGACCGTGGCGATGACGAGGTCAAAGGCAACACGGCCAAGAAAGTCATGATTCTCGGCGGCGGGCCGAACCGCATCGGACAGGGCATTGAGTTTGATTACTGCTGCGTTCACGCGGCGTTCGCTTTGAAGGAGGATGGATTTGAAACCATCATGGTGAATTCAAATCCCGAAACCGTCTCCACCGACTACGACACCAGCGACAAACTGTTCTTCGAGCCGCTGACGCTCGAGGACGTGTTGCACATTTACGAACGCGAAAAGTGCTGGGGAGCCATCGCGCAGTTCGGCGGTCAGACCCCGCTCAACCTCGCGCTTGGGCTTCAGAAGAACGGCGTGAACATCATCGGCACGTCGCCGCAAAGCATCGAGATCGCCGAGGACCGCAAGCTGTTCGCAGCGATGCTTAACAAGCTGAACATTCCGCAGCCGCCGAACGGTCTCGCCACGAACGAAGCCGAAGCGCTCGAAGCGTCCAAGAAGCTCGGCTATCCCGTGCTGGTGCGTCCAAGCTTCGTGCTCGGCGGGCGTGCGATGCAAATTGTTTACTCGGATGCCGAGCTCTCGCACTACATGAAGTTCGCGGTCGAGGCGTCGCCCGAACGACCGGTGCTCGTGGACAAGTTCCTCGAAGACGCGACCGAAGTGGATGTGGACTGCATCGCGGACGTTGGGCTGCCAAACGGCGGGACGATTGTCATCGGCGGCATGCTGGAGCACATCGAGTTCGCGGGCGTTCACTCCGGCGACGCCGCGATGGTGCTGCCGCCGCACACGCTTTCCCAGAAAGTCATCCAGGTCATCCGCGACTACACGCACGCGATGGCGAAGGAGCTGAAGGTCGTCGGCCTCATGAACGTGCAATACGCCGTGAAGGGCGAGACGGTTTATGTGCTCGAAGTGAACCCGCGCGCCTCGCGCACCGTGCCGTTCGTCTCGAAGGCCATCGGCAAACCGCTCGCGAAGATCGCGGCGAAAGTCATGGCGGGCAAGACGCTCAAGGAGCTCAAGTTCACCGAGGAAATCTGGACGAAGTATTGGGCGGTGAAGGAATCCGTGTTCCCGTTCAACCGCTTCCATGGCCAGGACATTTTGCTGTCGCCGGAAATGCGTTCCACCGGCGAGGTCATGGGCCTCGACGCGGATCTCGGCACGGCTTACGCCAAGTCGCAGATGGCGGCGAACGCGCCGTTGCCGACCAGCGGCAAGGTCTTCATCAGCGTCAGCGACATGCACAAGAAGGATGTGGTGTCCGTGGCGAAGGATTTTATCGGACTGGGCTTTGAGCTGGTGGCGACCGGCGGCACGGCCACGGTTCTGGAAAAAGCCGGGCTGACCGTGCAGCGGATTTTCAAGGTCTCGGAAGGCCGTCCCAACGCCGTGGACCTCCTCAAGAACAAGGAGCTGCAGCTTGTCATCAACACGCCCGCCGGCCAGGTGCCGCGCGCGGACGAGGTGAAGATCCGCACCACCGCCGTCTATACCGGGACGCCGATCATGACCACGCTGTCCGGCGCGAAGGCCGCCGCGCTGGGCATTGCGGCGCTGAAGAAGAACGGTTACGCGGTCAAGACGGTGCAGGAATATCACTGAACTTTCTCCGGCGGTAACTCTTCATCCCATGGCGACGTCAAGGAACCTGATGAAAACAGTTCCGCTGGTCGCGGGTTTGCTGCTCGTCTCGGTGCTGCCGGTCCGGCCGGCGCCGACCAATTTTCCCCCCGCTTCGGTCGTCAGCACAAACCGCGAGGCCGTCGAGGTGTTGCGGTATGACTGGTTCGACTCCAAGCGCAGCCGGCCGGTGCCGGTCAAAATTTATTATTCCAAGGCGAGCCCGGGCAGCCTGCCGGTCATTCTTTTCTCCCACGGCCTGGGCGGTTCGCGGGAGGGCTATGAATATCTCGGCCGTTACTGGGCGGCGCACGGCTACGCCTCGGTTCATTTGCAGCACCTCGGCAGCGACGCTTCCGTGTGGCAGGAAAAACCGCTGACGGAGCTGAAGGGAAATCTCCGCCAGGCCGCCGCCAAGCCGGACAACGCCGTGAACCGGCCCCTGGATGTCAGCTTTGCCATCGATCAACTGGAGGCCTTGAATCGTGAGGCGGGGCCATTGAAGGGGCGGTTGGATGTGGCGCACGTCGGGGTGGCCGGACATTCCTTTGGCGCCTTCACCGCGCTGGCCGTGGCTGGCCAGGTGTTTGTGCTGCCGGGCGACCGGGAGATTTCCTATGCCGATCCGCGCGTCCAGGCAGCGATTGCGATGAGCGCTCCGGTGCCGGCGCGGAAAAATCTGTTCGACCGTTCATTCGCCCGCATCAAAATCCCCGTGCTGCACATGACCGGCACGGAGGATTACAGCCCCATCGGAGAAACCCTGCCAGCGGAAAGACGGGTGGCCTACGACCACATCCGGGGCGCCGAGCAGTTTCTGCTGACCCTTAATGGCGGTGATCACAGCGTCTTCAGCGGCGTCGCGCCCAAGGTTTCGCCCGAGCGCGAACAGCGGTTCAAGGCGTTGATTTGCGAAAGCTCGACCGCCTTCTGGGATGCTTGCCTGAGAGGCGATGCGCCGGCCGGGGCGCGGCTGAGGAATGACTTCAAGAGTGTGCTCGGCGCGGACGGGCAGTTTGAGATGAAATCGCCGAAGTAGGGAATGGCCTGCTTCCGGGCGGCGCAACGCCTCTTAAATGAAGGGTGGCGGTCCGCAGATTTTAAGTGGTGCGCTGGCTTGCCTTCCCGGCGCTTTTTGCCATAGATGGAAACAATGAGAGCTGAAACTCCCAGCTGGGCAGAACTTTTCCGTTCCACGATGAATGGTCAACAATGTCCGGTCAGCGTCATGGCGGTCGTTGTTTTCGCCGGGGTTTTTCCTGAAACCGCATCACCGCCCACATGAAATCCGCCAAGGCAACCAAGAACGCTCCCGCCAGGAAAAAAATTCTGATCCTGGAGGATCACCCGATCACGCGGCAGGGCTTGTGCCAGTTGTTCCGCCGGCAGCCGGACCTGGCCGTCTGTGGCGAGGCGGAGAATGTCGAACAGGCCGCCGAGGCGATCAAGTCCTTGCAGCCGGACGTGGTGCTGGCCGATCTGTCCCTGCCGGGAAAGAATGGCCTGGAGTTCATCCGCGACCTCAGCGTGCAGCATCCCGCCATCAAGATCCTGGTGCTGTCCATGCATGACGAAGGGGTTTACGCCGAACGTTCGCTGCGCGCCGGCGCCCATGGATATGTCATGAAGACCGAGCGCAGCGACAAGCTGCTCGACGCGATCCGGCAGGTGCTGCTTGGGGAGTTTTATGTGAGCGGCAGGGTTTCCGGCAACCTGCTGGACGGTCTGTCCCGCCGGCGCCAGCACCAGACAGCCCCGTCCCTGGGCATGCTGACCACCCGGGAGTTTGAGATCTTCCAGTTGATCGGCCAGGGTTTGAGCACCCGCGAAATCACGGCCAAACTGTCCATCAGCGGCAAGACGGTGGAGACGCACCGGATGCACCTGAAGGACAAGCTCAACCTCAAGAGCGGCACCGAACTCGTTTCCTACGCGGTGCGCTGGGTGGTCACCAACCAGCTAGTCTGACTTCTCCGCCGGCCGGGGCTGCCCGAAAATTTTAGCCGGTCTCAGTCTTTCCATGATTCGCAATCAGCTCCGCCGCCGCTGGCCATATCCGCCCGGAAGGCTACCTTGCACCAGCCGTCTGGCGTTGAACCCCAAATTGATTTTGAACCCAGCATGTCGCCCAACCTTCACGCGCAGTTGTCCGGCGCCCCTGCCAGCCCAGGGATGCGTGTGCCCGGTCGTCATGAACCAAGCCACCCGGAGGAAGAGTTCCTCCCGCCCGTTGAGGACAGCTGCGCCGCCACCAGCATGGGCAGCATCGAGGAATTTTCAGAATGCCGGAGCCGCTCGCGCGGCTGCTGTCCGCATCACAGTTCGTTCGGCGGCATTTTTCTCTGCTGGCATCCGCAGCATCAGCGGATTGTCCTCCGCACCCGCCGCGGCGGTCATTTCCTGGATTGAGCCCCGTTCCGCCGGCATATGAAGCCAATTCCCGCCACCAACCGCCTCGTGCCGCTGCTGAAAGCGCCGGCCACGCCGGAGCCGCGCGCCTTCAAGTTTCTTCTGGTTTACGAGGATGCGGAGACGGGCTGCCGCGCCACACAGATCATGAACCAGCTGGTTGAACACAACGACGGCGGGTCCGCGCCGGTCTTGTTCCGGTTTGAATCGCTGCGCTTGAAGGAAATCTGGGATCTCGCCGCGCAGGAAAGCCGGCAGGTGGACGTCCTCATCGTTTCCGCGCGCGACGGCGGGAGCATTCCCACGGAAGTGAAGTCGTGGATCACCTACTGGCTCGGCCTCAAGGGCGGCAGTCCGCATCTGATCGTGGCATCCTTTGACAGCGCCGCCTTCCAATCCACGGAGGCCGCGGCCACGTTTTTTTTCCTGCGGTCCCTCGCCGCCTGGGCGGAGGTGGAATTGAACATCTTGTTCGGCGCCGGCCAGCCTTCGGAACTGCCGACCCTGCTTCAGGTCGGCGGCCTGGCGTCCGCCCCGAAGCAACCCGGCCCGGCGGCGCAATGGCGGTCGCACGGGGAACGGGCCGGGCGTCACCGCGGCCTGAACGAGTGACGCCCAGTCTGAAACCGGCGGCCTTCCTTCACTTCGGGACTTCCAAAAGTCACGGGGCGTCCGCGGCTGCGAAAATTTTCAAAATTCTTTTCCGGCGCGACGCCTTCGTGGTTTAAGCTCGCGCCATGTTTTCATCGGAAATCAAATCAGTTCACTTTGTCGGCATCGGCGGCACGGCCATGGCGGCGGCGGCGGCGGCCATGCGGGACAAGGGATTCCTCGTCACCGGCTCCGACCAGAACGTTTACGAGCCCATGGCGTCCTTTCTGGCCGGGAAGAAAATCGAGTTCACCAACGGCTATGCGGAGCGCAACCTGGCGCACCAGCCTGACCTCGTCGTCATTGGCAACGCCATCTCCCGCGGCAATCCCGAGGCCGAGCAGGCTCTTGACCACAAGCTCCGCTATTGCTCCCTGCCCGAACTGCTCCGCGAGTTCTTCATCCGCGGCAAACGTTCCCTCGTCGTCTCCGGCACGCACGGCAAGACGACCACCACCTCGCTGCTGACCTGGGTGTTCGAGCACAGCGGTCTCAACCCGAGCTATCTCATCGGCGGCATTCCGAACAACCTCTCCCAGGGCGCGCGTTTCACGGACAGCGAATGGTTCATCATCGAGGGCGACGAATACGACACCGCTTTCTTCGACAAGCGCAGCAAGTTCATCCATTACCTGCCCGAGGTCGCCATCGTCAACAACCTGGAGTTCGACCACGCCGACATTTTCGAAAACCTCGCGGCGGTGAAAAAGACCTTCGCCCATTTCATCCGCCTCGTGCCGCGCAACGGCCTGCTGCTGGCCAACGGCGAGGATCCCAACCTGACCCCCCTCCTGAATGTGACGCATTGCCCAGTGAAGCGTTTTGGTCTCGGGGCGGACTGCGCGGTGCAGGCGTTCAACATCCGCTACGGCCCGACGGCGACGGAGTTTGAGATTCCCAGCTTCAAGTTTCACCTGAATCTGGTCGGCGAGTTCAACGTGCGCAACGCCCTGGCCGTCATCGGCGCGGCCAAGCACTGCGGGCTTTCCAACAAGCAGATCCAGGCCGCCTTCGACACCTTCAAGGGCATCAAGCGCCGCATGGAAATCAAAGGCATCGCCGGCGGCGTCACGGTCATCGATGATTTTGGCCATCACCCGACGGCCATCCGCGAGACGATGCGCGCGCTGCGCACCAAGTATCCCCGGGAGAAAATCTGGGCGATCTTCGAGCCGCGCACCAACACCACGCGCCGGAACGTGTTTCAAAAGGAGCTGGCGGATTCCTTCGTGGATGCCGACGCGGTGGTGGTGTCGCAGGTCGCCCGGCTGGAGCAGCTAGCCGTGGGCGAGCGTCTCGACCCGGAGCTGCTCATGCAGAACCTGAAGTCAGCCGGCAAGGACGCCGCCTATCTGCCGGACGCCAACTCGATCGTGGCGCATCTCGGCCAGCACGCGCAGGGCGGCGACATCGTCTGCGTGTTCAGCAATGGCGGATTTGACGGCATTCACGGCAAGCTCCTGGAGCGGCTGGGCCGTCGCTGAATCGCCCGGACCGTTCAATGAACCGTCGCCGGCGGCCAGTTGGTGAGTTGAATGGACGGGCCGTTGGTGTTGACGAGCGGCGCTTCCACCTGCGTCGTGGCGTTGGTCTCCCGGCTCTGGCGCTCGCGCTCTTCGAGGTTGCGGGTGATGCGCGTCTTCAGTTCGTCATACATGGAGTTGGTGACGGCATTGATGTGCTGGCGGGCCTCGTCGAAGCGGCCGGCATTCAGCTTGAACCGCGCGAGGTGGAGATATACGCCCTCCCGCTCGATTTCATCGTTGGCCACCGCCAGTGCGTTGGTCCAGGCGGCTAACGCGTCGTGGGTGCGCACGGGTTTGATGCCGTAGTAGCTCTGGGCCAGGTCGGTCGCGAGGGGGAAATTGGTCGGGGACAGTTTGAACGCCTGCACATAAAGATCGAGCGCCTTGTTGAACACCTCCTGTTCGGTGAGGTGGTAATGCTCCATGGCATCCTTGCGGAACAGATAAACCGTCGTGGCGAAGTTTTGCAGATAGACGGGCTCCTTCGGGTCCAGCTCGATGGCCTTCTCGTAATACTCAAAGGCTTTCTTCACCGGGCTGTTGTGGCCGTAATAGTTCGCCATGTTGTTCCAGACCGCGGCGTTTCGGGGATCCAGCTGCTGCGCTTTTTCCAACTGCTCCATCTCCCCGTCCTCGTCATGGATGTCGTCGAGAAAACCCGCGAAGGCCAGCCGCGCGCCGACGTGCTCGGGATGCGCCTTGATGAACGCCTCGTAGCCCTGGCGGACAATGGCGAAGCGCTTGAGGATGCGGCGGTTCATCTCCGCCGGCGGAATGCCGCCGCCCTGCTTGGCAAACTCGTTGTTGTCGCGCAGCCAGCCGTCCACCTCGGCCTGCGCGGCGTCATCGGCGGCCTCCAGCTTTTTAAATTCCTGTTCGACGGCGGAATTGGTCTCGGTTGCGGCCGGCGACGGCGTGGCGGTCTGGGCGACGACGTTGCTGGCGGCGAAAGTACGACCGGCCACGGCGAGCGTGACGAGCAATCCAACGTAGAGAGATTTCACGCGCCAAGGCTAGCACGCGACGTCGGGAAGTCGAGCGGGACCGCGTCAGAAGGGCCAGTTGATGCCGGCCATGACGTAGATCTGGCCGCGCAGATCAAGGTCCGCCTGCCGGCTGCGGTTGCCCATCTTCGCCCGGCCCATGGGCATATATTGCGCGCCCACGTAGAAATCACCGTTCCGCACCGTGTGAAAGGTAACCGTGGCGTTGACGTAGCCGCCGTAGGTGATTTCCGAGCTGCCGATGCTGCCAGTATTCTGGGACGCCGCGCCGCTGAAGAGAATCGTTTCGTTGAAGCGCAGATCGCCCGAGATGAATCCCACCGCCGGTCCGGCGCCAAGCGACAGGCCGATATAAGGCGTCACGTCCCAGAAAATCGTCGGGCCGAGCTTGAGCGCAAAAAAATTCACGTCCAGGGTGCGGCTGCCGCTGATGGCAATGTTGCTGAAATTTTCCGCCACTGGCGCGCCCGTGGGCGTGGAGGAAATCACCGGACCGGAGGAGTTCGGCGTGCCTTGATAGCCGGCGGGCGGCATGACGATGCCGCCGGCGTCAAACGTGTAGGCCAGGCGGCTGACCGTGGCCGACAAGGTGGTGCGGTCGGAAATCTTGAGCGGCAGCCAGCCGAAGCCCAGCTCCCAGCCGATCCGGGTGCGCTGTCCGTGCCAGAGCATGCCGTTGTAGGCCAGGTCCAGGCCGAGGTTCGCGGAGTTCTGCACGCTGGCGGAGCTGGTGGTGGTGAAGCCGTTGCTGCGATGCATCGTCAGCGTCTCGCTGGTCGCGTTGTATTGCGAGGCGTTGTTGTAACCCCAGTTGGACGTCAGCGCGCCGCCGTCGTCGCGCCGCACGTAGCCGTCGTCGTAGGTTCCCCCTGTGGTGGGCGAGACGCCGAAGTTGCCGCTCATCCGGAAGTCCGCCTTGATGTTGAAGCCGACCAGCACGCCGGCGCGGAAGCTGCGCGTCCAGTCCGGGTCATAGGGATAGGCCCACTGTGCCTGGGCGCGCCACGTGGTGAACGCCAGCAGCGCCGCGCCGCCGAATCGGAGGGGCCAACGGTGGGAGAGAAAGCAATGCGACGGCATAAAGGCTAGGGATGTTCAAAGACCCGGTAGTAACGCGCGCCGCCGCCGGGCGGGCTGAGCGTTCCGGGCGGACCGTAGTCGATCCATTGCACATAATTCGCCGGGGCCGCCAGCGACGGCACGGCGATCACGGCGTTGGAGAAGGACAGGTTGTCGGCGTAAACAATCGTGTAAACCCGCCCGGCCGTGCTCTTGAACTGCAGCAACAGATTGCCCGGGGAGGCCAGGGCGATGTTTGTGAAGTTCACGCTCGTGCTGGAGGTGACCGCGGCGGGCGGCGTGAGGTCGGGCTTGGCGACCGCGAAGGCGTTCAGCTGCGAACTGGCGAAGGGGAACTTGCTGCGATTGCGGACAGAAAACTGAAGGAGCAGTTCCACGCTGTCGCCAGCGGCGAGGGTGCTGGCGTAAACGACGTATGGCTGGCCATTGTTCGTGCCCCAGGCGTTGAAGAGGGAGTTGGTGAAGCCCGCCACTGGCACATTGGTCAGGCCGGCAATCACAATCCGCACGGCGTCCAGATTCGTGGTGCCGTGGTTGGTCAGGAGAATTTTCTGCTCGATCAATCCGTTCTGGCGGTTGGTGATCTGCGGCGAATTGGTGGCCACGGCCAGCGCGGCGTCGAAAAACGGGCTGATGAGGACATTGGTGCTCGTGACGTTGTTGGCCGTGTTGGTGTCCTGGCTGCCCGGCGCGCCGACCGACGTGGTGAACAGCGCCGCGCCGGAGTTGGTGGGCAGCTGAACCTTCAGCACCAGCTGCTGTGACCCGCGATTGGTCAGGAGCGTGAAGGGGAAGCTGATTTGATTGGTGGCGAGCGTGAACGCCTGGCTCGCCGGCGAAACGCCCAGCACCTTCAGACCCACGGGAAAACCGTTCGTGAGCGTGATGTTGGTGACCGTATTCGGCCCGCGGTTGGTGAGTAACAGACTGTAGGTCGTCCAGTCTCCGGGAAACACCGTCGCCGGCGGACCGGTCATGGACACCGCCAAATCGCCGAGAATGACCGTGTTGGTCACTTGCAGCACCACGTTCGTCCGGGCCAGCGCGGGCAGGTCGGAAACCATCGTGATCTGGTTGGTAAACGCCCCGACAGCCGTCGCCTTGACGGTCAGCGTGGCCACCGCCGTGAAGCCGATGCCAATTGCGTTGAAGTTGAAAATAACCGACGAACCGTTGGTGGTGACGGTTCCCTGCGTCTGGGAGAGGCCGGTGATTTGCGCCGCAGCCGGCAGGGTGTTGGTGACAAAGACTGACGACGGCACGAACGGGGTGAAGTTGGTGACGCCGATCGTGTAGGTCACGGAGGAGTTGACGAGGATGCCGTTGGCCGTGTTGACCCGCGCACCCAAATACAGATCCTGTGCGAAAAGGGAACCGGGCCGCGCCAGAAACAGGATTCCCGCCAGCCACAGCCACGGGATGAATTTCAGATGCTTGGTTTTATGCTTGGTCACTGTCAAAAGTCTTGAACAGGGTTTCCGGGGTGTCGAGGAAAAAGCCGCATCCCCAAACAGGCAAGCCCGTCGTTTCCCCTGTCACCTGATTGGGTGATGGACGGAAATCTCAAATCCGTACATTATGGCATCGTCCCTTGAAACCCTGATTGATAATCTACCAGCCACAAAACGAGCATCAAACCCCATGAGAACCAAATCCTCCGTCACCCTGCGTGTCTTACTCTTGTTATCCGTCATACCCATGCTTGCCCGGGCGGCCAATCTGACATGGGATGCCACCCCCTCCGTCACCGGCGCTCAGGACGGCTCCGGCATATGGGACACCAACACCGCCACCTGGTGGAATGGCAGCGCGGATGTCCTGTTCAATAATGTCACCCCGGACGTGCCCACCTTCGGAAGCGCCAACGGCGTCGCTGGCACCGTGACCCTGGGTACCAACATCACTTCCGGCAACATCTTCTTCAACCCAGCCAGCGTGGGCAATTACACCATCGCCGGCGGCACCAACCTGCTGGCATTGACCAACCGGCTGATCATCTCCGCCTCAAGCGCGACCATCAGTGCTCCCATCGTCGGCGGCTCCGTAACCATCAGCCACGGTCCCGGCAACGCGCCGTTTGGCACCATCACCCTCGGCGGGACCAACATCTTCACCGGCGGACTGATCCTCGGTGAAAACGCCAACAATCCGGCCGGCCAGGGTGCGGCCAACAGCACCTGCGCCGCCCGCATCACTTCGGGTTCAGCCGTGGGCACGGGCGCCATTTCCTACAACGGCCAGGGTAACGCCACCAGCCCCCGCCTGGAACTGGTGGGCGGCATCACCGTCACCAACACCTTGAACTGCCAAGGCCGCAACAACTACTCCATGCACGTGGAGAGCTTGAGCGGCGCAAACGTTCTCTCGGGACCGATCAACCCAAGCCCCGGCGGCGTTGGATATGTCTTCAGTGTTGACGGCTCCAGTTCCTTGACCCTTTCCGGCCTGTTGACGGTTCAGGCCAACGGCGGCCGCACCGTGCTGCTGCGCGGCAGCGGCAACGGCACGATCAGCGGCGTCATCGCGGGCGGCACCACCACCTCGCCCACCAACGCCATCAGCAAGGCCGGCAGCGGCACCTGGACGCTCTCGGGTGCCAACCCCACGCCCTCATCACCGTGCTGGGCCAGGGCACCCTGGCGCTGGACTATTCCACGCAGAACAACAGCAAGCTGGCGGACGCCATGGTCCTCTATCTGATGGGCGGCAACCTCTCGCTCGCGGGCGGCTCCCATGTTGAAGTGGTCGGTTCCGCGACGGCCGGCGCGGGCATGACCTCGCTGAGCCGCAGCGGTTCCAGCAGCCTGCGTTTGAACGCCATCGCCCGCCTGGCCGGCGGCACCTTGGATTTCGGATCGGCCTCCATGGCGGACACGGACACGGCGAACGTCAACGGCATCCTCGGCGGCTACGCCACGCTGGCAGGCGCCGACTGGGCCATCAACTCCACCGGCCTCGGCGACGGCGCCATCACGGCCTACACGGGCTACACCGACATTGCGGCCACGGGCAGCACCATTGCCAACTCGGCGGCGTCCAACGTCCGGTTGAACAGCGCGGGCGGCGGCGGCGACATCGCCCTCGGCGCGGCCACGACCACCGTCAACACCCTGCTCCAAAGCACTGCCACCGCGGCAACCGTGGACACCTCCACCGGCATCCTCCGTCTCGGCGCGGTCGGCGGCATTCTCGTGGCACCGACGGCCCAAAGCCTCACGCTGGGCACGGCGGTTGATTCCGGCTTCCTCACGGCCGGCGGCGCGGACAACACCGTGGGTGAAATCGTCGCCATCAACAACAGCGCGAACGCACTGACCATCAACTCGACGATCACCAACAACGGCAGCGGCGCGGTTTCCTTCACCAAGTCCGGCACCGGCAACGTGACACTGAACGGCAACAACCAGCACACCGGCACCAACTTCATCGGCGGCGGCACGCTGACCATTTCCTCGGCCACCAACCTCGGCGCAGCCCAGGTGGTCATCAACGGCGGCACGTTGAACATCACGGCCTCCACCGACCTGAGCGGTCGTGTCATTTCGCTCGGCGGACCGGTCGGCTTCGGCGGCGGCACCATCAGCGTCGCTTCCGGCCAGACCGTCACCGACACCAGCGTCATTCAAAACAACGCCCTGGCCGGCGGCGCCAACCCGAGCGTGGGCGCGGCTAACTCGGGCCTCCTCGGCATGTTCATCTCCGGCTCTTTGACCAAGACCGGCAACGGCACCTTGGTGCTCGGCGGCGCGAACACCTACAACTTCGGCACCACCATCACCGGCGGTGCTCTTAGCATCGGCGCGGACAACAATCTCGGCGCCACGCCAACCTGTTATTTTGCCGACAGCCTCACCTTGAACGGCGGTGCGTTGCAGGCCAATGCCACGTTCACGCTCAGCGCCAACCGCGGCATCCGCCTCGGACCGGTGAACGGCAGCGGCAGCGGCACCATTTTGGTGGACGACTCCCAAACCCTCACCTTCGGCGGCCAGCTTTCCGACAACTGGAACGGCACAGGCTCTTTCGTCAAGAACGGCAACGGCATCCTGGTGCTCTCCGGCAGCGTCAACGATTACTCCGGTGACACCACAGTCAGCGGCGGCATCCTCCAGCTGAATCATTCCCGCGCCCTGCCCAACGGCGCCGGCAAGGGCAACCTGGTCAACAACGGCACGGTCAACATCAATGGCGTGAACGTGCAGTTGAACGGCCTCAGCGGCAGCGGCACGGTGGACAACACCAGCGCCACCGCGATCACCCTCGGCATCGGCAACAACAACCAGAGCAGCAGCTTCGCCGGCAACATCGAAAACACCGGCGGCGGCGCGCTGGCCCTCTCCAAGGTGGGCTCGGCCACATTGACGATCACCGGCTCGGCCAACCATACCGGCAGCACATTGATCAATGCCGGCACCCTGGCCTTGTCCGGCTCGGCCACCATTGGCTCCACCACCAACATCGTCATCAGCTCCGGCACCACTTTGAGCGCTTCCGGCCTGAGCGGCGGCACGCTGACCTTGAACTTCGGACAGACCGTTTCCGGCGTCGGTGCGGTGACCGGCACCCTGAACACGGGCGGCGGCACGCTGGCCCCCGGCAGCTTTGTCGGCGGCGCCGGAACCATCACCGTGGCCAACCTGACCCTCGGCAGCGGCAGCAGCCTCACCTACGACCTCGCCAACGTCACCAATACCGGCGCGGGCCTCAATGACTTCACCGTGGTTTCCGGCACCCTGAATGTGGCCGGACCGGTGACCTTGAATTTGAACTACCTCAACGCCCTACCGGCCAGCTCCGGCAAATACACGCTGTTCAGCTACACGACGTTCTCCGGCAACGTAAACGACATCACCGTGCCCAGCGGCTTCACCATCAACAACAACACCTCGGCGAAGACCATCGAGCTGCTGATCAACCATACGCCGGTCAGCCTGACCTGGTCCGGTGACGGCATTGGAAACGTCTGGGACGTCAACACCACGGCAAACTGGAATGCCGGCGCGGCAACGTTCTTCAACGGCGACTCGGTGACCTTCAACGACACCGGTTCCGATTCGCCCGCAGTCAACATCAGCACTCCGGTCATCCCGGCGGCGGTCACAGTCAATGCGTCCAGCAAGACCTATGACTTCACCGGTTCGTCGATTTCCTCCGGCTCGCTGACCAAGAGCGGTTCCAGCCCCTTGATCCTGGAAAACGACAATACCTTCACGGCTGGCGGCATCATCAACGCCGGCACCGTGCAAATCGGCAATGGCGGCGGTACGGGCTCGCTCACCGGCGGCGCGCTGACGAACAATGGCGCCATCGTCGTCAACCGCACCGGTGATGTCGCCTTGACCAACAACATCTCCGGCACCGGCACCTTCACCCAGAACAACACCGGCGGCACGGCGGCGCTCGCGGGCAGCAACAGCTACTCCGGCCTGACCCTCGTCTCCGCCGGCCGTGTCTATGCCCGCAACGGCTCCGCCTTCGGCGCCACCAGCGGCGGCACGACGGTGAACGCCGACGCCCAGATCTACATCGATCAGAACGTGAACTTTGATGCCGAACCGCTGACCTTGAACGGCGGCGGTCTCAACAGCGCCGGCGACGGCGCCCTGCGCAAAGGCGGCGGCGGCGTCTCCATCTTCGGCGGACCGGTCACGCTTGGCTCCGACACCACCATCGCCCTTGATGGCGGCGCGACCTTGAACTTCACCAACGCCACGGGCATGAACGGCGCGAACGTGAATCTTCAGCTCGCGGGCGCCTCTGGATCCGCCGGCAGCGTCGCCGGCCCGATCGCCTTGGGCAGCGGCAGCCTCACCAACGCCGGCGGCACGTGGACCGTGGCGTCGAACAACTACACCGGCAACACCTTCCTCAACGGCGGCACGCTGCGGATCAGCTCACCGTTCTCGGTTGGCACTCCGCCGGTCGCCTGGACTGCTGACCGCGTCCAGTTCAATGGCGGTTCGCTCGGCGTTGCCTCCAATGCCAACATCACCTTCGATGACGGCAAGGTTGGTTTTGCCGCCAACGTCCTCGGCAGCATCCTGGTGGACGGTGGCGCAACCATCACGATGTCCAACGAGATCAGCGGCACGGCCAGCCTCATCAAGGGCTTCCCGGGCACGCTCATCTTGAAAGGCTCAAACAGCTTCTCGGGCGTCCTTTATCTGGACCGCGGCGTCGATGGCAACAACAACGACGGCATCACGCGCATCACCAAAAACGATGCGGTTGCAAACGTGGTGGAAATCCGCAGCCGCAATTCCAGCGTCAACACCGCCGGCGGCGCCACGCTGCAACTGGACGGCTCGGCTGAGAACTTGAACCTCCTGCAGCCGGTCTGGTTCAGCTGCCGCCAAGACGCCGCGACCAACTCCACCATTCAAAACCTGGCGGGATCGAACACCCTGTCCGGCAACTTCACGCTCACCTCTGGCGGTAACTGGATCCATATCCAAACCGACGCCGGCTCGAAGCTGGCCATTGCCGGTCAGATGCAATACAACGACACCCTGCTCGCCTTGCGCAACCTCCACTTCCGCGGCGAAGGCGACACGCTGGTGGCCGGGGACATCCTCCTCTCGGCCAACGCGACCACGCCGGTCACCGTCATCAAGAGCGGCACGGGCAAACTCACCCTCGCGGGCAACAACACCTACAGCGACATCACCGTCGTCAGCAACGGCGTGCTGCTGCTGACCGGCAGCATCAACAGCACCGGTGCGGTGCGCGTGGCGGGCGGCACCTTCGCCGGCACCGGCAGCGTCACCACCCCGGCCAACATGACGGTGGAGGCCAACGGCTCGCTCGCCCCCGGCAACGGCGGCATCGGCGACCTGACCATCAACAACAACCTCACGCTCGCCGGCACCACGGTGATCGAGGTCAACAAGACGGCCAACACCACCGACCGCGTGCTCGGCGTGCAGGCCTTGACCTACGGCGGCACCCTCTTTGCCACGAACCTTTCCGGCACCTTGAACCTCGGTGACAGTTTCACCGTGTTCACCCCGGTGAGCGCGTCCGGCAACTTCACCGCCATCACCGGCACGCCCGGAACCGGCAAGGCTTGGAGCTTCAACCCGGCCACCGGCATCCTGAGCGTGGTCGTGGGCATCGCCTCGAACCCGACCAACATCACGTTCAGCGTCAGCGGCAGCACCCTCTCGCTGTCCTGGCCGACCGATCACCTCGGCTGGATTCTCCAGGCGCAGACCAACAGCCTGACGGCCGGTCTCGGAACCAACTGGGTGGATGTGGCCGGTACGGCCGCCGTGACCAGCACGAACCTGACGATCAACCCGGCCAATCCGACCGTGTTCTTCCGCCTGCGTTATCCGTGAGCGTCCTTTTCAGAACCTGATCTGAAACCATCGCCGGCCGGGGCAACCTGGCCGGCGATTTTATTTTGAATGATATTCTCTCGGTGAAGTCCAACCCCTTGCTGACCTTGAAATCCTGCGCCGTCGGCGACGACATTGCGGCGAGGGATTCTTCAAAATCCACAGGACGGCGTCGCCGACGTCCTGTATTTTTAATGAAAGCTGCGGAAAATGTAAAAGCGGCGATAATTTGTTCGTTTTGAAAAGTTCCAAGTTCCAACCTTCTTGAGCAGTAAAACAGCGCGCCCATTTGTCGGGCGTGCTCAAAAAATGCGTCTTTGAACGCGTTATGCCGGCGCTAAAACAGATGGATCGCGCCGCGATTCAAGTCTGTTACCTGCCTGCATTTCAGCGGGCTTTTGATCCGCAAAATTCGTGGTGTGTATCCGGCCGCCAAGCGACTCCGCGGCGGGGTTTTCATCGGTGGTTAACCGGCCGTTAACCGGCTGTAAAAAAGTCTTTTTCCGTCTCTGAACCGGCAGTGCAAGCGCTTGAGAAAGGGCACTGTCGGACGGAATGACGCTTTCCTCTGTTGCCACCTTCAAATCGGTAAAGCTTACCTGCCCACGCTTCTCCTTCAGCGCGAGATACCGCGCGCGACAAACAATCGCTTCAATCCCTGCGAGATATTTCGACGAACCTTGGGCATAAAGTGTAAGCAGCTTGATTGCTTTAGCGTCGCCTTCAGGCAGCAATGAACGGGCGACCTTGGCCAGGTCATTCTCTGAAAGGCTGTCTGGCAACTTTTCATAATGCCCGATCCGCCCGGTGAATTGTTCCGCTGTCCAGTGGGTGCGCTGCTCCAAAACTTTTTGCGTTTTGATAAACTGAGGAGTGCTGATTAACGCAACCGGCACCCCATGGTTGACCAGGGCAGTCATGATCCAAGTAACGCGGCTTGGAAATGCAAAACGGGAATTTGAAACCGGCCAGAGATAATGAGCTTCGTCCAGGATCAAGAGCAGGTTGCCGGATTGGAGGGTTTCCTCCACGCGCTCACGCAACTGGACCGCCTTCCAACCGGGCCCACAGGACAAACCAAGCGCCTTGGCGATTGCGCGAAAGAATCCCCCTTCGTCATTTGTGCTGGGAACCTGGACGTAACGGGCACGACCGGGATGTTGTTCAGCCCAAGCCCGCGCGCTGAAAGTTTTCCCCATCCGCGCCAACCCCTCAATCAGCACCATGCGCCGGCTTTCCAGAGCGTAATCAAGCGCATCATTTAATTTCTCGCCAAGCGAGGTTACGACCGTGCGCGCTTTGGATTCTTCAATTCCCCGTTGGTAGCAGCGGCGCGCAATCTCGATCAGGCGATCACAATACCAGGGGCCGTTATCTGGTGATGTTTCAGGGTCAAGACAGAGTTGGGTTAAAAACTTTTCGACAGCGGCCGCCGTAAATTCACGCCGGCACACGGCCAGAAATTCTTCAGCGGAATAACTGGTTGGGTGATTTTGAGATTCTCTTTTCTGTTTCTCCCATTGGCTGTCGCTTTGCCAAATTTCGCGGAGAAGGTATTCCGGATTGAGATCACCGTAAGTTTCTCCCTTTAGCAGAAATTGAACGTCGGCTTTAATTTCCCGGCGAATGGTGCGGACCTGTTCGGCATTGTAACGCTGGCCGGCGCGCTTGCCAAAGGCCAGCATTGAAGGCGTGCCGATTTCGGTTTGATTCTCAGCAACGATTTGCTCGGCAAATTTCTGCAAGCCGCCGTCGCGATGCGACAACCATTGCAGCCAGTAGATCAGCTCGCGATCTTCCGGCTTGTCCAGGAGCGCGCCACGGCGCGAAACCAAATAACCATTCAGCCCGCGCTGAAATTCTTCGCTCGAAGCATAGCGCTCCTGGCGCAAAGGGTTTCCGGGTTTGGCGTGTCGAGTGTTGCTCATGCGGATTCGTCCTCGTTTAAAAGTTGGTTCAACTCGGTTAGCGCCTTCACCGATTCAGGCCGGCGTGCGGCCGTGGGTGAAAGGGTGATGCCCAAGCGTTGCGATGCCTTGCGCGCAGCGGACACCTGGCGGGCTTCCTTCTTGATGCGCTCCGTCTGTTCTGCCGTCTGCGTGGCAATCTGCCGGCCGAGTGAGGCTGTTTCTGCATCGGCCACCACCGGCCGGAATTGTACCGCATGGCGCGTCTTCAAAATCCGGTAGCGCGTCCTCGCATACTCATTGTGTGAGGCGACGCGAGCCTGTTCTTGTTCAAGCAGCTCGGCGGGAGCATCCATCGCGGGAACTTCCTGTGTGCGCTCGATGCAAAAGGCGTTTTCGCGATTGGTGTCTGTGACGGTAAGAATCCCAGGCAGTTCCGGATTGAAGAAGCACAGCACGCGCTGACCGATAAGCCGGCCGGTCTGCGCATTGCGATAATTGTAAACCTGCTTTCCAAAACGCAGCGTGATTCCATTGTGTGTCACGTTCAGCGGCCGCATGTGATGTGAAAGCAGGTAGCGACAAGATGGGGGAAGCTTGATCAGCGGGTCATCAGCGCGCTGAAACTTTTCAAACGCCACGTCAGGTGAATTTCCTTCCGTCATTTTTCCATCCTGACGGGCCGCGTTATACCGTTCGCAAAAATCGTCCAGGCGCTCAATCCACTGATCCAGACTGTAAAAGTATTTAGAGGGATGCTCGGCACGGCGGTCAACCAACAGCTTCGCCTTTTGAACGCGCTCGAATTTCTCCTTCATTTCATTACCGCCAACAAAGCCAGGCTCGCCATCCATCAAATCCTGGAATGCTCCCAGCACGCGTTCAACGGGCTTGGAGCGGGGGAGGCGAGAATGAACAAATTTCAAACCGAGCGAACGCAAACCCAACTCCGCTTCCGTCATCGAAAACGGCTCTGAATTCGTATCACCCTTCAGAAGCCGTGACTTTTCCCAGATTCCCCTTTCAAAATAAAACCCCTTGCGCGGCAAGCCGTGTTCGTCGGCAACCTTTGTGATCAGCGTCCGGATGGCGCGCGCGTTGTAAGTCTTTTCAGGCAGCATGGCGTAACCCAAAATCCGAGTGGTGCGAACATCGATCATTAAAAGGAGCTGGCCGCGTGTGAGAGTGAACCAACCGCTTTCGTCCGGTATGTAAAAATAGACTTCCAGCGTGGCATCATCGGCACACAGCCAATCCATTGAGGCAACACCGCTCCAATCCCGCAGCAGATGTGCTCCGTTCAATTTTGCTGTGCGCGGCCCATGATGAATGTCATCCATCATTTCGATTTCATACTTAACCGATTCACGAATGCGATCCGGACAACTGGATTTTGAAGCGGGATTGCTCGTGTAGTAGGAAAGGATGGATTCACTCAGAGCATTTCGCTCCACCAGTTCGCGCCATGCCTGGCTGACCCGGCCGCCGCAGTTCAGGACGGCGTGAGCAATCAGCTTGTCGCGATCCTCATCCCCCAACATGGGCGCGCGATGGTTGCCGGAATTTTTTGACCGCCGGTCCTGTAACGCGATCGAGCGGCGATCCGCTTTAAGCCAGGCTTCGTATTTCCGTTTGAATGAGACTCGCAGGGCGTCCTTGCCATCAGCCAGGAAGGGAGCGCGGGCGTTGAGAAATTTTAGCAGCGCCAGCCGGACCTTTTTGAATTTTTGTCCCGATGAAATTTCGGATTCAAAAACCTCAAAGCAACGTATCCAGAAGCATTCCTTTTCCGCCGCTGTGGGCGCGGCTGAATCTTTGAAACCGGCAAACACCTGCCTCAGCTCCGAAAACTGATCGTCAATCACCACAGAAACAACCGCCTTGGGTTGCGCTTTGCGCGCCGGCGCTTCGTCCAAATAGATTTCCAGTCGTTCAAATTCTCCACGGCCGCCGTCGCGCTCCAAAGTTCGTTTGATCAAATCGCGGACATGCCGATCGCTGATGGCTGTCTCAAATTCCCGCGAGTAATCCCGCAAAGCAATCTCCTCCAATTCAGCGGAGGAAATGGAGAGGTCATTTTGAAGCGAAAGAGCTCGGCGCAAGGCGCGCTGAAGTTTTGCCGCGCGATCGATGCCAGGCTGGGCGACTTGAGCCAGGGGAATTGCCGGCTCCCAAAGGGGTGACGGATTTTGCATCAGATCATCGATGCTCCGGAACCCGCCAGAGATTTTTCGAGCTTCCAATTCCTTTTGCAGATCACCAGGCAGATCCAAAACACTCCAGGCGCTTGCAGCATTTCCCCCAATGACAACACGGCCGGACGGCGGAGTGTTTGCAAGCTCGCGTTGAATCGCCTGCCGTTTGCGACCGAGCGCGCGCGCGATTTGTGACGCGGCGAATGTTCTGGCCGATTCTTTCATTGACCGTCCGCTCCTTTCGCGGAAACGCGCGCCTCAAGCAGAGCAACGACGGTCTTCAGCTTTATTTGTTCCTGATCCGAAAAGCTCAAATCGATGCTGTTAACGATGCTGTCAAAATCTCCATGCACTCCCCCTTCAACATGTCGCCAAAGCCCCTCGTCAAAATCGTGCCGGTAAATCCCACACACCGCCAAAAGGCCGAAATTGTTTACCGCCGAGCGAATACACCCGACCCCAACCCGCCAATCCTCCACTTCAAATACGAAAACCACCTGGTTGCGATCGTATTTGCCACCGGTAGGGCGAATGGTTTTCGTTCCGCGCAAATGATTTTCCAAAACAACCTTAAGGATGTTGAAACAAAAATTGGTCATGCCTTCGACAGAAAACACAGCCAGACCAATGAAATGTTTGTTGTTTGTTGCAGTCATGTTCCGTGGTTGATCATATTGGTGAGGCGGGCATTGATTGTCCTTTGACGGGCTTCAATCGAATCCAAACGGCGGCCAATCTGGCCGACAACATCCTCCCAGTTCGTCTGGCTTGTTTCTGCGTGAGTTGTGAGCCAGTGGAGCGCATCTGAAATAAACCGATCCTTGTTGGAACCGTTGGATTCAACCCGACCAGTCAGGGAGCGGAGCTGCTGTGCACGCTGGTTCATATCGTCGGCCCGCTCTGCGGCTGACGACTTGATGCTAAATAAATCCACTAAGTTTCTCGCCTGCTGCCAGCCCTCATTTAATCTGGGAACATCTGATTTGAGACCTTCAAAAGTTCTTTTGGCGGCCTGATCCGCGCTTACCTGGGGCTGTAATTCCGTAATGCGCTTTTCAGCTTCGGCACGCCGTTCTGAAGCCGGCTTGCCCAACAGCGCCCGTTCGCTTTCCAATGACTTTAAAATTTTCTCCGCGCCAGGTTTGTCAACAATGTCTGAATCAATTTCAAGCCAGCGTCGCTGCTTGGCAATTTTCGCGTCCAGATCATCGCGCTTCTTTTGCTGATCGGCTTCCGCCTTGGTTCCGATTGCGCTTTGCGCGTCGCCGAATTCCGTCTTCGCCTGATCGAGTTGTTTTTCCCGGTCTCTGACATGAGCTTGATAGGCGGGATCGGTTTGCTGCTTGGTTGCCTTTGCCAGTTCCCACTGCTTGTTGAAAAGCTCCGTCTCGGCGGCAAGAGCCACGCGCTTTAAATTCGCCATTTCCTGCGCATTGGTTTTTTTATCGGCCGAAGCCATCAAAGAAGCCGAGTGCAAATTCAACTCCGCGATGGCTGATTTTTTCTGCTCTTCAGTCATCGTCGTGGAAGCCTCCACCGTCGCCTTGGCAAGCTCAAGCTTTGCCGCGGCGATCCGTTTGGTTGCCGCCTCCTGTTCGCGCAGCTTGGCAATTTCAAAATCAGCGGCCGCTTTGACCTTCGTAAAAATGTCGTCCTGACGCTGTTGCCATTCACCAAGGCTACGGGTCAGTTCAAGAACATCATTTTTCGCCTCCAAAAGCGCCTCGCGCATATTGCCGATCGGCTGGGCCGCTTCCGCACCGAGCTTGTCCATTTCCTCATTCAACTCCTCAATCTCCTGCTTCAGTTTGTGGAAGCCTGCGAGGATGACTGCAATCAATGCGTTGGCTGGATTAAGCGCCGCCTGCAATGCCAGGCCCAGGAGGGGGTTTTCTTCCGTTACGGCATGAATTGCCTTATGCAGCGCTCGATGACTGATGGTGTGCTTTTCAACTTCCTGTGTACCGTCCTTTAGCCCCTCCGTGGCCTTGCCTACGGAGACTTTGAGCTTTTCAAACTGATCTTCAGTCAACTGGATGCCGGCAGTATCAGCAACCGTCTTGATCAGCAACTCCAGTGTTTTGTCAGCGTCGGCCATAGATGCTTTAGAGGGGAAAAAATAACGGGGTGTTAACTAGGCTGGCAGGCCCGCTGGCGCGTCGGTTGACTGCCAAAGTGGTGCGAGTGCCGTTTTTGGTTCCGGAGCCGTATGACCCAAATGGTCTTAAAACCGATTTAATGGCCCCAAGAAAGCGTTTTGAATGCAGGGAAGCACCATGACGCCATAAAGCCGCCTGCGCGCGTCCGACGCGAACGTCGGAGTTGCCAACCAAGTGGGTAAAATGATTGTGTTGGGGAGGTCTCATAGCCGTTGCTTTTCAATTCTCCCCAACATTTCCCTCAAATCTGCCGCGTAGATGTAGTTTGCAGCCAGCTCCTGGTAGTTAAACGATGCTGTTGTCTCATAGACAAAGCAGGGGAAATCTCTTGGCTCTACCGGAAACTCTGTCTGCGGCTGGCTGCTGTGAAAGGAGTTCGCCCATCGCTTCCAAGCCGGTTTTGACTTTAGAAAGGTCATGAGCTGGTCCCCCTTCCAACCCACCGGGAGTGCAAAAACGTGGCGAGTGCTCTACGTGGAGCAAGAATAGGATCGCGGCTGCTAAGCATGGCAGATCTATTCCCAAATTTTACGCCGAATCGATACCCCTGAGCTTTGGACAACAAAAACAACTGGCTGATTTCGGTTGTTCTGAAATTTACGCGGGATTCAGGCAATATGCGCTTTACAACTTGCTTCAAAGTCAGGCCCGAAATGTTTTCTGAACGGCATATTTCCACATTCCAAAACCGCAGTTGCCGCTTGTTTTTCTTCAGGGAAAGATCAAACGCCCAAAGAATCTTCCCGCTGTCCACCCATTCCTCAACCGTTAATGTTGAGACACCGTGCAGAGCGCGCACAAAATGGATGTCCACCAAGGCGGTGCGCGGGTTCACTATGCGGGAACCAACTGAATTTGGAGCAAGGGAAATCATCAGGACTGACCTCCAATCCACCGGGAGTTTAAGAATGTGGCGAGCGCCTGGCGGGAAACGCGGACAGGCCGCACCGAAGCCGGACAGCCCAGCATGTGAAAAAGTCGGCAAACCTGCGTGGGCGAGATCAGGAAAATCTGTTCAATCTCACTGAACCCAAAGGTTTTTCGGGAGGGCGGAAGAATGTGAGAAATCACCGTCTCCAGCATCCAGGCTGAAACGTCCTCCAAATCATAAAGTTCCTTGCTCCAAAAGCGCAAATCACGGCTGGCAGCGGTTCCAACATTGAACGCCCAAATGATTTTGCCCGATTCCACCCATTCAAAAACCCGCCGGGTGCTGATGCCATGCAATGCGCGCACGGCATTTGAATCCACAAGCAGGGTGCGCGGGCTGATGCTGCGTGTTTTGGTGGTCGGCATCATGCTATTTGAAAATCCTCCAGGACGATCCGCGCCTTGCGTTCGGTCCACCGCGCGCTGCGACGCTGCAAAAACAACCGGGTGATGAGGCGGCGCATTTCCACTGGCAGCGAGTTCCGATAGACCTCCACACTTGCAATCGGATTTCGCATTCCTAGGTGCGCCCATGAATAGGAACACACATTGGAGCGCAAACACAGTTTCATGAACTTCGCCGCATGGGCGGGTTTCAGTTTCTTGTTTGCCGAAGAGTAAGTAAGGAAAAAAACCTCCGGCGTTTTACCGGACTTTTTCCATTTGTAGAAATTGGAGATCAGCGTTCCTTTGCCGCAGTGCCTTTTTAACTTTGGTGCGGATCGGTAAGGAGAGCCATCGTAATACCAGCTATACCAACGGATGGCGCTGGCGAAAGTCTTGCCTTTGGCCATGCGGTTCAAAACACCAAGGCAGATGCGATGAAAAAGCGCGGCTCTTTCGATTTGCCACGGTGGCAGGATTTTTTCGGGATATTGATTGATTGGAGAGGCGGGCATTTTATTTTTTCGTCATGAGGGCGGCAGTGGTGGCGGACCAGCCGCCACCACTCCGCTTGCTTCTTTGCGCCTCTCCTTTTGCGCGCCCAGCGAGTCGCAATCACTCAACATCGCTGAGAAATTATTCAGGGTTGGGAAGGTCAAAGCCCCAACGGGGAAAACGGGCAGATCGTGTTGCCACGACCTGCCGTTTGCACAAACAGCACTGCCTCTCGGATTTCCAGCACGGGACGACAAACCCATGCCGAAGTTGGTTGTTTGCAAAAAGCGTTTACGCATTTCCACCTTCGTAGCTGTCGGCAGGCTTCACGGGTTCACCGTTGGAATCCACCACATCAAGCTCAACATCATCGAAGTCATCGCTGGTGATGGGATTGCGGAGATCAAGCCAGGAATTGAGGGGCGATGTATCGCAATTCTCCATTTTACGACGGGGCTTTGCCTTAATTTTCTCCCACTCTTCGCGCGTCATTTCAACCGTCTGGTCGTAGCTGACTCGCTGGCTGCATTCGATTCTGACTTTTATTTTTTCACTCATGGGAGCTCAATGAGTTGTCGGCTGGAGGGCCATTCCAGACCATTGGCTTTTGCGAACGCCTCCAATTGCTCACCTGACTTCAGCAACGCCTCGCCCTTGCGGATAAGACCGTCCGCATCAAGATCACGGTTTGCATAGGAGTGATCGCTTTCTAAAATGCCGGTTTGCTTGAACTCCTCTGCCTGCTTGACGAGCGAAGACTGGGAGACCGCAACGGAAAGGGATTTTGCATCCTGGAAATGCCCGCGAAGAGATTCCGAGACTTTGTCCCGAGCGCCATCGGCCAACTTGGCTGACCGGCGGCGCAATTGCCCAATGAAACCATTGATTGTGGTGCGAATTCCATCCACCGAATCATTGTAGCGAGCGTTGTAAGCGCTGATCCGGCTGGGAAACAACTGGGTGAAAATTTGGAGCCGGGAAATTTCATTCAACACGGCGTCATCTTCCAGGTTCCCGCTGACGGAAAGATCAGCCAACCGCGCTTCAGACGCCTCTTTCTTCATGTCCAGGTTTTCCGCCGCTTCCCGTGCGGCTTTAAACTCTGCCAGCGCTGCCTTTAGTTCGGTTGCATCCATAATCGGTCAAACGGCGGCGGTGGTTTTGCTCAGAGCGGCCGCCAGCAAGGGATACCGTTCAGCCATTTGATTTTTGGTCAGAGCGTTTGCCTTGCCGCCTGCCCGGCCTTCCATCAGGCCGGATAACGCGCGCCAGATGAATTCATCCTTGCGGGGGGATGCGGTGCCGCCATTGGCTCGCCAAGCGACTTCGCACTCCGTTTGGTCCGCATCGGCAGGAAGGCCCAAAAGAGTTTTGATCTGCGGGCCGAAGATCGGCGGTGTTGAATCATTTCCCAGGGAGACGGGCTTGCCATCCTTTTCAACCAACACCATTTGACCGCCCTTGGACGTATAAACACTTGATCCAGTCACCACGCGGTCCGTTCCGATTTGCTCAAACAACCGCTTGTTCAACAGCTTGGCACGGGCAAACGCCGTGGCGTAGTCCGTGCCGGTTTCGCGCTCAATACGCGAGACTTCCGCCAGGAACAAGTCATTCGCCTGGGCGGGAGTCAGGCCGGCGATAAATTCTGTTGTTTGGTCGGGCTTGGGAGAGGTTGCGTTCATACACTTTTCTGGAGGAATTCAATGTCGCGCTTGATCGTGGCCAGGCCCGGCTTCATTTGAGCGGGCGCCGCCTTTCTGTTCTGCTCGGCCTTCAACGCTTCGTAACGAGTCATCAAAGAAACCGAAACCCGCTGGCCTGCTACACACAAACGCAAATGACCGTAGGAACACCCCAGCTCTTTGGCCGCTGCAATCAGACCGGGCCGGCGTTGGTTGGTCCGCTTTTTGGATGACTTTCTACGTGTCATTCGCATCACAGAATCATGGAACCATGATTCTTGTCAACTTATCTTTTCAAAAAACTCTTAGAATGGCAAAATGAAGCGTGGCCAGGAAAAACCCGATTCCAGACTCCGAGGCGCAAATTTGCCGAAGGGTTCGAGAGTTACGCTTGGGATCAAAACTCTCCCAGGTTGCGTTTGCTAATTTGATCGGAATTGATAGCTCCCGCTTGGCGAGTTATGAGCACGGAAGAGTGCCGCTTGGCTTCGATGTTGGCATCAGAATAATAACAACCTTTGGAATAAGTCCGCGATGGCTGTTTGATGGGTCCGGGCCTCAATACCTATCATTCAAACTACCGGATGAAATATTGGCGCAGATACCAGCGCGAAGGCTTTACAGTGAAATGTTTCAGCACATCCAGCAGTTGACCTATGAGGCGCTTTCAAGGAATACCTCTAGCAATAGCAGAGTTGCCATTTTGGCTGGTATTGAGCATTACGCAGATCATCTGGAAAAAGATGAAGCTCTCGATTCTCGACGCATCTTCGCCCATCTGCTTGAAGAATTAACCGGGCTTCAGCCTTTTATTCCGCCACACTTGCTAAGGAAATTTTATTTGGTCATGAACGAGGCGATGAATGCTTTTCTACGTCAGAATACTGCCATCATGCACCAATGGAGCCAGAGGAGCCTAGACGTTGCTAAAGAATACTTGACGAGTTCGTCAAGTTTGGATAAAACCAGTTTAGTGAAAGCGCAATTGCCAAGTTTGTTAGAGCGGCTCAAGCGGGCGACTCAAGAAGCCGGAAAAATGTCCGACCTCGCGGATTTTTTGAATGCACCTTTGGCAAGTGTTTCCCGCTGGCTGTCTGGCAAACGAGAGCCAGGCGGTGAAATTACGCTCAAGATGCTTCGATGGGTCGAGCAACAGGAGCGTGTAAAATAAACAAAAGCCCTGACCGTGTTACGAGCACGGCCAGAGCGGAGACCCAAGAAATGAAAATCAGCTATGAAAAACACCTCTCAGATCCACCATAAAGGTGGCAAAAAAAACTCTTTTTCACAAGGAGCAATCCCTACGGACAAGCCGTCCGCAAAAACTCCGCGCCTGATCGGATCACGTCCCAAGTTCTTAGCCAAAGCCTGGCTCATTGATTCCCATCAGGGAGAAGATTTGTGGGCAGATTCGAAAAGCATTTGGATCGTGCCGCATCCATACCAGGGCAATGGTGAGCGACGCATCAGCTATGACGAAGCGTGTGTCTGGCTGTCGAAATGGTGGCATTACAGCAAACCGGAAATTCGTCTGGCGGAGAAATTTGTCTTTTCCGGAATCCCGGAGCGGAAAGAGCAGGAACTGAAGTGGCATGGGGCAGCCGAGAAATGGCTGTCTGGAAAAGGGTTTGAGCTCGCGGGCGTGGCAGCGGGCATCGGTTACAGCGAACTCTCTGAAGAGCAATTGCTAGACTCCATTTGTGAATCAATCGTCGAACATGAGGAGGCGCTCAAATCGTGCGCAGAAAAGACGAGCCTGCGTCATCGCTCGTTTAGTGTCGTGATCGCACATGACGTTTTCGTCGCGGCACGGGCCGTTGTTTCCAGGTCGCGATGGCACGGACTGAAAGAGCGAAGAGTTGCGCGCGACGGTGAGGCCGTTCCAGGCCGCGCGCCGTTGTTCTTGGACCTGCCTGGAATGGCTGGCAGACGGCCCTTTAATGACGGGGAGCTGCTTGAGAATGTCTGCTCGTTTGTATTCTCGATTCAGCAACTGATCGTCGATTCGATACTTCCCCAATTGAGTGTGCGACGGGCCTTTGATCTGGCGCAATCTCTGATGTTCGTTGAAGAATATCAAGAGTGCTGTGCGGGTTGTGATACCGGCTTGCACAACCTGCGGACGGGTGAGCGGTCGCCGTTGCAGCAAATCGTTGAGCAATACCGCGTTCAACTTTGCCTATGAACAGCACCAACAATCCTCCGGCCGCCACGGGCCGACGAACGCTGTTCATGGAAGGTGGCAACCCAAACGCGATCCTGGTTTGTGACAGTGAAAGCGAGACCAGCACTGAGCGATATTGGTTCACCTCGCCAGAATACGGTTTCGCCTGGTGCCTGCGCAACGGGTGCCATTTTGTTTACAACACGCAAGCGTCATTACCCGTGAATCCGTCCCTGAACTAAATCGCCTGGAACTTGCGCACTGGCGAATCTTGAAACTGACGCCGATCCAGGCAACTGAGTCGGCGTTTTTTTATTTCTCGCGCGGGGCAGGGTGGGGAGGGTGTTCAGTAGGTCATCACCAGCGCAACGGATTTTTCTGCCGCCTTCACAGCGTTGGTTTGAAGTAATGACTTGCTGAGCATTACCTCCGGCGTGGTCGCGAGAAACTCGCGCAGCAGCCGTGCCTTGATGGCGTAATTGACATTCTGCGGCAGTGATCCGGTGTGACGCAGCGCGGCGAAATCTCCAATCTGGGCAACGATGACGCCCGCGACCGCGCCTTCACTGTTCACCAATGGACCGCCAGAATTCCCAGGTTGAACAGGCACGCTGATTTGATATTGCTTCGGATCGTCTTTCAACCCAGCCAAGCTGCTGACTTTTCCGTCGGTGTATTTCGGCTGCGTCCCTTGCATTTGAATGTTTGGAAAACCGATGGTGAAAACAGATTCCCCAAGCTGCGCGTCCTCTTTAGCAACGGACAGCGGGTTGAATTTCCCGGTGACTTTGAGCAACGCCAGGTCGTTCACCTTATCGCGCCGGATCACGACTGCGGGAAAGATGCCGTCAGAATTCCGGATTTTAATTTTTCGCGCATCTTCGACGACGTGAAAATTTGTGATGAAATAGCCGTCCTCGGTAATAAAGAACCCCGACCCGGTGGCCTTCAATTCGTCGTTTTCTGGCAAGGTCGCCAGCACGTTCACGCGCTGCTCTTTTCCATTGATCGCGAAGTCGAAAGGCTTTTGCCCGCTCAGTACCGCATCAGGAATTTCTGAGCGAAGGCAAAGGCGGCCAACATCGTAAGCGCGGATGGTTCGGTCGTTTTGAAGCTTATTGATATAGCTGTAATTTCCGGTACTACGAGCGGCAAAACTCAGCACATCGGTGTCAGAAATCGTGGAGGACATACCTGTCACAAAAATTGCGACATCTTCCCCGCCTGAAACAGGCATGAGAAGGATAGCTCCGGCATCAGTAACTTGGAGGACACGTGCATTGCGAATGAAGGTCCAGCCGGAAGCACGTTTGCGAGTATCGTAAACGATGCCGTCGAGTTCGCGGAAGCTGCCGGAGGATATTGCGCGCTCAAGATCGTCCGCAGATTTTTTTGCCTCTGTAACTTTGGCGGCTTCTTGTTGCTGGGGAGTTATTTTCCAGGACTTCAAAAAGGCGTCTGGGAACTTATCAGCACTGCCAACTCCAAGCGATCCGCCTCCGTAATCAAAATAAATTTTGCCGCCGGCGCCGAGCCGCACTGACTCAATGTCGTTGTATTGCCGTCCGTCAATGGTGACCGTGGAAATGCCTTGAGAAAATGCGCCCTGTAGCATGAGGGTAAACAGAACCGCTCCAATCATCCTCTTCATTGTCGCACTTTAGAAACCGTGCCGCTTTGAGTCAAACCTGAACGCTGTAAAATTCATAATTCCGTTGGTTGGGAGTAATGAGCGGATGAACCGCTGGCCGGGATTATTTTTTGGGGCTTGTTCGATCCGTGTTGAGCAAGCCCTCTGGTGTGCAACCTGAAGCCTAAATTCTAGTTTTTCACCAACCCAAATCGCTTTGCAGTCGCACTAGGCAAGTTCTGCCTGCCCTTCTAAAACAGCCAAAAAAGCCGTTGCACGTTGCACCTTTTGGCTTCGTCCATAAGCTGTTCACTTTGGAGGTGCAACATGCGTTTTTATTGGGGTTTTCGCGTTGGAACTTTTGTTTTCAAAACTGAACAGCCCTCTCCAAAGTGAACAATTACACCCCTGTTAATCCACCGTTAAAACCAATGTAAGCCCTTGATATTCGGCCGTCTTCGGCCTCTTTCGGCGTAATTCGGCATTCTGAACAAATTATGCGCGAAGACTCAAAAAATCCTTGAAGTGGTAGCGCGTACGGGAATCGAACCCGTCTTTCAGCCTTGAGAGGGCTATGTCCTAGCCGATAGACGAACGCGCCTGATCGCAGGCAGCGAACATAAATACCCTGCCGCCGTTGTCAATGTTTGATGCTGGCCGTCGCGGCATCCCGGACATCCGCACCACCCCGACGATACCCCTGCAAGTCCAGGGTGACATGGGTGTAGCCGATCTGCTTGAGCGCATCGGCCACCTGGGTGGAGAGATTGGATTCCAACAGTCGCGCCAGCTCACCGGCGCCGACTTCAATGCGTGCCAGATGCTTCACGGTAGCGGGAGCGGGCGGCTGGGGGGGGAATGTTTCTGTCGGCTTGGTGCCGCCAAGTTCGTGATGACGCACCCGGACGTCGTAGAAGCCCAGGTCGCGGAGGACATATTCCGCCTGTTCGATCATGCGGAGCTTCTCCGGCGAAACCGCCTCACCCGTGGGCACGCGCGAACTCAGGCAGGCCATCTGCGGCTTGTCCGCGGTTGGCAATCCCATCTGGGCTGACAGCTGCCGGATCTCCGCCTTGGTCAAACCGACTTCCTTCATCGGCGCACGCACTTGAAACTCGGCCGCGGCCTTCGCGCCGGGACGAAAGTCCCCGATGTCGCTGGCGTTCTCGCCGTAGCAGATGACCGCAAAGTTTTCCTGCCGGGCCACCGGGGTGAGTTCCTCGAACAGCTCGTGCTTGCAGAAGTAGCAACGGTTCAGCGGATTCGCGAGGTAGCTGGGGTTGTCAAACTCGGCCGTCTTCACCACGCGCACGGGAAAATTAAAATCCACGCCCAGTTGCAAGGCCTCGGCCAGCTCGCGCCGCGGCAGGCTCGGCGAGTCCGCAATCACCGCCAGCGCCTTGTCGCCCAGAACCTCGTGCGCCACCCGCGCCAAAAACACCGAGTCCACGCCGCCGGAATAGGCGACGAGGCACGAGCCGTAGGAGCGCAGCAGGGCGCGCAGTTGTTCCAGTTTTTCCACGCGCAGAAGCTGCCACGCCAGCGCGGCCTTGTCGAGCCGGAGGGCCTCCGCAGTTTTCCGGCGTGACCTGCGCGCGCTATTTTGCCAAGGTCTGCGGAACAACTTTGACCATGAACGCCGCATCTCCTTTTGAAATCTCCGAGTTCGAGAGCCTCCTGCAAAAGCCCAACAGCGACGCCTCAGGCCTCGCCAGCTTCTTCACCGCCGGCGAAATCTGGATCACCCGCGTTCCGGCTCGCCTCGACGTCATGGGCGGCATCGCCGACTACTCCGGCGCCAACGTCTGCGAGGCGGTCCTTGGCCGCGGCGTCCTGATGGCGCTGCAATCCCGCACCGACCGCACGCTCCGCGTCCGCACCATGCAGGCCGGCATGCGCGCGCTGCCCATCGAAACCCGCGTGCCGCTGGATTACTTCAAGTCCGGCGAAGGCCTCACCGGCTATTCGGAGATTCGCGCCCTGTGCCAGGCCAATCCCCTCGCCAACTGGGCGTCCTACATCATTGGCAGCATCTTCACCTTGCTGAAGGAGGAGCCGGTGAAAATGCCCTATGGTTTCAATCTCCTGCTGCTCAGCGCCGTGCCGATGAACGTCGGCATCGGCAGTTCCGCCGCCGTGGAGATTGGCACGCTCAGCTGTCTCAACGCCTACCTCGGCCTGAAACTTTCCCCGTCCCGCATCGCCCGGCTCGCCCAGATGTCCGAGAACCACGTCGTCGGGGCGCCGTGCGGCATCATGGACCAGATCGCCATCACGAGCGGACGCCAGGGCTGCCTCACCCACATCCTCTGCCGGCCCGGGGAGGTGAAGGGCGAGGTGCAGATTCCCAAGGACACCGCCTTCGTCGGCATCAACTCCATGGTCCGCCATTCCGTCGCCGGCAGCCCTTACAGCGACACCCGCATCGGCGCGTTCATGGGCAGGAAAATCATCAATGATCTCCGCGCCAAAACCGGCAAGGGCGCCCTCGACTACTTGACCGAACTGTCCGTCGATCAGCTCCGCCAGGAATACGCCGGCGCCCTGCCCGAGGAAATCATCGGTTCGCAATTCATCGCCCAACACAAGACCCACGACGATTCCGTCACCAAGGTTCAGCCCGACGCCACCTATCGCGTCGCCGGACCGACCCGTCATCCTGTCGAGGAAAACGAGCGGGTGCTGAAGTTCATGGACGCCCTGCGCGCCGCCAAGAACGGCGACGAGCAGGCGCTGATTGCCGCCGGCGAATGCATGTATGGCGCGCACGACAGCTACAAGAACAACTGCCATCTCTCGACCGAAGAGGTGGATTTTCTCGTGGACGCCGTGCGGCATCGCGGCCACAAGGCGGGATTGTATGGCGCGAAAATCACCGGCGGCGGCACCGGCGGCACCGTGGCGGTGTTCGGCAAGGTGGAGGCGCTCAAGAGGCACATCCCGGAAATCGCCAACGAATACTCACGTCGTGTTGGCGTGATGCCGGATATCTTCGAGGGAACCTCGCCCGGCGCGATGGAATTCGGCGCGCGGCGCTATGCGTTTGGCGCGAAAGGCTGGCAGCGGTTTGAGGTGTAGGGAAAACGGTGAAAGTTAAGCAATACCCGACTCTGAACGTCCAACTTAGGAATCGCATGCATTATCGGTCGGGCAGAAGCCCCCAAATTATTTGTTCAATGTTGAACGTTGGATGTTTCCTATGAAAGTACGCAAAGCAGTCATCCCCATCGCCGGTCTTGGCACCCGGCATTTTCCCGCGTCGCACGCGGTGAAGAAGGAGTTGTTTCCTGTCGTCGGGCCGGACGGCATCGCGCGGGCGCTGTTTCATTATCACCTGCTCGAACTCGCCGCCGCGGGCATCGAGGAGATCTGCATCATTGTCCAGCCCGGCGAGGACGCGAAGGTGCGCGATTATCTGCGCGGCCCGGACGCTGGCTATCTCAAGCGGCTGGAAAAGTATCCCGCCCTGCTGCGTGAGGCGGAGCAGATGCGGAAGTTCTCCGAGCGCGTGCGGTTCGCCGTGCAGCATGAACAGGAAGGCTACGGCCACGCGGTCTATCAGACGAAAGCATTTGCCGCCGGTGAAATGGTGCTGTTGGGCTTGGGCGATCATCTGTTTCGTGGCACCCGCGCTGATTCCACTCCCTCGCCCCGCCCAAGCGGGGAGAGGGTTGGGGTGAGGGGACTTGAGGAGACGGGCGCCTCCTCACCCCGACCCTCTCTTCCATCGAGAATGGAGGAGAGGGAGAAAAACACGACGCGGTCTGCCGTCATTTCTCCTTACCAGGAACTCGCGGACATGGCCAAGGTCTCCAGCGGCAAAAGCGTTTCCGCCGTCAACCGCATCACCTCCGACCAGTTGAAGGGCTACGGCACGATTGCCGGCAAACGTCGCGCGGAAAACTCCCGGCTCATTGATGTCTCGCTGATCATTGAGAAACCCGCCGTTGCCGTCGCGCGCGAAAAGCTCCACGTCAACGAGCTCCCCGCGGAAACCTGGCTCGGCTGGTTTGGCATGCATCTGCTCGCGCCGAGCATTTACGAGGTGCTGGGCGAAATGATCCGCGACAACGTCCGGGACAACGGCGAATTCCAACTCACGCGCGCCCAGGAAATCCAGCGGCAGCGCGAAGGCTACCTTGCCCTCGAAATGACCTCGGCCCGGCGCTTCGACTTCGGCATTCCAGACGACTTCGTCCAGAGCGTGCAGGAGTTTCGCCGCTGATTTTGATTCAATCCCACAACTTTTGCGTGACCCCATCAGCCGGGCGCGTATTCTTTGCGCGTGACCATTATCGAAGCCACCAAACTACTTGAGAAGTTCCGCGCCGGCGGTGTCAGCCGCGAGGTCGTGGTGCAGGCGTTTCAGGCGGCGCCCATCGCGGACCTTGGCTTCGCGCAGGTGGACACGCATCGGGCGTTGCGCACCGGATTTCCCGAGGTGATTTTCGGCGCGGGCAAGACGGCCCCGCAGGTTCTTGGCATCGCCACCAAGCTCGTCGAGCGCGAACAGCGCGTCCTGGTCACCCGCGTTTCGGCGGAGCAGGCCCGCGTGGTGAAAAAGAAATTCAAATTTGCCGCTTACCACGAGCAGGCCCGCTGCCTGACGATACAAAAGAAACCCCTGCCGAAGCGCACGGGAACCATCGCGGTCATCTGCGCCGGCACCAGCGATCTGCCGGTCGCCGAGGAGGCCGCGGTGACGGCGGAGGTCATGGGCAACCACGTGGAACGGATCAGCGACGTGGGCGTAGCGGGGCTGCATCGGATTTTGTCACGGCTGGAAACCATCCAGCGCGCGAACGTGCTGGTGGTGGTGGCCGGCATGGAAGGCGCCCTGCCCAGCGTGGTGGCGGGCCTGGTGGCCAAGCCGGTCATCGCCGTGCCGACCAGCATCGGTTACGGCGCGAGCTTCGGCGGTGTGGCGGCCCTGCTGGGCATGCTGAACAGCTGCGGCAGCGGCGTGACGGTGGTGAACATTGACAACGGCTTCGGCGCGGGTTACGCCGCGAGCCAGATCAACGCCCTGGCGCAAAAATAATTTCAGTCCTCATCTTTCGGCAGCTCATTCATGAAAACACTCTATCTCGACATCTTCAGCGGCATCAGCGGCGACATGTTCATCGGCGCGCTCCTCGACCTCGGCGTGGACGAGGGAAAGCTCACCAAGGAGTTGTCCAAGCTCAAGCTCGACGGCTACCACATCCACATCGCCCGCCAGCAAAAGGCCTCCATCGAGGGCGTGAAGTTCGACGTGCATCTCAGCCACGAACACGGCCATGACCATCACCATCATCATGGACACGGCCATGATCATGGGCACCACCATCACCATCCGGAGCCGCCGGAGCCGCCCACCCCCGACCTTGAAATCGACCACGACCCCGAGCGGGTGGACTACGTGGATTACGAGACCGAGCATCTTCACCACGACGACAGCCGCAATCTGGCCCAGATCAAGAAGCTCATCACCCAAAGCAAGCTGTCCCGCTGGGTGAAGGAAAAATCCGTCGCCGTGTTCCAGCGCATCGCCGAGGCGGAAGGACGCATCCACGGCATGCCGGCGGCGAAGGTTCACTTTCACGAGGTTGGCGCGGTGGATTCCATCGTGGACATCGTTGGTGCTTGCGTTGCCCTGGAGCAGCTCGGCAAACCGCGCGTGCTGGCGTCACATGTCATCGAGGGCGTCGGCTGGGTGGATTGCGAACACGGCCGTTTTCCCATTCCCGCCCCGGCCACGCTGGCCATCCTCGGCGCGCGCGGCGTGGGCGTAACCCAGTGTGAAGAACCGCACGAACTGATCACGCCGACCGGCGCTGCGTTGCTGGCGGAATTTGCCGAGAGCTTCGGCCCCATGACCGGCCTGGTCGCGGAAAAGATCGGCTTCGGTCTCGGCACCCGCGACAATCAAACGCGGCCGAATGTCCTGCGTGCTGTCCTTGGCAATTCCACCAAGGGCCGCAAGGAAAAGTCGGCACGTCCGACGGAACTCGACTGGGAAACCGACCGGGTGGCCGTGCTCGAAACCAACATCGACGACATCAATTCGGAAATCCTCGGCCACTTCGTCGAAACCGCCCTGGCTGCGGGCGCCTTGGATGTCTTTCACACGCCGATTCAGATGAAGAAGAATCGCCCGGCGGTTTTGCTCACCACGTTGTGCGCGGAAGCCGACGCGGACAAGTTCACCGAGCTGATGCTGCGCGAAACCAGCGCCTTCGGGGTGCGCCGGCAGATTGTCGAACGCCGCAAACTGAAGCGCGATTTCACCGAGGTCAAAACACCTTTTGGAAAAGTCACGCTCAAGCTAGGCAAACTCGGCGGCAAGGTGATCCAGGCCGCGCCGGAGTTTGAATCCTGCCGCAAGGTCGCCACCCAGAAGAAGGTGCCGGTGCGCCAGGTTTACGCCGCCGCCCTCAAGGCCGCCCGGGTAGCCAGTTGAACTGCGATGAACACCGGCCACTTTGCTTCAAAGGTGCGCCGGTGTCTCCAACTGATGGCAGCGTTGCTGGTATTGCCTGGCTTCGCATCCACAAATCTTCCCGGTCCGGCGCGCGCGGTCGATGCCACCATGCTGCATCAAAAGCTGCTGCTGGGTTATCAAGGCTGGTTTGCCTGTCCCGGCGACGGCTCACCGCCCAATCGCTGGGTGCATTGGTTCCGGTCGCAAACACCTGCCGCCACCAACGTCACCATCGATTGCTGGCCGGATGTTTCTGAACTGGCACCCGAGGAGCTGTTCGCCACTGACATGACGCTGCCGGATGGCCGGCCCGCGAAGGTATATTCCGCCGCCCAGGCCAAGACCGTTGACCGGCATTTCCAGTGGATGCAGGAGCACGAGCTCGACGGGGTTTTTCTGCAACGCTTCACCAGCGAACTCGGCGACCGCAAGTTCTTCGCCTGGCGCAATCAGGTCACCGCCCATGTTCGCGCCGGCGCCGAGGCGCATGGACGCATCTTTGCGATCATGTATGACATCTCCGGCCAGCCTACGAATTCACTCGTCCGCACCTTGACCAACGACTGGAGGTTTCTCACCGGCAGCTTGCGGATTACCGAAAGCCCGCGCTACCTGCATCATCACGGCAAGCCCGTGGTGGCGGTGTGGGGCTTCGGCTTTGCCGGACGTCCGGACACGCCCGAGCAGGCCCTGCAAGTCATCCGCTTCTTCAAAGACGCCGGATGCATCGTCGTGGGCGGCGTGCCGGCGTATTGGCGGACACTTCGCCGCGATGCTCAGACCAACGCGGCCTGGGCCGGAGCGTTTCGCGCCTTCGACGTCATCAGCCCGTGGTCGGTCGGTCGTTATGCCGACGAAGCCGGCGCGGACCGGTTTTGTGCCGAGGTGACCGCTCCCGACCTGGTCGCGGCGAAAAGCGCGGGCTGCGAATATCTGCCGGTGCTCTTTCCCGGCTTCTCGTGGCACAACCTGAACGGCGGGCCGTTGAACCAGATTCCCCGGCGGGGCGGACGCTTTTACTGGCGTCAGGCGGTGAATGCGGTGAACGCCGGCTGCACGATGATTTACGGCGCAATGTTCGACGAGATGGATGAAGGCACGGCGATGTTCAAGCTCGCGCCTTCTCGTAGTTCGCTGCCGGCACAAGGGAGCTTTGTGCCGCTGGATATGGACGGAGAAAACCTGCCGAGTGACTGGTATCTGCGGCTGGCCAACGAGACCGGCAAAGCTCTGCGCGGAGAAAAGCCCGCCGGCCGCGGACTGCCCATCACTGATTTTTCAAAAACATCTTTCCCGGCAGCTGCTTCACCAGCCGTTTCATCTCCAGACCAAGCAGCGCCACGCTGACGGCGGAACTCGGCAGGCCGCTGCGGCGGATGACCTCATCGATCGTACGCTCCTCATGGTCGAGGGCGTCGTAGGCCTTCTGTTCATTGGCTGAAAGCTCGATGGCCGGCAGCACGCCGGTTTCGCTCGCGCCCGGGGGCCGGTTGCTGGACGGAAAGAGGTATTCAAACTCGCTGAGAATGTCCTCCGCGCCTTCGCAGAGCTTTGCGCCCTTCTTGATCAACTCATGACAGCCTTTGCTGCGGGGAGAATCGATGCGGCCCGGGACGGCGAAAATCTGCCGGCCGGCCTCCACGGCCATGTTCGCCGTGATGAGCGCGCCGCTGGTGAGGTTCGCCTCGACCACCACCGTGCCGAGGGTCATGCCGGCGACGATGCGGTTGCGGATGGGGAAGCTCTGCTTGTCCGCGGGGCGGTTGAACGGAAACTGCGTCATGATCGCGCCGCTCGCGGCGATGCGCTCATACAGCTCCCGGTTCTCGGGCGGAAAGACGAGGTTGATGCCGGTGCCCAGCACGGCGATGGTCCGGCCTTTCGCCGCGAGCACGCCCTGATGCGCCGCGGTGTCGATGCCGCGCGCGCCGCCGCTGACGACGGTGACGC
>JAXMHO010000007.1:0-131080 GCA_046346715.1 Verrucomicrobiota bacterium
GATTTGCACGATGGTGTCCTCCGGCAGCCCCTGCGCGGCGGTGATGCGCTTGAACTCGCCTTTCTGAAATCGCAGCAGGCCACCCCGGAACGTGCCCGCCCAGATCGCCCCCTCCCGGTCCGCCAGCAGCGACCAGATGGGCTTGTCCCCCACCGCGTCACGCGGACGATACGCCTGCAGCCGTTCGGTCTCGCAGCGGTACAACGCACCGTCATCCGAGCCGCACCAGACCACGCCCTCCGGCGACTGCGTCAACGCCCGCACCGGCGAATCCCCCGCCCCGTCCAGCGGGCTCAGGCCGTCGTTCGCGCCGAAAATCCGCCGCCCCTGCTCCGACCACCAGGCCAGCCCGGACTTCGTCCCCAGCCAGACGCGCCCGGTCTGGTCCACCAAAATGGATTTCACCCCGCGCGGATCCCAGGGCGCGCGTTCCAGCCGGTTGCCGCGCAGCCGGAACAGGTTTTCCGTCTCCGTCGCGCTAAGCCAGACGCCGCCGCCGGGCTGCGGATAAATGGAGAAGACAAAGTTCGCCGCCACGCTCGGCCCCAGCGCATAGCTCGACAGCTTTTCGTCGCTCCAGCGATACAGCCCGCCGCCGCCCGTGCCGATCCACAAATCTCCCGAGCCGTCCTCGCACACGCTCAACACCGTCCGCACCGTCAAACCCTGCGCCGTGTCGATGAGCTGGAACCGGCGCTCGCGCAGCCGCGCCAGGCCGCCGCGGTCCACGCCCAGCCACACCCCGCCGTCGCTGCTCTGGAACCACGCCCCCACGCGGTCGCCGGGCAGACCGTCCTGCGTCGTCAGCCGCTGGAACTCCCCCTCGGGCGTGATGTGAAACACGCCGTTGCCATAATGATTGAACCACACCCCGCCATTCGCATCCTCATGCACGCCGGTCACGCGGCCGCCCGCCCAGCTCAGCAGGCCCTGCCACGCCTTCACCTCGGCGGTCCATTGGCCGTCGCTCCATTTCCGCAGCCGGTCGTTTGCCAGCACCCACACCGCCCCGCTTCGCGTCGGCACCACCCGCGTTGGATTGAACGCCGGCCCCGTGTCCGCCGGCAGCTGCGGCTCAAACACCCGCCCGTCCCAGCGGCCAAGAAAATTGTCCGCCCCCACCCACGCCCGGCCCTGCGCATCCATCGCCACCACATGCGCCCGGTTCGTCCCCACCCCGGCCTCCGGCGGCAGCTCCTGGAACTGATTCCCCGCAAACCGCATCAACGTCCCCTCCCGCCGCACATACCACAGCGTCCCGTCCGGCGCCGCGCATTGATAAAACGGCCGCGCCCCCGCCGGCGGCGGATACACCGTCCACGAAACATTCGTCCCCGTCTGCGTCCGCACCAGCACCTCCCCGAACTGCTCCGCAAACACGACCTTGTTCGATCCCGACCACGCCAGCGTCGTGTGCAAATCAAAACCCGCCTGCCCCGGCCGCTCCCGCCGGAACACCCCGTCGCGGAACGACGTCAACCCGCCCCGATACGTGTTGATCCACAGCGTGCCGCCGACATCGAGGAACAGCCCCTGCACCCGTGAATGTTCCAGCTCCGGCGTGTTGCTCGGGTCAAACGTCACAAACCGCACCCCGTCAAACCGCGTCAATCCGTTGTACGTCCCAATCCACAGATACCCCTCCGGCGTCTGCGTGATCGCCGTCACCGTGCTGCTCGGGAGATTGTCCTTCGTGTCCAGCACATCGACGAGATAATCCGCCGGCGCGGCCACCAGGCGCGCCGCGCACATCAGCCCGCCCGCGACAACGCCCCCCGCCCACCAACAGCGGGAAACCACGGCGCGAAACCAGACCGGGATGGACATGCCGCAACTATGAAGAAGCCCTCCCCCCAAGGCAAGCAGGCGAACATTTCGGCGGCCTCCGCAGAATCATCCGAGCGGCATGACGCGTTTTGCCGTATAAAACCCCGGCGGCATTGTAATTGCCGGGGCGGCGCGCTTTCCTTACGGTGTCGCCACGGAATTAAATTATGAAAAAGATCCTCATCGTCGTCGGTGTGCTGGTGCTGCTCGGTCTGCTGCTGGTCGCCCTCGCGGGCGGCAGCTACAACCGCCTCGTCCGCCTCTCGCAGGGCACGGATGCGCAGTGGGCGCAGGTGCAGAATGTCTATCAACGGCGCGCGGACCTCGTCCCCAACCTCGTCGCCACCGTCTCCGGCGCGGCGAACTTCGAGAAGTCCACGCTCACGGAAATCACCGCCGCCCGCGCCTCGGTCGGCCAGCTCAAGCTGGACCCGAACGCCGCGCCGACGGATGCCGCGAAGCTGGCGGAGTTCGAGAAGGCGCAGGGCGCGCTCAGCTCGGCGCTGTCCCGGCTGCTGGTGGTGTCGGAGAATTATCCCGCGCTGCGCGCGACGGAGGCGTTCCGTGATTTGCAGGCGCAGCTTGAAGGCACGGAGAACCGCATCAGCGTGGAGCGCGGCCGTTTCAACGAGGCGGTGCAGGGCTACAACACGGCGATCAAGTCGTTCCCGGCGGTGTTCTACGCGGCGTTCTTTGGCTTCAAGGACAAGCCCTACTTCGCGGCCACAGCCGGCGCGGAAGTTCCGCCCAAGGTGAACTTCAACTTCGGCCAGCCGGCGGCGACGAACCGCTAAGCCGTGCGTCGCCTGAGTGTATTGTTCGCGTGGTGGATTTGCCTGGCGGCCTTCGCCGCGGAGGTCATCCCGCCCGCGCCCGCCCGGTGGTTCAATGACTACACCGGGTCCGTCCCCGCCGCGACGGCGGAAAGCCTCGACCGCCAGCTCGAAGAGTTCGAGCGGACGTCGTCGAGCCAGATCGTGGTGGCGGTCTTTCCCAAGATGCAGTCGGATTCCTCGATCGAGGATTACACGGTGCGGGTGGCGCAGGCGTGGAAGGTGGGGCAGAAGGCGAAGGACAACGGCGCGGTGCTGTTCGTGTTCAAGGACGACCGGAAGCTGTATTTGCAGGTGGGCTATGGGCTGGAAGGCGCGTTGCCGGATGCGCGTTGCCGCCAGATCATCGCGAATGAGATTACGCCGCGCTTCAAGAACGGGGATTTCGCGGGCGGCCTGTCGGCGGGGGTGAACGCCATCCTCGCGGCGACGCGCGGCGAATACGTGGGGACGGGGCGGACGGCGGGGCAGCAGGACAACGGGGTGGGAAGCATCCTCTTCTTCTTCCTGTTTTTCGGCATCCTCCTGTTCATCATTGCCGCGCGGTTTTCGCGCGGCCGGCGGGGCGGTTGGGAGTATCGCAGCGGCGGTTATTCCAGCTGGGGCGGCGGCGGTGGCTGGAGCAGCGGCGGCGGCGGCGGGGGATTCTCCGGCGGCGGTGGCAGTTTCGGCGGCGGCGGCGCGGGAGGGAGCTGGTGATATGAACGCCAACGATTTCCTTAACCAGCTTCAGCACGACAGTATCGTGGCGGCCATCCGCGCGGCGGAATTGCAGACGTCCGGCGAAATCCGGGTGTTCGTCTCGCGCAAAAACGTGTCGGACGCGGTGACGGCGGCGCAGGCGGAGTTTGCACGGCTGGAGATGCACCGGACACGGGAACGCAACGGCGTGCTGATCTACGTCGCGCCGTTGTCGCAGACCTTCGCGGTCATCGGCGACAGGGCGTGCATCGGCTCTGCGGGGAATCGTTCTGGACGGAGCTGGCGGCGAAGATGACGGGCTATTTCAAGCGGGGAGATTTCACGGACGGCCTCGTCCATGGTGTGAGCAAGGCAGGCGAACTGCTCGCCCGGCATTTTCCCCGGCGGCCGAATGACCGCAATGAACTGCCGGATGCGGTGGAACGGGATTGAGGTGGCTTCAACCAAATTTTTCCTCACGCCAAGGACGCAAAGGGCGCGAAGATTTTTGAAAATTCTTTCTTGGCGTCCTTAGCGACCTTGGCGTGAGGAACTACGAGGCAGGGCGGCAAAACTTCTCGTCCAGCCCGCTCCAACTCGGCTAAAGTGCGGGCGGTGAATTCACCCGAACAACTGACGCCCCTGCTGCGCCGCGCCGAACCGGTGCTGGCGCTAGCTCCGATGCAGGACGTCACCGACCTGCCCTTCCTGCGGCTGATGGCGGAATACGGCGGCGCGGACCTTTACTACACGGAATACTTCCGCGTGCACGGCACCTCGTCGCCGGAGAAATACATCCTGCGGTCCATCACGGAAAACCCCACGGGCCGTCCCATCATCGCGCAGATCATCGGCAACGACATCCCGGCGCTGGTGCGGACCGCGCGCGCACTGCAGCATTATCCCATCGCGGCGGTGGACCTGAACCTCGGCTGTCCCGCGCCGGTGGTTTACAAGAAGTGCGCCGGCGGCGGACTGCTGCGCGAACCGCAGCGGGTGGATGCCATCCTCGGGGCGTTGCGCGACGCGGTGAAGACGCCGTTCACGGTGAAGACGCGGATCGGGTTTGATTCGCCGCGCGTGTTCGACGAACTGCTGCCCATCTTCGCCAAACATTCGCTCGACCTGCTGACCGTTCACGGCCGGACGGTGTTCGAGATGTATCGCAGCGAGGTGCATTACGATTTCATCGCCCGCGCCGTGGGGTCGGTCCCCTGCCCGGTGCTCGCGAACGGCAACATTCATTCGCCCAAGTCAGCGGCGGCGGTATTGCAGCAGACCGGCGCGCGGGGATTGATGATCGGGCGCGGGGCGATCCGCAATCCGTGGCTCTTCAGGCAAATCCGCCAGCATCGCCGCGGCGAAAGACTGTTCGTGCCCACCGGCCGGGACGTGCTGGAATACGTCACGAAGCTGTATCACGCCGTATGTTCGCCGGGCGTGCGCGAATCGTCGCAGGTGGAGAAGATGAAAAAATACCTGAACTTCATCGGGCTGGGCGTGGAACCTTCCGAACCGTTCCTGTTTCAAATCCGGCGCGTGGAGACGAAGGATGATTTTTTCCGCGTGTGCCGGGAATTCCTCGACCACGACCGGGCCTTGCCGCTGGAACCGGTGCTGGCCGAACCCACCGGCGCGGCGGCGCGGTGCGGTTGAAAAACCTCAAAGCCGCTTCAGCAAACTCTTCGCGCGCTGCACCCAGACCCGGTCGCGTTTGCGCTGAAAGACCGGACTGTGGGCATCGTCGGAAATGACTTCCTGAAGTTCCGGCCGCGCGAGTTCGGGCTGGCCGGCGGCGAGGTAAAGTTCCGCAAGCTGGACCTTCGCGCGCGCATAGGAATGATGCGCGGTGACATTCTTCCACCAGGCAATTGCGCCGGCGATGTCGCCGAGGGCGGCCAACGTTTCCGCCAGGGCCATCTGGGAAAAGCCGTAGTCGTGGTTGAGGTTTTCCTTCACCACGCCTTCCAACCAAGGCCGGGCTTCGGCGGGTTTGTTTTGTCGCAGCAGGCATTGGCCGTAATGCGCGCGCGTGTCGATGTCGGCGGGATCGCGTTCCAGTGCGGCGCGGTAGCTGGCGTCGGCCAGGTCGAGTTTGCCCTGCTGGAAATAGACGTCGCCGAGCTGCGAATGATGATGCGCCTTGTCGAGGTGATGAATCTGCGCCTGGAGCTCCTTGATGCGGCGGCGATTTTGCGCGCCGGGCAGTTCGAAGCCGCGCGTGGAGGAGGAACCCGACGCGCGATACACGCTCATGTAGTAGAAGAACGCGGAGATGCCCCAGCCGATCAGGAGGAAAAACACCCAGAGCCACTCGCGCTGTCGGATGGCGTGAATGAGCATCCACAACTGGAAGACGGCGAGCAGGAACAGCAGCGGACTGCCGAGGAGCAGATGCGGGTTCAACAGGTCTAAAATGGCGGCCACCATGATTTCGCCGCAGGCTAATCGTGGCGGCAAAGCGTGGCAATCCAGTTTCGGGGAGGCGCAGACGGCCACGCGCCACTGCGACATTCATCTGACTCCCTCTCCCCGCCCGTGCGGGGAGAGGGCTGGGGTGAGGGGATTTGATCTGGAAAACAGGAGTGCCTCCTCCCCCCGGCCCTCTCCTCCACTTCGTGGAAGAGAGGGAGAAAGGAACAAGAGCGTCGATGCGCCTTAGCCGGCTTTCGCGGGAGCCGGGGCGACGGAACGCATGCGCAGTTTGCGCCGCGCCCATTGCTGGAAGGATTCCATGTAGAGGTAGATCACCGGCGTGATGTAGAGCGTCAACAACTGCGACACCATCAGACCGCCGACCACGGCGAGACCGAGGGGACGTCGTGCTTCCGCGCCCGCCCCGAAGCCGAGCGCAATCGGCAGCGTGCCCATCAGCGCCGCCATCGTGGTCATCATGATGGGACGGAACCGCAGCAGACAGCCGCGATAGATGGCTTCACCGGGCGACTTGCCTTCGCGTTCCAATTCCAGCGCGACGTCAATCATCATGATGGCGTTCTTCTTCACAATGCCGACGAGCATGATCAGTCCGACGAACGCGTAGATGTTGAGGTCGATGCCGAACAGCATCAGCGTCAGCAGCGCACCAAAACCCGCCGAAGGCAGGCCGGACAGAATCGTGACCGGGTGAATGAAGCTCTCGTAGAGAATTCCCAGGATGATGTAGATGACGAGAATCGACATGAGGAGCAGCATGCCGAGGCCTTTTTGCGACGACTGAAACACCTGGGCGGCGCCCTGGAAGCTGCCGGTGATGGTCGCGGGCATGTGAAGCTCCGCCTGAAGCCGCTGGATTTCCTCCACGGCCGTGCCGAGCGAAACGCCGGGCGCGAGATTGAAGGAGATCGTCACCGCCGGAAGCTGGCCAACGTGCGAGATGGTCATGGGCCCGATGGTGCGGCGGACTTTCGCCACGGTGTCGAGCGGGACCAGCTTACCGCCGGAGGAACGGATGTAGAGCTGCGACAGCGCCGCCGGATCGCGCTGGAACTCCGGGAGCACTTCCATCACCACCCAGTATTCGTTCACGTCGGTGTAGATGGTTGAGACCTGGCGCTGGCCGTAGGCGTTGTAGAGCGAGTTCTCGATCTGCTCTGCGGTGACGCCGAGCGCCGACGCCTTGTCGCGGTCGATCTCCACCGTGACTTGCGGATTCGCGATGAGCAGGTCGCTGGAGACGTCGGTGAGAATTTTCAGCTCCGCCATCTTCTGCGTCAGCTTCGGCGTCCACTCATAAAGCTCCTTGGTGTCCGTGTCCTGGAGACTGAACTGGTAAAGCGCCTTGGTCAGCATGCCGCCCATGCGGATGAGCGGCGGATTTTGCAGGAACGCCTTGATGCCCGGAACTTCGCCGAGCTTGCCGCGCAAACTGTCGATGACTTCGTCCGCGGACAAATCGCGCTCCGCACGCGGCTTGAGGCGCATGAAGATGCGTCCGGCATTCGGCGTCGCCGTCGGACCGCTCGCGCCGATGGAGCAGACAAAGGCGGCGACGTTCGTGTCTTCGCCGATGATTTTCGCCAGCGCCAGCTGATGTTCGCGCATGGCCTCGAAGGAAATTCCCTGCGCCGCCTCGGTCGAGGCAAAGGCCTGGTCGGTGTCCTGGTTCGGGAAAAAGCCCTTGGGAATCTTCATGAACAGCCACACCGTCGCCACCAGCACGAACAGCGAGATCGCCACCGTGATGCGGTCGTGCCGCATGACCACCTGCAAGGTGCGATCGTAGGCGTTGTGCATCCGCTCGAAGAATTTTTCAAACGCCCAGAAGAGACGGTTGTGCGGACGGTCATGCGTCGAATGCACGAACCGGCTGCACAGCATCGGCGTCAGCGTCAATGAAACAAAGCCTGAGACCAGGATGGCGATGCCGATGGTCACGGCGAATTCGTGCAGGAGGCGTCCGAGAATGCCGCTCATGAACAGCACGGGGATGAACACCGCCGCGAGCGAGAGCGTCATGGAAATGATCGTGAAGCCGATTTCGCGCGAGCCTTTCAACGCCGCCTGCATGGGCGGTTCGCCGTTCTCAATGTGCCGCACGATGTTTTCCAGCATCACGATGGCGTCATCGACAACGAAGCCCACGGACAGCGTCAGCGCCATGAGCGAGAGATTGTCCAGGCTGTAATCGAAGAGATACATCGCCGCGAAGGTGCCGACGATGGACATCGGGAGCGCGAGACTGGGAATGACCGTGGCGGAGAGGTTGCGCAGGAAAATGAAGATCACCATCACGACGAGACAGATGGTCAGCAGCAGCGTGAACTGCACGTCCTCAACGGAATGCCGGATGGAGAGCGAACGGTCATAGACCGTCTCGATGTTGACCGACGCGGGAATCTGCAGGCGGAGCTTGGGCAGCAGCTCGTTGATGGCGTCCACGACCTCGACGGTGTTGGCGCCGGGCTGGCGTTGCACGGTGAGCACGATGGCGCGGGTGTTGTTGAACCAGCTCGCAATCTTGTCGTTCTGCACGCTGTCGGTGACCTGGCCGATCTCCTGCAAACGCACCGGCTGGCCATTGCGATAGGCGACGATCAGCGGGCGGTAATCGGCGGCCTTGCGCAGCTGGCCGCTCGCCATCACGGTGAACGCCTGCTGACGGCCATACAAAGTGCCCGTCGGCAGGTTCACGTTCCCGGCATCCACGGCGTTGTGGACGTCGTCGATGCCGATGCCGTAGGCCGCGAGCTTGGCGGGATCGAGCTGGACGCGCACGGCATATTGCTGAGAGCCCATCACGCCGACCTGCGCAACGCCGTTGATCATCGAGATGCGCTGCGCAACGAGGGTCTGGGCGTATTCGTCCACCGCGGAAAGCGGCAGGGTCGGCGAGGACATGGCCATGAACATGACCGGCTGGTCGGCGGGGTTGACCTTGTTGTAGCTAGGCGGCGTCGGCATGTTCGGCGGCAGCTGCCGCGCCGCGCGCGCGATGGCGGCCTGCACGTCCTGGCCGGCGGCGTCAATGTTCCGGCTCAGTGAAAATTGAATCGTGATCTGCGACACGCCCTGCGCGCTGACCGACGACATGGAATCCACGCCGGCGATGGTCGAGAACTGCTTCTCCAGCGGCGTCGCCACCGAGGCCGCCATGGTGTCGGCGCTCGCGCCCGGCAGATTTGCGGACACCGAGATGGTCGGGAAATCCACGCTCGGCAGATCGCTCACCGGCAGCGACCGGTAGGCAATCGCGCCGAACAGCAGGATCGCGGTCATGACCAGCGTGGTCATGACCGGACGGCGGATGAAAAGCTCGGGGAGGTTCATGCGCGGGGCGTTTTCATTTCGCCGGAAGGGCCGCGTTGGTGGTGGTGAACAGATCAGAAGGTTTCACCGACACCTTCGCGCCGGGCACCAGCCGCAGCTGTCCGTCCGTGACGACGGTTTCCCCCGCCTGAATTCCCCGCGTGATCACCGTGATGCCGTCACGCGAAACCGACGACACCACCGGCCGCATTTCGACGGTGTCGTCAGACTTGGCGATGAAGACATAATCACCGTGCTGGCCGGTTTGAACCGCCTGTGAAGGAACCACGACGGCATCGACAAGATTGCTCAACGCGAGCGAGACCTGCACGAACTGGCCGGGCCAGAGCGCGTTGTCCTCGTTGTCGAACGTGGCCTTGAGCAGCACCGTGCCCGTGTCCGTGTCGACCATGTTGTTGATGAAGGTCAGCCTGCCTTGCGACAGCATTTCGGAACCAGCGACGGCCGCCGCAACTGGCAAGGTCTCGCTGCGCATGCGCGAACGGACGGCGGCGAGGTTTTGCTCCGGCACGGAAAACGCCGCGTAGATGGGATGAATCTGCGTGATGTTCACCAGCACGTCGTCGGGAGCCTTGACCACGTTGCCGGCCTTCACCTTCAGGTCGCCGGTGCGGCCGGTGATGGGCGAACGAATCTCGGTGTAGCCCAGGCTGACCTGCGCGTTGGAAACCGCCGCCGACGTCGCGAGCAACGCCGCCTCCGCTGAACGGAAGGACGCCTCGGCGGTGTCATAGTCCTGCTGCGACGCGATCCTGATCTGGAAGAGATTGCTGGTGCGCTGAAATTCGAGCCGCGCGCTGAGCAGCAAGGCCTCGTCGCGTTTCACGTTCGCGCGCGCCTGGTTCAACGCCGCCTCCGACGGACGCGGGTCAATGGTGAACAGACGGTCGCCGGCTTTCACCTCCTGCCCTTCCTCGAAATGCACCGCCACGATCGGGCCGGTGATCTGGGAGCGGATGCCGACCGCCGCGTAGGCCTGGACATTGCCGACCGCGCGCAGTTCCACCGGCAGGGTTCGCACCTCGGCTTTGGCCGCAAGCACTGGCACGGGAGGACGGACCGTTTTACCGGGGGCGGTTTCCTTCGAGCAGCCGGCGAGCAACGCCAGCGTCACGAGGCTGAAGACCGCGACTTCATTCCGACTGATTGAAAGGACAGTTTTCATTTGAATTGTTGCCGGCTGAACAACGACGCGAACTGCGCGAGGAAGGTTTCACGCCGCCGTTGAAATTCGGGGTCCGACACCGCGAAGCCCGTGACCAGCCGCGCCAGCTGTGGAAACGCCACCGGATAGGCCGTCAGCGACATGATGGCGAGCAGAAGCTGGCCGGAATCGAATTCCGCCGGGAACATTCCCTGCGACTGCTGTCGCCGCGTCCGCTCCACCGCCCGGCCGATGCTTTCCCGCCGCCGGTCCTCGTCGATCACCTTGCGGTCGCCCCACTGCAACGCCTCCCACTCCAGCAGGCGAATCCAGTCACGGTCACGGCAGGCGAGCTGAAACCAATGCGGCAGCAGTTCACGGACGTCCTCGGGTGCGGACGCCAACGACGCCGAACGCTCGGCAATCTTGCGCCGCAACACTTCACGGAATAGTCCTTCCTTGTCGCCGAAGTAGTGATAAAGCATCCGCTTGTTGATGCGGGCCGCGCGGGCGATGGCATCCACGCGGGCGCCGGCAAAACCCTTGGCCGCGAACTCGGCCAGCGCGGCATCCAGGATGCGCTGCTGGCTCTGCTGCGGATTGCGTCCGGCGGTTTTCCGGTCTTTGGGCGACCTCGGCTTCATGCCGGGATGACACTAGGCCATCCCAAGTAACTGTCAAGTTACTTGGAGGTTGTGAAAACAGAGGATTCAAGACAATCAAACGGCCAGATCACTGCTTCCCTGCCTTGTCAACGCGGGCCAGAAACTCCCACAAAGAAGCCTCGTTCGTGACGTTATCGAGTTTCTGATTGCTGGCCCGCACGAGGGCTTCGGTAATGTGCTGACCTGCGAGGTTTGTTTGGCCGGTGACGGAGTAAACTTTTGCAAGCCGGGCATGGGCAAGCATGGAGTCCAAGCTGATTACTGCCTTGCTGAAAACCAATAAGTTCGTGCTTTCCGACTTCTCCAACCGGTTCAGTCCGTCCAGATATTGGCCCAACTTCTGAATGGCTATTGATGAACCCTCTTGCTGATAGGCAATAAACGATTGCTGACCGAGCTCAACAATCTGGTTTTCGCTCAACGGGGAGTCTGAACCGATTGGGTTGTTGGTTTTGTTGCAACTGCTCAAAACCCCAGCGACAAAAATCAAAGCCCTACAAACTGCAAGCCGCAGAAGAGTTTTTAAAAAAGCTCGCATATTCATAAGGTGGCTTCCGACCTGTTCAGCAAGCTACGACCAAGTGTCGGTCACATTCATGATACACTTTCCGCCACGCGCTGAATGTTCACTGCCAGCCCCGTCGCCTCATTGATCTCGATGACCGCGCCGTGAAGTTGGATGCGCTGCTTGGCGACCTCGAATCGCGTCGGCATGCCGGTGAGAAAACGGCGGATGATGGGTTCAGCCTCGCGACCAAGCACGCCGTCGTGCGGCCCGGTGAAACCGGCATCGGTCAGATAGGCCGTGCCGCCGGGAAGAATTTGCTCATCAGCCGTCTGCACATGGGTGTGCGTGCCCACCACCGCGCTCACCTGCCCGTCCAGCATCCGGGCAAATGCGATCTTCTCCGACGTCGCCTCGGCGTGGATGTCCACGAAGATGAGCTTCGTCTGCTGACGCACGCGGGCGACTTCTTCGCGCGCGAGCGTGAACGGATTCTCCAGCGGCGGCATGAAGGTGCGTCCCTGAAAGTTCATCACGGCGAACTTCACCGGCGCGGGCAACTTGAAGACCTGGAAGGGAATTTCAAAGATGGCCGCACCGCGTCCGGGCGTGCCGGCGGGGTAATTGGCCGGACGCAGAAAGCGCGGTTCGTTTTCGAGGAGATCGAGGACTTCCTTCTGGTCCCAAAGATGGTCGCCGCTGGTGATGACATCCACGCCATAGGAAAACAGCTCGCTCGCGATGGCGGGCGTGATGCCGTTGCCGCCGGCGGAGTTTTCGCCGTTGGCAATGACGAAGTTCAGCCCGTGGGTTTCGCGCAGCCGGGGCAGAAGTTCCTGCACCGCGCGCCGGCCCGGAGACCCGACGATGTCGCCGATGAAAAGCAGTTTCACGCCGTCAAGTTAACGGGTGGGGGACGAAACCGGAAGCGGTTAAAACATTGCGCCGGCGCAGGGGTTGAATTAAAAAGCCCGCAACAAAGCAAACCCATCCCCTTCCAAGACCATTATGAAATTCAAAACCAACCTCGCCAGTCTCCTGCTCGGTGCCGCGCTTGGCTGTGCGGCCATGTTGACAATGGCCGCCACGTCATCTTCGACCCTGCCCTTCGGACGGTTTCAACTGGTCGTGTCGGAGAATTACCTGTTCAAGATCGACACCAGCACCGGCAAGGTTTGGCGCACGTTCACCAGCAGCCCTTCCAAGGAATTCATGGCGCCGAACATTCCGACGGGGGAAAAGGAACCGGAGAAGGAGAAATAGTTCCGGCAGCGGTGCAGGTCGGGCCGGGTTTTGAAAAACTTCTTCATTCTCCCCTGGGCGGCGCTTCGCTAGGATGGCGGTTCATGAATGTTGTTCCTGAAGCGTTGCCCACGGCCATTGGCCAGCGGCATGTCATCAAGATCGAGGACGTCGCGTTCGGCGGCGAGGGTGTGGGCCGCCTCGGCGAGTTTGTGGTGTTCGTCGCTTTTGTCGCCGTGGGCGAGAGCGTGGAAGTCGAGATGATCGAGGTGAAGAAGAAGTTCGGCCGCGCCAAGCTGGTCCGCGTGGTGGAATCCGGCCCCACCCGGGTGACGCCGGAATGCCGTTACTTCGCGGCGTGCGGCGGCTGCCAATACCAGCATCTGGCCTACGAGGAGCAGCTCCGGTTGAAGCACAAGCAGATCGCGGATTTGTTTCAGCGCGTGGGCGGTTTCGCGCAAGCCGTCGTGGCGCCGGTGGTACCCTGCCCGCAGCCCTACGGCTACCGCAACCGCATCATGATCCGCAGCCAGTGGAACAAGCCGGCGCGAAAGATTGACATCGGCTTCATCCGCTGGGACTGCGGCTGGGTGGAGGATCTGGACGAGTGCAAGATCGCCGAACCCGCCTTGAGCGAACAGATCAAAGCCGTCCGGGCGAATCCACCGCCCAAAGGCGGCATCAAGGTCGTGCTGCGGATTCCGCCGGAAGGCTGGGTGGTGCCGCGGGATTCGTTCTTTCAAAACAATTTCTTTCTGCTGCCGAAGATGGTCGAGACCGTCCGCGAAATGGTCCGGGCGGGCGGCGCGAAGCATCTGATCGACCTTTACTGCGGCGTGGGCTTCTTCGGAATCGAACTGGCCGACGCGGTGGAATCGTTTGTCGGGGTGGAATTCGACCGGCAGGCCATCAAGGCGGCGCACGAAAACGCCAGGCTGCATCAGCGGACGAACGGCGAATTCATCGCGGGTTCGGTGGAAGAGGTGCTGCCGGGATTGGTCAGCCGGTTTTCACCGGAGGCGACCACGACCGTGCTGGATCCGCCGCGCAAAGGTTGTCTGCCGCAGACACTGCAACTACTGCGCGAGACCGGCCCGTCGCAGGTCATTTACATCTCGTGCCATCCGGCGACGATGGCGCGGGACTTGAACATCCTGTGTGCGGACGGTGTCTTTGAACTGGTGAAGGTGGTGCCGCTGGACATGTTCCCGCAGACCCAGCACGTGGAGTGCGTGGCAGACCTGCGGCGCCGGCGGCAGTAACTGCTTGCCAGCCTAGGACCATTGGGACAACCTCGACCAACACGCATGACGACACAGCAAAACTCGACGGGCCTCAACGGGTTTGTCGCCAAATTTCTTCCCTGGATTTTAGCCGCCGCGGGACTGTTTGTTTACCTGACGACCTTGGACCATTGGTTGTCGTCGAACAACTTCAGGCATGCCTCCATGCTGATGAAGGAGATCCCCGCAATGGATTTCGATGCGCCGCTATATTACGCGGTTACTTATCCCTTCCGCTGGCTGCCGCCCGGCCTGATTCCCCTGTCGTTGAACGTGCTTTCGGCCGTCTGCATGAGCCTGACCCTGGGGCTGCTCGCACGGTCGGTGGTGCTGCTGCCGCATGACCGCACCCACAACCAGCGGCTGCGCGAGGAAAACGATTTTTCCATTTTTTCGGGCCGCGAAGCGTGGCTGCCGCCCTTGCTGTCCGTGCTCGTGCTGGGTTTGCAGCTCACGTTCTGGGAGGGTGCCATCACGGGGATGAAGGAGCTGCTGGACCTGCTGATCTTCGCCTACATCATTCGCTGCGTGCTGGAATACCGGGTGAGCGAGCGCGACGCCTGGCTGTATCAGGCCGCCTTGGCCTACGGCCTGGGCATGTCGGAAAACTGGCTGCTGATCGCCCTGCTGTCGGCCTTCCTCGGAGCGTTGATCTGGATCCGGGGGCTGTCTTTTTTCAAGCTGCAATTTCTGCGCTGGTTCATCCTGCTGGGAGCGGCCGGACTATTGTTGTATCTGCTCATGCCGGTGGTGTTCATCCTGTCCGACCACACCAATGGAACGTTCTGGCAGGCGTTCAAGGTGAACTTGAAGACCCAAAAGCAGTTTCTGATGGAGCTGACCGTTCTCCGCGGTAACGTGCTGTTCCTCCTCTCCATCACCTCGCTGCTGCCCCTGCTGCTCATCGGGATCAAATGGGCCTCGCACTTTGGCGACCCCAGCCCGATGGGCATTGCGCTGACGACGGGGGTCTTTCATTTGTCACATCTGCTGCTGCTGGGCGCTTCGGTGTGGGCGGCATTCGATCCGGCATTCGGTCCCCGGGCGATCCATATCGTTCCCGATCGGCCGGCGTTGATAATCTTGCGCCCCATGTACGTGGTGATCCTGTCCTACCTGAGCGCGTTGAGCATCGGGTATTTTGCAGGTTACTTTTTGCTGGTGTTCAGGCCGTTGAACGAACGCCGGCGCCAGCTGCCGGTGTGGAAAACCCTGCTGCATCGGCTGTCACAGGCCTTCATCTGGCTGTTGCTGCTGCTCGTTCCCGCCGGGCTGATCTACAAAAACCTGCCGCGCATTCAAATGACCAACGGACCGACCCTGTCGCGTTTTGCCGAACAGTCCGCTCGAAACCTCCCCGACAACGCCGTGGTCCTGAGTGATGACCCCTTGCGGCTGCTGCTCGTCAAAATCTGGCTGGTCCGGAGCGGCCAGATCAAGGATCACATTTTCATCCCGACCCCCAATCTGAGTTCCCCTTTATATTTCAATGAGAAAAGCAAGGCCTATGGGGAGGACCAGCTGCCGGCCGTTGACACCAAAAAAATTGTCGATGGCAGAACCCAGGTCACCCTGCTGGAAAAGCTCGCAGAGAAGCGGCCGCTCTATTACCTCCAGCCGAGTTTTGGTGCGTACTTCGAAAACTACTACCCCGTGCCGCAAGGCCTGGTGTTCAAACTTGAGAGATTTGAAACCAATTCCGTCTCAGTCCCGCCGCCGACCGAGGAACAGATTGCCAGCAACGAGGCGTTCTGGAACAGCAACGAGGCCTTCTTGAACGGGCTGCTGCCGTTCATCAGCGAACCCGCCCATGGCCGGAAGCCCACGTTCCGCGAATGGTTTTATCAAAAATTGCACATCCCCTTCGAGGTCGGACGGGCCGCCTCAATGGCGGCCGACTATTATTCCGTCGTGCTCAACACCTGGGGCGTGCAGCTGCAAATCGCCGGAAAACTTCCCGAGGCCGCCCGGCGTTTTGAGATGTGCTTGAAACTCAACCCGCAAAACCAGCCGGCGCAGATAAATTTGGACTTGAACAGCACCCTGCAAGCCGGCGTCACCCCGACCATCCAACCGCTCCAAAGCGTGGCCGGCGACGATCCCAACGCCATCCAGAAAACCTTGAGCGAATACGGGCCCTGCGACGATCCGACCTATCGTTTGCTGCTTGGGGTCTTGATGCGCAAGGGACAGCTCAACCGCCAATCGGCGATCCAGTTCGAGCGGATTGTGGCGCTCACCCCCGGTTATCTCCCGGCCAAGCTTTGGCTCGCCCAGACGTACGTGTTCAACAAAATGCCGGACAAGGCCCTCGCGTTGGTCCCCGGCATCCGGCAGCAGCTGGAAGATTCTGCGGAGCCCCTCTTTTCAAAATATGAAGTCCTGCGCGTTGAATTGGACGCGCTCTTCACCATCGGCCGAGGCGCCGAAGCGGAACAGCGCATCAAAGATGAACTGAGCCGGAACCCGACCAACGCCCCCCTGATCAACCTCGCCTTTAGCGTGGCCGGCGAGCACGGCGCCTATCGCAGCGCGCTGCACGTGGTTGAACTCGCCTTGAAAATGAAGCCCGAAGACCTCGGCGGGCTCGTCAACAAGGGCTTCCTCCACATGCAGCTCGGCGAGTATGCGAAGGCCATCGAAACCCTCAGCACTGCCCTTTCAATCGATCCTGACAATCCAACCGCCAAGCTCAACCGCGCCATCGCCTACCTGCGCAACAACCAGCTGACCGAGGCCCGGCAGGATTATACCGACCTCGAAAAAGCCGGCGCGAACAGCTACCAGATTTATTACGGCTTGGGTGAAATTGCCTGGCAGCAGAAGGACACCAACAATGCCGCCAAGTATTATTACCAGTATCTCACCACGGCACCCGCGGACACAGACGAAGCCAAGACGGTGTCAGATCGCTACGAGAGCCTCAAAACAACCGCGGCACCCTGAACGGGAGTGATGCGCGTCACCCACATCATCACGCGCCTGATTGTCGGCGGCGCCCAGGAAAACACGGTGGCGTCGGTCCTCGGCCTGCAACGGAAGCCGGGCTTTGAAGTCAGCCTGCTCTCCGGACCGGGCCGCGGCCCGGAAGGCTCGCTGGAATCCTGTTTTCAAAACCAGCCGCGAACTCTGACCTTCATTCCCGAACTGGTCCGGCCGGTTCATCCCATAAAGGACCTGGCCGCCCGCCGGCGATTGGAAAGCATTCTTGCCCAGACCCGGCCGCACATCGTTCACACCCACAGCGGCAAGGCCGGCGTGCTGGGCCGCCTCGCCGCCGCGCGCGCCGGCGTGCCCATCATCATCCATACCATCCACGGGCCGTCGTTCGGGCCTTTTCAAGGCGCGCTGGCCAACTGGCTGTTCCGCGCCGCCGAACGCCGCGCCGCCAAGGTCACCACGCATTTTGTCTCGGTGGCGGACGCCATGACGCGGCAATATCTCGCCGCCGGCATCGGCCAGCCCGGCCAGCATTCCAAAATTCTCAGCGGCTTTGATCTTACACCGCTGCTGGCCGCCACGAACGATCCCGCGCTGCGCGCGCGACTGGGACTTGCGCCGGAGGATTTCGTGGTGGGCAAAATCGCCCGGCTCTTCAAGCTCAAGGGCCACGATGACCTCATTGATGCCGCGCCGGAACTCATCCGCCGCTGTCCCCGGATGAAATTCCTGCTCGTGGGCGACGGCAGCTGGCGCGGCCGCTTTGAAAGCCGCATCCGCGAACTCGGCTTGGAAAAGCATTTTGTGTTCACCGGCCTGGTTCCGCCGGCGGAAATTCCCCGACTCGCCGGCATCATGGATGTGCTGGTGCATTTGTCGGTGCGGGAAGGTCTGCCCCGCGCCCTGCCCATCGCCCTGGCAGCCGGCAAGCCGGTGGTCGCGGTGGATTGCGACGGGGCGAATGAGGCCTGCCTCAACCAGCAGACAGGATTTCTTATCGCGGCGGGCGACCGGACCGCTTTGACTGAACGGCTGCTGCAGCTGGCCGGGAACCGCGAACTGTGCGAACAACTGGGACGCACCGGCCGCGAGTTCGTGAATGGCCGCTTCGGCACCCAGACGATGGTTGATGAACTGCATGAGCTCTATCTGCGGCTCGCCCGGGAGAAAGGGATTGCGCTCCCATGAAATTCCCCGGCGCCTTTTACCTGCTGGCCTTTCTCGGCGCATTGGCCACAGCCTTTCTCGCCCTGCCCCTCTGGCGCAAATGGTGCGTGCGCGTCGGGCTGGTGGACGATCCCGGCCATCGGAAAATCCACGCCGAACCCGTTCCGCTCGCCGGCGGCCTGGCCGTCATCACGGCGCTGCTGCTGCCGGTTGCGACGGGCCTGGCGCTGCTTTACGCGCATCAGACAGGGGTAGTCTCCTGGTTTAATCCGGAAACCACGGCCCGGCTCGACCATGGACTGCACCGGCGGGCCTTTGAACTCGCGGCCATTTTTCTGGGCGGCGTTGGCATGCTGGTGGTGGGGTTGCTGGATGACCGCCATGAGTTGAAACCTTCGTTGAAGTTTGCCGGACAAGTCCTGGTGGCCCTGCTGGTGGCGGCGTCCGGCGCACGCATCACCTTGTTCGTGCCGAATGTGATTTTCAGCTACGCCGTGACCGTGCTGTGGATTCTGACCGTCATCAACGCCTTCAACTTCATGGACAATATGAACGGGCTGTGCGCGGGTTTGGGAGCCATCGGGGCGCTCGGCTTCGCCTGCCTCGCGGCCCATGCCGGACAATACCTCGTCGCACTGACCGCCTTTCTCACCGCCGGCGCGCTGATTGGTTTCCTGCCGCACAACTTTCCCCGCGCCAGCGCGTTCCTCGGCGATTCCGGCAGTCATCTGATCGGCTATCTGCTGGCGGTGCTGGCGATTCTTCCGCACTTTCACACGGCGAAAAATCCGAACCCGCTGGCCGTGCTCAGTCCCTTGCTGGTTCTGGCGGTGCCGTTGGGCGACCTCATCTGGGTGGTCCTGATTCGCTGGCGCGCGGGCAAGCCGTTTTATCTCGGGGACAACAACCACCTGTCGCACCGGCTGGTGCGGCGGGGCCATTCCCGCGTCCGCGCGGTGCTGCTGATCTGGCTGCTGGCCATCGTGCTCGCGGCACTCACGCTGCTTTGACGGAACTCAGACGTGCGGTTTGCTGCCGGCCGCGATGGCTTCCGAGAAGAGGTTCAACACTTCCGCCCGCGACAGGGCGCCGATGAGCCGGTTGCTTTTCAGCGCGTCCACCACCGGAATGTTCCGCTGCTCGCTGGCGAGCGCGAACGGCAGGGCCTCCAGCAGGCGCTGGTTCGGCGTCACGCAAGCCGGCGGCGGGCGCATGACATCGCAGGCAATGACCGCGCTGAGCTCCTCGCCGGCCTGCAGATGCTCCTTCAGGTCCTGCAACGCCACCATTCCCAGCAAATGGCCGTGCGCGTCCACGACCGGCAGAAAATTGTTGGAGCTGGTCAGGAACTGCGCGGCCATCTGCTTCAGCGTGGCGTTCTCGCGCAGCGGCGGAACAGGCGCCTGCATCAGATCACCGACGGTGCGTTCCGTGGCCGTGCCGGGCTGGGTGTTTTCGTGGATGATCCCCAGACCTTTTCGTCGCAGCGGTTCCGTGTAGATGGAATCGGGATGAAACCGTTGCGCCACCAGGATGGAAACCACGCAGGCCAGCATCAAGGCTGGCATCAGCGAGTAGTCGAGCGACATTTCAAAAATCATGATCATCGCCAGCAGCGGCGAACGGGTCGTCGCCGACAGCATGCTCCCCATGCCCACGACGGCGAAGACGGCGACCGGCATGGCCTGGGTCAGTCCCAGCCGGTTCAACGCCAGCCCAAAGGTCGCTCCCAGACTCGCCCCCAGAAACAGCGTCGGGGTAAACACCCCGCCGACGGCACCAGATCCCACGGTGGCCAGCGTGGCCAGGAGTTTTGCCAGCAGCAGGCCAAGCAGGAAAAGCCACGGTGACGGCTCCGCCATGAATTCATTGTGCAGGATGCGGTTGGTGACGACATAGCCGTTGCCCCAGACGCCCGGAAACCCGATTGCAATGATCCCCACCAGCACGCCGCCCAAAGCGAGCCGCAGGTATATCGGCGCCTTCATTTTCAAAAACAGTTCCTCGGTCATTTTGAGCAGGCGGAGAAACAACGATCCCATCAAACCCGTGACCACGCCCAGCAGCACAAACCAGGGAAGTTGCAGGACGCTGGTGAATTCAAAGGCCGGGGGCTCATACCATGATTTGATGCCGAAGAAGGTGCGCGTGATCATCGTCGCCACCACGGAGGAAAACACCAGCGGCGCAAAAAGGTTCATCGAGAAATTGCCGAGCACAATCAGCGAGGCAAAGACGGCCCCGGCAATCGGGGCGTTGTAGGCGGCGGCGATTCCGGAGGCGGCACCGCAGCCCACCAGCAGGCGCAGCCGGTAGGGCGGCCATTTGGCCGCCTGCCCCAACTTGGAGGCCAGCGTGGCCGACAACTGGACGATGCCGCCTTCGCGGCCGATGGAACCGCCCGTGCCAATGGTCACCAGCGAGGAGAGAAACTTCACGACCGCCGAACGCAGCGGCAGCCGGCCATCGCCAGCGACCACGACTTCCAATATGTTGCTGGAACGCTGCGGCCCGGCCAGTTTGAGTCCGAAATACAAAACGAGGCCGGCAAGCAAACCGCCGAACGCCGGAGTCAGCAGCCGTCCCCAGCCCCCCATCATTTCCGCCACCTCAACGGGGTCGCCGGGATGACGAAGGAAAAATTCCTTCGCAGCTTCGACCGCGAGGTAAAAGAACAGGTTGACCAAGCCGCCGATGACCCCAACGGCGCCCGCGAGCAAAAGGTGAAAGGCCTCTTCGCTGAACTGAACCTTCTGCCGAAGCTTCAGGAAACGCTGCCAGTGGCGGCGCACCACCACGGGCAACCGGAGGAAGATGTTGCGGGTCCTAATCCTCACGCCCCCAACCTAGCGGCAACCGCCGCATTTTGCGAGCAGCCGGTCGGGAAACCTGATGTCCGTCCTTCAAGGCACCCACTTCAGGCGGAAGAATTCACGCTCCGCCGAGGTGGTGATGGTGAGCGAAAAGTTTTTCCCCAACCGAGCATGGCCATCGGTGAAAACAGGGGGTTTTCAAAATGCGCGTCTGATTGGACTAGGGCCAATCGACATTCAAGATTGTACGAAAATGGGGGATATGGTAAGCGGGTGGGATGGCCGACGATATGAATTGACCGAAGCGCAGTTTGCGAGCATCCGCGACATTCTCCCCGGCAAAGCGGGTGATCCCGGACGCCGCGCCGCCCAAGACAATCACCGTTTTCTCAACAGGGTGATGTGGAGTTCTGCGTAGCGGAGCGCACTGGCACGACCTGCCGGGCGTTACGACAACTGGAAAGCACCCACAAACGGTTTAGCCGCTGGGCCAAAAACGGCGTGTGGGAAGCGGTCTTCACTCGTTTACTCAAAGACCCCCGGAATGATTACGTGATGATTGATTCGACGCTCGTCAAAGCCCATCAACAGGCGGCCACAGGAAAAAGGGGCGGGTGAGCGGAAAACAGGGCGATCCCGTGGCAGACGGCGACCAAGATTCACATGCTCTGCGATGCGCTGGGAAGACCGCTGCGCCTGCTGCTCACCGGAGGCGAAAAGGCCGACTGCCAGAGCGCTTGTGGCGTTGCTGGCCCGGACAGACTGCCAAGGCGTTGATCGCCGACAAAGGCTACGATACCGATGCGATTCGCCTCCTCGCCCGCGCCAAACGAATGAAGGCCGTCATTCCGCCCAAGTGCAACCGCAAGCACCAATACCGCCACGACAAAACCCTCTATGCGGAGCGCAATCGCATCGAACGCTGCTTCGGTCGACTCAAGCTGCATCGCCGCATTGCCACACGCTTTGACCGCAACGACTCCCACTTCAGGGGCTTCCTCTACCTCGCCTGTTCCCTGTTCTGGCTCAATTGAATGTCGATTAGCCCTAGCGGATTCTGAGAAGTGAGGGGAGCGGAGCGGATGATTATTCGAATGTTAAAAAGGAAAGGCGCGGAACGAGTTCGTTCCGCGCCTGCGATAAATGAACCACCTGGATCAGGTCAGCGAAATCTTGTCGCCTTCCTTCAGGGTGACGATGGCCTTTTTCCAGTTGTTGCTGCGTCCCGCCTGGGCCGTGCGCTGACGGCGGGCCTTGCCGCGGACGTTCAACGTGTTGACCTTGGTGACCTTCACCTTGAACAACTCCTGAACCGCGGCGCGGATCTGGGTCTTGTTCGCGCGGGGATCAGCCACGACGGTGTACTGATTGAAGCTTTCGCCCTGCTTGGTGCCTTTTTCAGTCAGACGCACCGTTCTGATAATATCGAAAGAATTCATGTTATTCCTTGTTCAAACGGGCTTCGACTTTCTCAAAAGCGCCCTTGGTAAAAACCAGCTTGTCGGAGCGAAGCACGTCGTAGGTGTTCAGCGAATCGCTGGTGGTGACAAAGACGTTGGCCACATTGCGGGAGGCACGGTTCAGATTGACATCCGTCTCATGCGCCACAATCAAGGCTGTTCCAGTGTTCAATTCCAAGGCGGAAAGCACTCCGACGAAATCCTTCGTCTTGGCGGTGTTCAGCTTGAGATCATTGACCACGAGAACGTCTCCGGCCTTCAACCGCTCGCTGAGCGCCTTGCGCAGGGCCAGCCGGCGGGTCTTGTCGTTGACCTTTTTTGTGTAATCGCGGGGCTTGGGTCCGAAGACCACGCCACCACCACGCCACAACGGAGATTGGAAGGAACCGGCGCGGGCGCGGCCTGTGCCCTTTTGCTTCCAGGGCTTTTTGTTGGTGCCGGCGACGTCGCCCGCGGTCTTGGTGCAGGCCGTGCCCATGCGCTGGGCCGCCTGATAGGCGACGACAGTGTCGTGGACTGCCTGGGTTCCCCGGCCGTCCTCGATCAAAGCGAATTTGACCTCGTGTTCGCCCTGGCTTTTACCTTTGATGTCTTTAATTGAAATTTTCATGGTCGAGCCTTAATTACTTTTTAGCCTCGGCTTTCTTGGCGTCGGCACCTTTCTTGGCGTCGGCCTTCTTGCCCGACGATCCCACCGCCGGCTTCCAACCCTTCGGGCGTTTCTTGGATTCACGAATGACGACGTAATCGCCTTCCGCACCGGGCATCGAGCCCTTGATCAAGATCAAATTGTCCGCCTCGCGCACCTGGATGATTTCGAGGTTCTGCGTGGTGCGCTGAACTTGTCCCAGATGACCGGGCATCTTCATGCCACGCATGACGGTGCCGGGAAACAAGCGCTGACCGATGGCGCCGGAACGGCGATGCCAGCCCTTGGCACCGTGAGTGGAATCACCGCCACGGAACGCGTGACGGGCGACCACGCCTTCAAAGCCGCGGCCTTTGGTGGTGCCGATGCAGTCAACGAAATCACCGGGAGCAAACAGCGTCGGTCCGACCACATCACCGGGCTTCACGTCCTTCGAGAAGTTGCGGAATTCCTTGATGCGCTTCACGGCAACGCCGTTCTGCTTCTTGATGTGGCCGAGCAGCGGCTTGGACAAACGCTGTTCCTTCTGGTCGTCAAATCCGAGCTGAACGGAATTGTAGCCGTCCTTGCCGGCCTGGGTTTTCACCTGCAGCACGCGGTTCGGTCCGGCGAGCACGACGGTCACGGGAATCAGCACGCCATTCGCATCATAAACCCGCGTATGGCCCAATTTTTTTCCTAAAAGTCCTAGTGGCATATGCGTCAGATCTTGATGGTGATGTCCACACCGGCGGGAAGGTTGAGCTTCTTGAGCTCGTCCACGGTCTTGGCCGTCGGCTCAATGATGTCGATGAGCCGCTTGTGGGTGCGTTGTTCGAAAGTTTCCTGCGACTTCTTGTCCGAGTGCGGGGAGCGCAGCACGGTGAAGCGCTCCACGCGAGTGGGAAGCGGAATGGGTCCGGCGACGCGAGCGCCAGTACGTTTGACAGTATCCGCGATATCGCGTGCGGATTGGTCTATGACCCGGTGGTCGTAGGCCTTCAATCGGATGCGTATTTTTTGTCCAGCCATATAAAGAACAATTTTATAGTTATGGTTGAGTTAGGTGCGGGCCGCCGGCTTCGATTTGGCGGCGTCCAAAATTTTCTCGAGCACACTGTTGGGAACCTGCTCGAACGTCAACGGCTCCATTGAATAGGAGGCGCGGCCCTTGGAGAGCGAACGGATCGCCGTGGCGTAACCGAACATTTCCGCGAGCGGAACCTGCGCGTTCAAGACGGTCTGGCCGTTCTTGGCTTCGATGCCGAGAATTGTGCCGCGCCGGCGGTTGATATCGCCAAGGAGGTCGCCTTGATATTCATCAGGCGTGGTGCACTCGACCTTCATGATCGGCTCGAGCAGGATCGGGCCGGCTTTCTTGAACGCTTCCTTGAGCGCGAAAATGCCCGCCATCTTGAAGGCGAGTTCATTCGAGTCAACTTCGTGGAAGCTGCCGTCCGTGACCTGCACCTTGATGTCAATGACCTGGTAACCGGCATACACGCCACTCTTGATGGCTTCTTCGATGCCGTCAATGACCGCCGGAACGTATTCTTTGGGAATGGTGCCGCCGACGATTTTGTTTTCGACTTCGACGCCTTTGCCCTTCTCGTTCGGTTGAACTTGAATGCAGGCGTGGCCGTATTGACCGCGACCGCCGGACTGACGGATGAACTTGCCTTCGCCGTCGGCGTTCTTGGTGATGGTCTCCCGATACGCAATCTGCGGCGCGCCCGTGTTGGCGTCCACCTTGAATTCGCGCTTGAGACGATCAATGATGATTTCCAGGTGCAACTCACCCATGCCCGCAATGATAAGCTGGCTGGTTTCTTCATTGGTGAAGCAGCGGAAAGTCGGATCTTCTTCCGCCAGGCGTTGCAGACCTTCCGACATCTTGTCGCGGTCCTGCTTCGTCTTCGGCTCGACGGCCATGCTGATGACCGGTTCGGGGAACGTGGGCGGCTCTAGCATCACGTCGTAGCTTTCATCGCACAACGTGTCACCAGTGGTGATGTTGCGCAGGCCGACGAGCGCGGCAATGTCACCGGCATGAACTTCGTTGATGTCCTTGCGTTCGCTGCCTTGAATGACCATCAGGCGGCTGACGCGCTCGCGTTTGCGCGTGCGCGGGTTGTAAATGGTGTCACCTTTTTTTAGCTGGCCGGAATAGACACGGAAAAACACCAACTTGCCCGCGTAGGGATCAGTCCAAAGCTTGAACGCGAGCGAGCAGAACTTGTTGTTGTCGCTGGTCTCGACTTTGACCACCTTGTCGGTGGTGCCAACTTCCAAACCTTCCGCACCGGGAACATCCAACGGGCTGGGCAGATAATCCACCACGGCATCCACCAGAACCTGGACGCCCTTTTTCTTGAAAGCAGAACCGCAGAGCACCGGAATCAGCTCGATCTTGCAGGTCAACCGGCGGATGGCCGCCTTCAAAGTCGCTGGGTCAATCGGCTTTTCTTCGAGCACCATTTCGGCAATCGCGTCGTCCTTGTTGGAAACGGCGTCAACCAACTCCGCCAGCGCAGCCTTGGCACGCTCCTGATGCTCGGCCGGAATGTCTTTGACTTCGTAATTCAACCCTTCGTTGGCTTCGGTCGGCCCCCAATAAATCATCTTCTGGTTGACGACGTCAATGACGCCTTCAAAGCCAGTGGTGACCGGCTTGCCTTCGGCTTCAGTCGGACCGGCGCCGATGGGCAGGAAAACCGGGAACGCATACGCGCGCAGCTTGGTGCGCATGTCGTTGAGGGCGTTTTCAAAATTCGCGCCGGTGCGGTCCATCTTGTTGACGAACGCAATGCGCGGAACTTTGTATTTGGTCGCCTGACGCCAGACAGTTTCAGACTGCGGCTGCACGCCGGCCACGCCGCAAAACACAGCGACCGCCCCGTCAAGCACGCGCATGGAACGTTCGACTTCGGCGGTGAAATCCACGTGTCCGGGCGTATCAATGATGTTAATGCGGTGCGGCACGTTGTTGTATGCCTTGTAAACCTTATCTTCGCCCGGCTTGAGCGTCTTCTGCGTCCAGAAGCAGGTAACCGCGGCGGACGTGATCGTGATGCCGCGCTCCTTTTCCTGCTCCATCCAGTCAGTGACCGTGTTGCCGTCATCGACATCACCAATCTTGTGAATCAGGCCGGTGTAGAAAAGGATACGCTCGGTGGTGGTGGTCTTGCCTGCGTCAATGTGCGCGGCAATGCCGATGTTGCGCGTGCGCTCCATCGTGTATTGCCGATTGGGCGAATTCACCGATTTACCGTCAGTCGCTGCTTGCATGATAAAATAATTCTGTCTTAGAGAATAAAAACGCCCCGACGTGACTCGCTTCGGGGCGCGTTAAATTGGATTCCTACCAGCGGAAATGTGCAAAAGCCTTGTTTGCCTGCGCCATCTTGTGAACTTCGTCACGCTTGCGGATCGCGTTGCCCTGGCCCTGATAGGCTTCCAAGATCTCCGCGGCGAGCGCCGCCTTCATCGGCTGGCCTTTGCGGGCGTCGGCAAAATCCACCAGCCAGCGGAGCGCCAGGGCAAACTGGCGTTCGGCAGCAACCTCGACGGGCACCTGGTAGGTCGCGCCACCCACACGGCGGGGCTTGATTTCCAGGCGGGGCTTGGCGTTGTCCACGGCGCGCTGCAAAATCTCCAACGGCGTGGTGGCGGGATTCTTCTCAGCGATGGTGTCAAAGGCACCGTAAACAATCCGCTGGGCGGTGCTCTTCTTGCCGGAGTTCATGACCGTGTTGACCAGGCGGGAAACCAACGTGCTGTTGAATTTCGCGTCAGTGGCAACCGGGCGTTTGATGGCTTGTCTGCGTCGGGACCTGGTTCGTTAAATCGTTAGGTATTAAATTACTTGCCGGCCGGCTTCGCGGCCTTCGGGCGCTTGACGCCATACTTGGAACGGCTCACGCGGCGTTTTTCCACGCCGGCGGCGTCGAGCGTGCCGCGGACAATGTGGTAACGGACACCCGGAAGATCCTTCACCTTGCCGCCGCGCACCAGCACGATGGAGTGTTCCTGAAGATTATGACCTTCGTCAGGAATGTAGGCGATGATTTCATAACCATTGGTGAGGCGAACCTTAGCCACCTTGCGCATGGCGGAGTTCGGCTTCTTGGGCGTGCGCGTCATGACCTGGAGGCAGACGCCGCGGCGGAACGGGGAGTTTTCCAAGGCTGGTGACTTGGACTTGTACTTGACCTTGCTGCGGCCTTTGCGAACCAGTTGATTGATTGTCGGCATTGCTGTCTAAATTTAATTTGTACGTCGGACCGGCCATTCGCCGGACGAACGGAGCGCGGAATATAGCAACAGCATCTTTCTACGCAATAGCTTTTTTCAAGAATTTGACCTTGCACCGCGTCAACCACGGGCGAAAGCGGGAAAAATCCCAAAAGCTCACCGGGGCGCCAGTTCGACGCTGCCGTCCAGCAGCACATTGAACCTGCCGTTCCGCCTCACCGCCGCCACGCCGAGGCGCACGGTCTCTCCCTTTTTCAATCCATGAAGAATTTTCGCAAAGCCAGTCACGTCGGACGGCAGCGTTCCCTCATTCACCTGCCGGATGAGCATGCCGCTCTGCAATCCCGCCGCGCCGGCCGGGCTGTTGGTTTGCACGTCAGTGATGGTGAAGCCGTCCGGTCCGCGCTCGACGCCCAAGCCCAGCTTGCTCTGTATCATCGAGGCGTTAAACACGTCCCGCTCCGGCACCAGCCGCAAAGTGAGTTCAACTCTTTCCAACCCGCGTTGGACAAGCAATTGTTCGTCGGCCGAGGCGCCCGCCACCAGCTTGTCAGCAAAGTCGATGAAGCTTCGCGGCGCCCGGTTGTTGACCAGCAAAATGGCGTCGCCCGCCCTGAGCCCGGCCCGTGCCGCCGGGCTTTCGGGCTGCACGTAGGTCACCCGCAAAGGGTATGACCCCGCCTTGACCCGCGCGCCGAACCAATAGGATTTCAAAAATTCGCCGGGATAAATTTCACCCAGCGCCGCCAGCAGTTTCTTGATGGGAATCGCAAACCCGATGCTCTGGCCGCCGGGGACATATTGCACGTTCAGCCCGATCAGTTCGCCGCGCAGATTCACCAAGGGTCCGCCGCTGTTGCCGGGGTTGATGGCCGCATCGGTTTGCAGACAATCCTGGATCACCAACGGTTCGCCGTCCTTGGGCGCGCGCCGGGTCTTCGAACTCAGGATGCCGCGGCTGACGGAGCCGCCCAGTCCGAACGGATTGCCCAGGGCCAGCACGGTTTCACCCAGAAGCAAATCATCCTCGGGCGCGAGCTTGATGGCCTGAAATTTCTGGCCCGGCGCGCCGTTGATTTTCAGCAGCGCCACGTCGCTGTTGGCATCCGTCGCCACCACCGTTGCGTCGTAAACCTCGCCGCTGCCCGCAAACTTCACCGCGATCTTGTCCGCACGCTGAACCACATGGTCGTTGGTCAACAGATATCCCGCCTCATCGATCACCACGCCGGACCCCAGGCTGAACGGCTGGTCCGCCGACTGGCGTCCAAGAAAATCCAAATAAAAGTCGGCGAAGGGATCCCGCCGCGGAACCACGTTCTTGGTCGCGATGTTCACCACGCTGGGCATGACCTTCTCCACGGCTGTAACGGTGGCATCGCGCCGGATGTCCATAGCCTCCGTGCCGTTCAATTGAATCTGGGCCGGGGCAAAGTTCCCGGACATGGCCAGCGCCAGCAGCGCGCCGCCCAAACCTTTCCATCGTCCTAATGCCAAGCTCATGCTCATAAAAAACCGTTTCAGGCCTTGCGGCGTTCAAAATGTTCCGCCATTGGCTTGACTTTGCCGTCGTGACCGAGCAAAAGCAATGCAAGGTGTGTGCCTACCCCGACAGCGTTTATGCCCGGGCGCGCCAAGGCGGCGACGGCGTTTTCTTTCTTCACGACGAAGATTCCCCGCCGCCAGAAAAACTGCTGCAAGCCGTCTGGCAGCACCTGCGCCTGCGGCATCGCACGCTGACGACCTTGGACGGACGGACCGTGCGCATTCTTCACCCGGGTTTTCTCAGCCGGTCGGGCGGACCGGATTTCCGCGGCGCGGTGATTCAATTTGCCGGCCAGCCTCCGTGTTCGGGCGATGTGGAAATTGACCTTCACCCCGGCGGCTGGCAGGCGCACGGACATGACATCAATCCGTCCTTTCGCAATGTCATCCTTCACGTCATCTGGAAAAACACCAGCCCGGTTGCCACGAAAACCTCCTCCCCTTCCCCGCCGCGCGCCGCACTGCATGGCCAGCTGGATTCCTCGCTGGCTGAACTCAGCCGGTGGTTGAACACCGAGCCAAACGAAAGCCTGCCGGCCATCTTGCGCGGTCGTTGCGCCGCGCCGCTGCGGCAGTTGCCACCGGAACAGCTTTCCGCCCTGCTGCAACAGGCCGCCGACATCCGTTTTCGGGCCAAGGCCGCACAATTCTCCGCCCGGGCACGGGACGTCGGCTGGGAGCAGACGCTGTGGGAGGGATTGTTCCGTGCGCTCGGCTATCAACACAATTCCTGGCCCATGCTGCATCTTGCCGAGCATCGTCTTCGCTGGCTGGCTGCGGAACATTCTCCGCTGACTTTGCAGGCCCGGCTGCTCGGCATCGGCAATTTGCTCCCCCACGAACTCACCCGCTCCCCGGCCGGCCCGGACCTTTATTTGCAACAGGTCTGGAACCAATGGTGGCGTGACCGCGACGCCTTTGCCGACTGTCTGGTGCCGCGTTCGCTCTGGCGCTTTCATGGCCAGCGCCCGGCCAACCACCCGCAACGACGACTCGCCCTGGCCTCGCATTGGCTGACGGATGCCACCTTAGTTTCCAAAATCGAGCGATGGTGTCCGACCGTGCTGCCGGATGCCCGGCTGGCCGGCTCGTTGCAGGAAATCTTGCAAACCGGCCCGGACGAATTCTGGTCATGGCATTGGACGCTTCGGTCGCCGCGATTGAAAAAACCCCAACCCCTGCTCGGTGCCGGCCGCGTCACGGACATCGCCATCAACGTCATTCTGCCGTGGCTTTGGTCGCGGGCGAATGAAGGGAAAAACTCCGCGCTGATGTCGGCCATCGGGCATCGCTTTCACGCGTGGCCCGCCGCCGAGGACAACGCCGTGCTGCGCCTGGCCCGTCAACGGCTGCTCGGGGAAACCTCCCCAAAGACTTTCACCGGCGCATCACAGCAACAGGGTCTGCTCCAGATCGTGCGCGATTTTTGCGACCATGCCGACGCCACCTGTGATCGTTGCCGTTTTCCTGCCGTGGTGAACGAATTCAAGAACGGCCGGCACGTTTGAACCGCCCGGCCTGGACGGGGGATGCCTCCGATTGATCATCAAACCACCTCGGCTTCCCCCCTTCCTTTGCCGCAATGGCATTTTAATCAATACATTTGGCGCTTTTAAGATGACTCCGGCTGGGATGTTCCTCTAACCTTTTAAGACAGCCTGAAATCCACTGAACATGCTTGTTGTTAAAACATTTTGCCGGCGGATGGCCGCGACCGGATTCTGCCTTTTCGCCGCCGTCGCCAGCCAGAGTTCTCAAATCATGGTTGAGAGCGTGAAGGTGCAGACCTCCGGCGGCTTTGTCCTCGCGACGAACGCCGCCGTCACGACTCCGACCAATGCCATTCTCTTCCTGCTGACGGACACGGGCCGGGGGCTTCCCTACACCCAGTCCGCCATCAAGCAGGGCGCAAACGTCGCCGCGCTCGGGCCCAGTCCGCGCCAGCCTTATTTCAAGACGCGCTTCGCCTTCCCCATCCCGCCGTCCAACGCCACCAACGAATCCGCCGCCCTGGCCGGCGTTGATCCGATGGTCTTCACGCACAACCATTCCCCCGGCTTTGAAATTCTTCCCAACGGCGACGCCCTGGCGATTTATTTCAGCACGCCGCCCGGCAAGCTGGAGGCTGACCGTTCCACCTCCTTCGTGCAGGCGCGGCTGCGTTACGGCGCCGAAGACTGGGATCTGCCCGAATTGTTTTTCAAAACCAAGAACTACAACGACCAGTCCGCCCTCCTCTGGAATGACCAGGGCAGGCTCTGGTTCCTCGGCGGCGGCCGTGGTTTTTCGGACTGGGTGCCGTTCAAGATCGCGACCTCGACCGACAACGGCGCGACGTGGACCTTCTCCGTGCCGCTCCTCGACAAGCCGGCCGAGCACTACACTGCGCAGCCCATCGCCAGCGCGTTTCGCGGACCCGACCGGGCGATTTATTTCACGATGGACGGCGTCGAGGCGTCGAGCTTCCTCTGGCGCAGCCAGGACGACGGCGTGCACTGGCATGACATGGGCGGACGAACCGGCGCGCGGCACTCGGTGATCGTGCCCTTGGACGACCAGGGCAATCTCCTTTCCATCGGCGGCAAGAACGCCAGCGTCGAAGGCTTTTCCCCGCAGAACACTTCCGGCGACTGGGGCGCGACGTGGAGCAGCAATGCTCCGTCGGCCTTTCCCCCGCTCGGCACCGCGCAACGTCCCGCGCTCATCCGGCTGGCCAGCGGCAACCTGTTCTTCACCACCGATTCCTACCTGCACAAGGCCGGCAAGGCGCCGCCGGCAGGCTGGAACTACGGCAATGACTGCGTCGTGGCGCTGTCCACCAACAACGGCGCGACCTGGCACATAAAGCCGCTCCCCGTGCAATTGCCCGGCCATCAGCGCACGAATCATCCCACGCTCGGCTACGTCACCGCCAAGCAGGCGCCCAACGGCGTCATCCACATCCTGACCACCGTCACGCAGCCGTGCCTGCATTACGAACTGAACGAGGCGTGGATTCTTTCCAATGCCGGCGAGATCGCGGCGGAGAATTCCGGCGGCAAGGTTCAAAAATTTTCCGAGAACTATCCCAACGGCAAGCTGCGGTCGCGTTGGAGCGCGCGCATCTGCCCGAACGGCCGCTACCTTTTGGAAGGAAAGCAGACCGACTATTTCGAGAACGGCAAGAAGCAGCACGAAGTCACCTACGCCGCCGGCCGCAAGACAGGGACGGAAACCTTCTGGGCCGCCGACGGCAGCAAACGCTGGACGTGGTCGCATGATTTGAAACGTCACCAAAGCGTCTGGACTCAATACTGGCCCAACGGCCGGAAGAAGCTGCAGTCCACCTGGAACACCCTGCCCACCGCCCGCGACCTGAACCACACGTTCTTTGGTCTGGTGGCTGACGGTCCCAGCCGGCATTGGCGCGAGGACGGCAGGCTGACGGAGGAATGGATGTTCATCAACGGCACGCTGCAGACGGCCGGAAAATCCCGTTGAAATCGCCGTGAGCCCCATCGATTCCTCAATCGTCCTGGTTTATCTCGCCGCCGTGTTTGGCATCGGGCTTTATTTCTCGCGCCATCAGGAAACCACGGAGGATTATTTTCTGGCCGGCAAGAACGTTCCGGGCTGGGTGGTCACCTTCGCGATCGTGGGCACCATGATCAGCAGCACCAGTTTCATCGGCCATCCCGGGAATGTTTACGCGCGGGACATGTGGAACCTGCCGTCGTTTCTCATGCTGCCGGTCGTGATGATCTTCATCTCACGCTTCGTCGTGGTGTTCTATCGCCGCACGATCAAGATGAGCATCTACGATTACCTGGAGAAGCGCTTCAGCTATTTCGCGCGCGCCTACGGGGCGGCGGCCTTCATCGTGAGCCGCGTGGTGGACATGAGCGCCACGCTGTATTTTCTGGCGGTGCCGGTCTCGTATCTGAGCGGCTACGACGTCTGGTGGGTGATTGCCGTCGTCGGCGTCGTGACCCTGGTCATGACCGTGGCGGGAGGCATCGCGGCCGTGGTGTATGCAGATGTGTTCCAAGGCGTGCTGCTCATCGGCGGCGCGCTGGTCTGCCTCGGCATCGCGCTGTTTCGCCCCCCCGGCGGCCCGGGCGCCGTGCTGCAGACGGCCTGGGAGGGTGGAAAGTTCGGCATGGGCAACTGGTCTTTCAGCTGGGTCACGGACAACATCTGGTTCTACCTCGTCGGCGGCGGCATCTGGGCCGTGCAACGCTACGCGCTCGACCAGCACATCGTCCAAAAATATCTCATCGCCAAGACCGACCGGCAGGCCAAGGCCAGCGCTTTTTTTGGTGCCGTGGCCTGTCTCCCCATCTGGCTGATGTTCTTCCTGCTGGGCGCGTGCCTCTGGGCGTTTTTTCAACTGTCCGGCCAGGCCCTCCCCGCCGATGTCGCCGGGATGAAGGACAACATCGTCCCCTACTTCATCAAAACCCAGCTGCCCGTCGGTGTGGTCGGCCTGGTCATTGCCGCCCTGCTGGCGGCGGCGATGTCGAGCCTCGACTCCGACCTGAACAGCATGGCCACCGTGATCGTGGACGACTATTACGGCCGCATCCGTCCCCATGCCACCGACCGTCAACGCCTCTGGACCGGCCGCATTGCCGTCGCCATCCTGGGCGTGCTCGCCATCGTCTTCTCGCAGCTCTGGATCGGCATCGGGACGGCGATGGAATTCGGCGTGCAGCTTTTCTCCATCGCCACGGCGGGGATGCTGGGCCTGTTTGCCCTGGGCGCACTGACCCGGCGCGGCAACGCCCGCGGCGCGCTGGTTGGAATTGTCGCGTGCATCCTGTTTACGGCGTGGGCCACGCTCACCTCGGTCAAGCTGCCGGCGCTGAACCGCGTCCTGCTCGACCTGGGGCCCTTCAACTATCGCCTGCATCCCTTTCTGATCGGCGTCATCAACCACGTCATCGTGTTTGTCGTGGGCTGGATTGCCAGTGTGGCGCTCGGTGACAAGGCCCCCGGGACGGGAACGGCCAAAGAGGCCCCTGCCGAATGAACTCCATCACCTTGCTCCAACCGCCGCGCATCGTCTTCGGTGACGGCTGCGCGCCGCAATGCGCCGACTTCCTGGTCCAGCGCAGGGCGAGGCGCGTCCTGCTCGTCAGCAGCACACCCGTGCTGCCCACCTTGACCGGTGTGCTCGAGGCCTTGCAGAAGGCCGGCATCGCCGTGGTGAACGCCGCGCCGGTGGACCGCGAACCGACCCGCGCCATGTTCGACACGATGCTCGCCGCGGCGCAGCGCGAGAATGTCGAAGCCGTCCTGGGCATCGGCGGCGGCAGCGCCATCGATGTCGCCAAGCTTATCGCCGCCCTGGCCCGCGGCAAACAGACGGTTCAGGAAGTCTTCGGCATCAATCTGCTGGCCGGCCGCGCCTTGCCGCTGATCTGCCTGCCCACCACCGCCGGCACCGGCGCGGAAGTCTCGCCCAATGCCATCCTGCTCGATGAGGCCGACGCCTTGAAGAAGGGCGTGGTCAGCCCGCATCTGGTTCCCGACGCGGCTTACATTGATCCGCTGCTGACCGTGTCCGTCCCTCCGGCAGTGACCGCCGCCACGGGATTGGATGCGCTCACGCATTGCATCGAAGCCTTCGCCAACAAATTTGCCCATCCCGCCGTGGACATCTTCGCCCTGCAGGGCATCCGGCTCATCGCCGCCAATCTTGAGCGCGCCGTCCGCAACGGCAGGGATCTCGAAGCCCGCGGCGCGCTCGCGCTCGGCAGCTACTACGGCGGCCTCTGCCTTGGTCCAGTCAACACCGGCGCGGTGCATGCGCTGTCGTATCCGTTGGGCGGACGTTTCCACATCGCCCACGGCGTGGCGAACTCTCTCCTGCTGCCGCACGTGCTGCGCTTCAACGCACCCGCCGCGCCGGAGCGTTACGCGGAAGCCGCCCTGGCGCTTGGCGTCAATCCCGGCGCGTCCGCCACCGAAACCGCCGAGCGCGGCGTGATGCTGCTGGCGAAACTCTCCCGGGATTGCGGCGTTCCTCAGACGCTTTCCGAGATCAAGATTCCGCGCGCCGCCATTCCTGAGATGGCGAAGGCCGCCATGCAGGTCACCCGTCTCCTGAAAAACAATTTACGCCCCGTCACCGAAGCCGATGCCGTCCAAATTTATGAAGCCTGTTTTTGAAACCAAGTCCGCCACCAAGCATCGCGGCGCCGTCGTTCCGATGGTCACCCCCGTCACCGAGGCCGGCCAGCTCGACGAGGCGGCGGTTCAACGACTGGTGGAGAATCTGGTTGAGGAAGGTCTGTCGGGAATTTTCGTGCTGGGCACCACCGGCGAGGGCGCGTTTGTCCCCGAAGACGCCCGCCGGCGGCTCGTCGAATGCGCGGCGAAGCAGATCAACGGACGCTGCCTCCTGTACGCGGGACTGGGCGATCTCAGCCCGGAAAATTTCGGCATCGCCAACGACTACCTGCGCGCCGGCGCCGACGCCGTTGTCGTGCATCCGCCCATTTCCAAGCCGGTGCCGGTGGCGGAGCTGGGGAGCTGGTATCGCGCCTTGCTCGACCAGTGCCAGGGACCGGTCGTGCTCTACAACATGCCGATGACCACGAAGGTTTCCATTCCGCTCGATGCCATTGAGCAACTGCTCGGGCATCCCCGGCTGGTGGGCGTGAAGGATTCTGAAAACAATCCGGCGCGCATCGAGGAGCTGCTCCGGCGCTTCGGCGGACAGCCGGACTTTTCCGTCTTCATCGGCGTGGGCGCGTTGATGGAAAAAGGACTCAGGCTCGGCGCGGACGGCATCGTCCCGAGCGTCGGCAACCTGGTTCCCAAAGCGTGCGAAAATCTCTGCACCTTCGCACAGCGCAAAGACTGGACCGGCGTCGATCGCGAATTCTCCCGCATGAGCACCGTGGCCGCGCTTTATCAGAAAGGCCGCACGCTGAACGAATCGCTGTCGGTCCTCAAGGCGGCCGTCCACTGCCGCGGCCTCTGCGGTCCGCATGTGTTGCCGCCGCTGCTGCCCCTGCCCGCCGGGGAAATCGCCGCGCTGCGGAGGGAGATGTCCCGCCTGCAACTGCTCGACGGCACCCGATGAACACCAAGCCCGTTCTCGGACTGACCATGGGCGACCCGGCCGGCATCGGCCCGGAAATCTGCCTGCGCGCCCTTGGCGAACCTTCCGTGCTCGCAGAATGCACTCCGGTGCTGTTTGGCGACGTTGGCGTCCTCAAACGCGTGGAGGCGGAGATCACCAAGCGCCAGGGAAAATCCCAGACCAGCCTGGCCGCGTTTCGTTCGGTGGGCCTCGATGAATTCAACCAACTGCCCGCCGTCACCGGGCCCTTGATTGTGGACTGCGCCACCATTGACGCGGACAGCATCAAGCCCGGCGCAGTCTCCGCCGCCTGCGGACGCTCCGGTTATCTTTACATCGAGAACGCCATCCGCGCGGCGATGGCCCGTAAAATCGACGGCACCGTCACGGCACCGATTCACAAGGAGGCCCTGCGGCTGTCCGGCGTGAATCATCCGGGACACACCGAGATCTTCACCGCGCTCACCGGCGCGCGCCGCAGCTGCATGATGCTTTACTCGGACGTGCTCACGGTGACGATGGTCACGACGCACATCGGCTATTACGAGGTTCCCGGCAAGCTTTCGGTCGAACGCATATTGAACGTCATCGAACTCACCGCCGAGGCCATGTCCTGGATGCTGCGCCGCGCGCCGCGCATCGGTGTCTGCGGCCTGAACCCCCACGCCGGCGAACACGGGTTGTTCGGCCAGCGCGAGGAGGAAAGCTTCGTCGCGCCCGCCGTGGCGCAGGCTCGGGCGCGCGGCATCGACGCCCAGGGACCGCTGGTGCCCGATGCGGCGTTCACCACCGGCCAGCGGAAGAAGTTTGACGCCATCGTCACGCTTTACCACGACCAGGGCCACATTCCCTTCAAGATGCTGGCGTTTGACACCGGCGTGAACATCTCCCTCGGCCTGCCCATCATCCGCACCTCCGTGGACCATGGCACGGCGTTTGACATTGCGTGGCAGGGCGTGGCCGACCCGCGCAGCCTGTATTCAGCAATTCAAGTCGCCACCCGGATGTCAGCCGGGCGGAACATCGGACCGGTGGTGGTATGATTGGCGTCATTGCGGATGACATCAGCGGCGCGGCGGAAATCGCCGGGGTCGGCTTGCGTCATGGCTTGCGCGCCGAGGTGCTGCTGAAAGGCCGCCCCGGCAAAGGCGCCGACCTCGTCTGCATCGACACCGACTCCCGGTTCTGCTCCCCCCGCGAAGCCGCCCGCCGCACTGCCGCCGCCGCAAAAGTGCTGCACCGCGCCGGGGCAAAATGGATTTACAAGAAGACGGACTCGGTGCTGCGCGGCGAAGTCGCCGCAGAAGTTCTCGCCGTGGCAAAGGAGCTTCGCCTGTCCGCCATCCTGCTGCATCCCGCCAATCCCGGCTTCGGCCGCATTATCCGCGGCGGCAACTATTTCGTGGGCGGAAAACTTCTCCACAAGACCGAGTTCCTGCGCGACCCGGCCCATCCGCGCACCACGGCGGATGTCTGCAAGCTGCTCGACGCCGCCGAGTCGGCATCCGTGCGCCTCGGCAAATTGAGCAAGCCCGTGGCGGCGGAAGGCATTATTATCTGCGAATCCACCTCGGCCCGGGAAGTTCGGGCCTGGGCGCGCCGCGCAACGCCCGACCTGCTGGTCGCGGGCGGCTCCGAGTTTTTCTCCGCGCTGCTGGACGTACGCCTGCCTGCCGGAAGGCGACGCACCGGCAAAACTCCGGCGCGCGGCAAATCGCCTTCCAGGAAAGCCCCCGGCCGCGAGTTGTTCGTCTGCGGCACCACCAGCAAATCCGCGCAGGATTTCGTCCGCGGTGCGCGCCTGGCCGGAACGCCGATCTTCTCGCTGCCCGGCGAACTCGCCTGGGGCGCGGACTTCACCCGCCCGGCCATCGACATCATCAAGGGAAAGGTGCTCGCCGCGTTTGCGCATCATCCCCGTGTCATTCTCCAAACCGGCCTGCCGCCCGTGCAGGAAATTCCCGTCGCCCAGCGATTGGCCGGTTACCTCACGCAGCTCGCGGGCGTCATTCTCAAGGACTCCGCAGTCCAGCGCGTTTACGCCGAAGGCGGCGCGACCGCCGTCGAACTGGCCCGGCGCATGGGCTGGACCCGTCTGACGGTCGTCCGTGAAATCGCCCCCGGCGTCGCCACCCTCGGCGTGCCCGGAAGGTCGTCATTGCATTTGACGATCAAGCCCGGCACTTATGTCTGGCCGAAGGAAATTCAAACGCCGTCGGACCGCTGAAAATATTATGAAGAACTCCCTGCTGCGGGGCGCAACGCCCCGTCATTGGCCGTGTCTTGTCATCCTCCTTGCGCTGCTGGCCCCGGCCGCCTTTGCCGCCACGGTCGAAGCTTTGCGCTGCGAAAACCTCGTCAATCCCGAGGGCCTCGACGCCCCCGCGCCGCGCCTGAGCTGGCAGCTCGCGTCGAAGCGGCCGGACGAAATTCAAACCGCCTGGCAGGTTCTGGTCGCCACCAGCCCCGCGCTGCTCAGGGAAGGCCGCGCCGACCTGTGGGACAGCGGCAAGGTCGCGTCGCCGCAATCCATTCTCGTCCCCTATGCCGGCCGCGCCCTGCCGCCCCGCGCCGACTGCTTCTGGAAGGTGCGCGTCTGGGATGCCCGCGGAAAAGCCTCGTCATGGAGCGAGCCGGCGCGCTGGTCCACCGGCATTTTCTCCCCCGAAGACTGGCACGCGCAATGGATCGGTCAGGATGGCGTCGAGCAGACCAACATCCTCCTCGGCACCTCGTGGATCTGGTATCCGGGTGGTCATCCGGAAATCTCCGCGCCGCTCGAGACGAATTATTTCCGCCGCGTCATCACCTTGCCCGCCAACCGGAAAATCCGCCGCGCCACCTTTGAATACACCGGCGACAACGAATGCCGCGGCTGGCTCAATGACTTCGACCTCGGCGCGCGCAACAATTACAAGTCGGTCAAATGGAATGACATCACCACGCGCCTGGAACCGGGCAAGACCTACCTGTTCGCCTTCACCGGCCGCAACACCGGCAACGAACCGAACCCCGCCGGGCTGGTCGGCAAACTGACCGTGGAGTTCACCACCGGCGAACCGATGATCGTCGCCACCGACGATCAATGGCGCGTGTCCAAGACGCTCGAACCAGGCTGGAACACCCTCAACTTCGATGACTCCAAATGGCGGTTCGCCCAAGTGCTTGGGCCGGCGGGCATGCAGCCTTGGCCGGACACGCGCGTGCCCGAAGACCGCCGCCAGCCCGCCCGCTGGCTGCGCAAGGAATTTTCCGTTGATAAAAAAATCCGCCGCGCCACGGTCAGCTGCTCCGGCCTCGGACTCTCCGAGCTTTATCTGAACGGCGACAAGGTCGGTGATGCCGTGCTCTCCCCCGCCCTCTCGCAATACGACAAGCACGTTCTCTACGTCACCCACGACGTGACCAGGCAGGTTCGCAACGGCGTGAACGCTATCGGCGCCGTGCTCGGCGGCGGACGATTCTACGCCGATCGCAGCAAGGTGTATTCGGGAACGGTGACGTTCGGTTGGCCGAAGCTGTTGTTGAATCTCCGGATTGAATTCACCGATGGAACCACGCAGGAAATTGTCAGCGACGCGTCCTGGAAGATCACGCTCGACGGACCGATCCGTTCCAACAGCGAATACGACGGCGAATTTTACGATGCCCGGATGGAACTCGACGGCTGGAACCGCCCGGGCTTCGATGCGTCGCGCTGGCAGGCCGCCGACGTGGTCGCAAAACCCGCCGGCCAGCTCGTCGCCGTGGCGGCCGAACCGATGCGCGTGACGGGGACGCTCAAGCCCCGCTCGGTCAAGGAAGTGTCCCCCGGCGTGTTCATTTTCGACATGGGGCAGAACATGGTCGGCTGGTGCCGGCTCCACGTCAGCGGCCCGCGCGGCACCGCCGTGCAACTCCGTCATGCCGAAACCCTCAAGCCGGACGGCAATCTTTACATGGCGAACCTCCGCGGCGCGCAGGTCACGGACACCTACACGCTGCGCGGCACGGGCGCCGAGGAAGTTTACGAACCCCGCTTCACCTATCACGGTTTCCGCTTCGTGGAGGTCACCGGCTTTCCCGGCAAGCCCACGCTCGCCTCCCTGGAAGGCCGCGTTGTGAACGACGACCTGCCCGTCGCCGGCGAGTTCGTCACCTCGAACGAATTGATCAACCAGATTTACACCAACATCGTCTGGGGCACGCGCGGCAACTACCGCAGCATCCCGACCGACTGCCCGCAGCGCGACGAACGCCAGGGCTGGCTCGGTGACCGCTCCGAAGAATGCCGCGGCGAAAGCTACCTGTTCGACATGTCGAAGCTGTATGCCAAATGGCTCCGCGACATCAGCGACGCCCAACGCCCCTCCGGCAGCGTCCCCGACGTCGCGCCGACCTCCTGGTCCATCTACTCCGACAACGTCGTCTGGCCCAGCACGCTGGTCATTGCGCCTGGGGTGCTGCGCTGCCAGTTCGGCGACACCGCGAGCATCGCCGCGCGCTACGACAGCTGCCGCAAGTGGCTTGATTACATGGCGGGCTTTTTCAAGGACGGCATCATCACCAAGGACAGCTACGGCGACTGGTGCGTGCCGCCGGAAGATCCCAAGCTGATTCATTCCAAGGATCCCGCGCGCCAGACCGACAAGGGCCTGCTCGCCACCTCCTACTTTTTCCACGACCTCAAACTCATGGAGCAATACGCCACGCTCCTCGGCAAAACGAGTGATGCGGCACATTTCGCCACCTGGGCCGAAGAGGTCAAGACCGCCTTCAACCAGAAATACCTGAACCGCGAAAAGGGCCAGTATGACAACGGCTCCCAGACCTCCTGCGTGCTGCCGCTCGCGTTTGGATTGGTGCCCGAGGACATGACCGGCCGCATCTTCGCGCATCTGGTGGACAAGATTGAAAACGAAACCCGCGGCCACATCGGCACCGGCCTCGTCGGCGGTCAATACCTCATGCGCGTCCTCAGCCAGCATGGGCGGCCCGACCTCGCCTACACCATCGCCACCCAGAAGGATTATCCCGGCTGGGGCTACATGATCGCCAACGACGCCACCACCATCTGGGAACTCTGGAACGGCAACACCGCCGACCCCACCATGAACTCCGGCAACCACGTCATGCTCGTCGGCGACCTCGTCGTCTGGTTTTACGAAAACCTGGCGGGCATCAAGCCGGACCCGGCGCAGCCCGGCTTCAAGCACGTCATCCTGCAACCCACGCCCGTGGGCGATTTGAAGTTTGTGAAAGCGACGCATCGTTCGCCCTACGGTTTGATCGCCAGCGAATGGCGCAAGGACGGTGGCAAGTTTGACTGGCAGATTGAAATTCCAGCCAACACCACCGCCACCGTGGTGTTCCCGCTCCAGCCCGGACAATGCGTCAAGCAGGACGGCAAGAAATTGCCCGCCTCCTGCCGCACACTGTCCCTTGGCAGCGGCAAATACCGCTTCGTCTGCGAATAGCCGGGGTGTGCCCCCGCACTCCGCCGGCGCGGAGTGCGGGAGCGGGATGAGCAGCGGGACTCCCGCCGGATTATAAAGGTGGACATTTGCCGTTCCGGCCCCATGTTGTGGCATCGTTTCAAAACCTTCTCCCCATCGCCTCTCCGGGGAGACATGCCCGTTGCCAGATTCATCCAGCCACAACCCACTGCCACTATGACCATACTCATCGAAAAACAAGAACCGCTCGAATACCTCAACCGCACGGGCGCCTGGAGTAAAAACCCGACGGAGGGACGCCCGTTTCCCAACATGGCTGCGGCTTATGGGATTGCCAAACAGGAGGCCATCGGCCGGTTCAACATCGTCTGCTACATCCTGGAAACGAACCAGTTTGTAAACCTCAACGTCGGCCGCGGCAAAGGAGCGCCGACGGAGCCGGCCCGAGCCGTGTAAGGCCGAAGCTCTGTTCCTGAAGCGCTGCCGCCGCCGGAGGCCTGCCGAAGTGTCGGTTGGATGCCGGCGCGGTGCGCGCCGGCGGCATTGAGCGGCAGGGCAAACCTTGCAAGTGGGCGCCTGAATTTAAAAACGAAAAAGGCCGGCTGGAAAAATCCAGCCGGCCTTGTGCTTTGAGAGAGGTTTACGGCGTCACGAGGCGGAAGAACACGCTCGGGTTGGCCGGGTCAATCGTGATGTTCACCGGGCTGGAGCCGCCGCCGGGATAATCCGACCAGTTGCCGGAGAGGCCGGTGGTCAGGCTGTTGGTCTGCGATTGCAGCTTGAACGAGCCGGTCCAGGAGAGCGTCAGGGTGCTGCCGGACTGCGAGTAGCCGAGGGTCGGCTGCGCGACGGCGGCCGTGACGACAGAGAGCACGCCATTGGTGAAGGACCAGTTCAGGCCCGCGCCGGGCGTGGCCGGACTGAAGGCGCTGAACGCGCCGGTGTGCGTGGTGGCGCTGAACAGCGTGAAGCTCTCGCCGCCGGTAAGCGTGCCGGCGAGGTTGTTGATGGTCAGCGTGCCGCCGTAGGTAGCGGTGCCGATGCCGGTGACGAGGTCCTGGGTGCCGGCGGTCTTGTTGATGTCCACCGAGGTGTTGCCCTTCAGGGTAAGGTCGCCGTTCACCGTGAGCGTGCCGATGCCGGCGGTGCCCGGAGCCAGATTGCCCGCCGTTTCCACGGTCAACGCGCTGGCGAACGTGCCGATGCCGGCGAGGGTTCCGTTGCTGACGGTGGTGCCGCCCGCAAAGGTGTTGAGGCCGTTGACGAGCAGGACGCCCGCGCCGGTCTTGACCAGGCCGCCGTTGCTGAGCACGCCGCCGAGGGTGGTGTTCGCGCTGTTGTTGCAGGCGATGACGCGGGTGCCCGCGCCGAGGTCCATGGCACCGTTCAAGGTCAGCGCATCGGAACCTTCGATGGTGAGGTCCTGGTTGGCGCCGGCCGGCCAGGTGATGGCGTTGCCGACAGAGCGCGCGCCGCCGGAGGCGAACAGGCGATGGAGCGTGTTCGGGTTGTTTTCCAAGGTCAGCGCGCCAGTGCCGATCGGACCGGAGGTCACGACGGGGCTGCCGGTCGAATCGATGCCGAAACCAATGGCGCCATCCGCGATGACGGTGCCGCCGGTGTAGGTGTTGTCGCCGTTCAGGATGGTGCGGCCGGCCACGCCAGCCAGGGGCGAGCGACGACCCACGGTGCCCGCACCGGAGATGACGCCGTTGTAGATCTGATCGCCATCATTGTTGTAAGTGGCGAAGGTGAACGTGCCGTTCAACACCAGGTTGGGGTTGAAGGTGAAGCTGTTGGTCAGACCGTTGTTTAGGCGGACGCGGGTGGCGGTGGTGGCCGCGCCGGTCGGCGTGACGGTGAGGGTCTTGCCGGAGCTGCCGGTCAGGTTGCCGTTCAGGACCACGGCGTTGTTGGCCGTGGAGGCGAAGCTGAGGGTGCTGTCAGAAACGACGCTTACGTCATTGGTAAGGGTGGTGGTGGCGGGAATCGCCAGCGTGCCGCCGGCGAGGGTGGCGCCGCCGGTGCCGAGCGCGCCCGCGTTTTGAATCACGAGCGTGCCGTTGCTGATGACGGTGCCGCCGGCGTAGGTGTGCGCGACGGTGAGGGCGAGGAGGCCGGTGTTGATCTTGGTCAGCGCGCCGGGGCCGGTGATGACGGGCGTGTTGGTGAAGTTGATGCCGGTGGGAATGTCGAACGTGCCGCCGGAAGCGCCCAGCGTGACACCGCGGTTCGCCGCGATGCTGCCACTGGCGGTGTATTGGATGGCGCCACCGTTCAAGGTGAGCTGATCCGCCGTGAAGGACGCGGGAGCCGCGCCCAGGTAGCTGGCCGTCGGGAGACTGATGGCGCCGCCATTGACGGTGGTCTTGCCCGTGAAGCTGTTGACCGTGCCCATGGTCAGGGTGCCGGAACCGCTCTTGGTGAGGGTGGCCACGCCGCCGAGGCTGCCGCCGGTGGTGCTGCCGATGGTGTAGTTCTGCGAGCCGGTGACCGTGATGGCGTTCGGGCTGATGACGCCGGTGAGGTCCACGGCGGGAGAAACGCTGCCGGTGTCATTGAAGGTGACATTGTCATTCGCCTGGAAAGTGGTGGCTTCGCCAGTCCAGTTGGCGGTGGCTGTGTCCCACTTGTTGAGCGTGTTGTCACCGACCCAGGTGAGGTTGCGGGGAATCACCACGGTCAGGGCCACGCGCGAGGAGGTCACCGAAGGCGGGCAGGTGCCGCTGACAACGACATCATAGCCGTCAAGGGAGGTGGCATCATCGCTCAAGGCCACAGGGTTGATGGTGAGCGTGGCGGTGGTGGCGCCGGAGATGTTGCCGCCGTTGGAAATGTTGGTGCCGTCCCGACGCCATTGATAGGTTAGGCCCGCGCCGCTGGCCACGACGGTGAAGCTGGTGCTGCCGCCGAGCGCGGGATTCTGCGCCGAAGGCTGGGTGCCGATGGAGGGCGAGGCATTGACGGTGATGACCGCGTTGCCGGTCATGCTGCCGATGCAGAGGGTCGCGGTGTTGCTGGCCAGAACGGTGTAAGTGCCCGCGACGTTTTGCAGGCCAAAGTCCAGGGCCGCGCCGGTGCCTGGGAGCGGCGAACCAACATCCGCGCCGCCGCGGCGCAAATAATAATCGAGGCCAATTTCAGAATTTGCCAAGCCAACGGAAAGGCCGGGGTCGCCCGAGCAGATTGCACCCCCGCCGGTGACGGCAAAGGAAGTTCCAGGCGAGCAACTTGACGGCGTGACGGCCGCCCAAGTGGACGCGATGCGGATTTCATCCACATAAAAACTGCCGGGCGGATTCGGAGTGGTCTGGTGAACAACCCAGAGGGAGCTGATCGTTGCCGCATCCGACCCGGACGCGGTGTTGATAGTTGCCCCTGGAACACTGCCTTCAACCGCTCCCAAGGAACCCGGATCGACCCAAAGCGCAAAATCATCGTTCGCAGAGCCGCTCACGAATGAGTAGCGGACAACCACGAGATGTGTTCCGGCAGACAAGGCAGTCCCCATCGTTGCCCCTGCAGCCGTGGTGGAATTCTTGCCGATGGCTAGTTTGCCATCAGTAGTCAGGAAGATGGTCATTGGAGTGGAAGGCCCTGAACCGGTGGTCGCCGGGGATAGAGAAAAAATTTGTTTCAAACCGGAGGGATTCGCCTGAACGTTCAGTAGAAACGACATGTAAACGGTGGGGTTGCCGGCCGATAGAGTTTGCGTGGTGAACACCGCCGCCCGATTGCGACCCGAACTTGGTGTTGTTGGCGAATACCACAAAATATTGCCAGTCGGCGCGGGCATGCCGGGAAAGCTGAGCGTGGGCGTGTTAGTCGTGACAGCGCTGCCGGTGCCTGCTGAGTTGCCGATTGTCCAGTTAGTGATGCTGTTTCCCGCGGTGCCGATGCGTTCACCGCTTGAATAGGCGAATCCTTCGTAAACGGGAAACGAAAATTGCGCTTGGGCCCAGGGAACGGTGAGTCCGAGGAGCAGACAGAACGCAAACAGGTGTTTGATTCGATGAGGGATGAGTTGCTTCATGGTTTTGTGGGGTTTGGGATTGGCCTTACCCTGTCACCAACGGCAGAAGCCGACGGGACGTTGAATCTGACCATGCATGATGAACACGGCTGGACTTCATAGGTTAAGGATTATGCAGGCACCATATCAGAGTCGGCTTCCGAAGAAAAGCCAAGTGCTGCATAATAGTTTGAAAAAAACGCACCTCTCCGTCCGCGGGATTACGGATTACTTGGCGGGATGGCGTCGCCAGTAATTGGCCAGGACGGATCCGCTGACGTTCATCCACGGGCTGAAAATGGCCGCCGCCAGGCCGATGGTGCCCAGCTTGCCCATCTGGGCGGCAAGACCGGAGGCCATCGCGCCGTTTTGCAGGCCGACTTCAAACGCCACGGACCGCGCGGAGTTTTTGTCCAGCCCGCTCGCCCGGCTGAGCCAGTAGCCGAAGACATACCCCAGGGCGTTGTGAATGACCGACGCCAGGAACAGCAGCAGACCGACCTTCAGCAAATTGTCACGCCCCGCCGCCGTGGTGATCGTGGTGAAGTAAACAATGCCGGCCATCGAAGCCGCAGGCATCCATGAGTCCAGTTTGACAACCACCCGGCTGAGCCGGTGATAAACCACGCCGAAGACAATCGCCGCGCAGAAGAATCCGAAAATGCCTGCGCACACCAGCCCATCTTCGGACAGGCTTTCCTTCAGCCAGCCCCAGCCGCCGAACGCCACGAATCCCAGCCAGACCGCGCCCAAGGTTGCGAGCACCTGAACCACCGTCCGCCCCCGCGAACTCGCATGCTTGAGATAATCGTGCAGCAGCGCCGCACCGATCGGCACGATGACGATCTTGATGATCTCCATCATCATCCCGAAGTAGGTCATCGTCACTTCCGCGCCGGCAAGCCATTTGACCCAGAACGGCGTGATGAACGGCGCGACCACGGTGGTCATCGCCGTCACGGTGACGGACAGCGCGAGGTTGGATTTGGCGATGTAGGCCATGACGTTCGACGCCAGCCCGCTGGAACAGGAACCGATCAGGATGATTCCCGCCGCGATCTCCGGCTCGAAATGAAAGAGCTTGGTCAGTGCCAGCCCCACGAGCGGCATCACCGTGAAGTGACAGAAAATACCCACGAACACCCCGCGCGGATTCTTCACCACACCCGCGAAATCCTGCAGACTCATCTGCGTGCCCATCCCAAACATCACCGTCTGCACCACCAAAAGCTTGACCCATTTGTTTTGCAGGTCGAACCCGCCCCACTTGGAAAACCACTGCGGATAAATCATTGCCACGGTCACCGCCGCGATGATCCAGGCGGTGAACTGGTAGTTGCGGAACTGCTTGGAGAAGCGCAGCGCGATCGCCAGAACCACCGGACCAATCGCTGCCGCCGGTTTCCAAATTTCCGGATGACCGGTCAGCCAGGCGGGCAAAATCATGGTGAATATCATCGCCAGCAGGACCAGTTCAAATTTCGCCACGGGAAACATTTTAATCGGGGATTGCCACCGCCCTCACAGCACCGTCGCCAAATAATCCACGGCTATGCCGGGGCTGGCAAAGATCGGCACACGTTTGTCACCCTGGGCAAGCGAATCCACCACCCGCGCCATCGAAGCCTGCGCCAGCACGATGACCTCCACCTGCTGCGAAAGCTCCTTCAGCGCCGCTGCCACCTTGGCGTCATGCGTCGCCCCGTCACCGGCCATCAAGGCTTCAAACGCGCCCTCGACGAGCTTCGAGGTGAGTTCGATTTTCTTGTTGGCGATGGCCGCGCGGCGTTGGATCAAATCCGCCGTTGGCTCAAGCGTCGTCGAAAGCGTGGCGATGACGCCGATCCTCTTGCCAGCGGCCACGGCCTTGTCCGCCATCGGTTGGTCCACGCGCAAGACCGGCACGCCCATCAACTTCGCGCCCGCCTCCACGGCCGGCCCGATGGATGAGCAGGTCACCATGATATAATCCGCGCCCGCCAGTTCGGCGGATTCCAGATAGCCCGCCACGCGTCGGGCAATGGTCGCCGTGAGCGAACCGGCCTCACGGATGCCACGCACGAGCGAATCATCGGCGATGTTGAACACATTCACGCCCGGCAGCTTTTCCTTGCAGAGCTGGGCAAACACCGGCACCAGCGTGGCCGAAGTATGGATGAGACCGAGGGTTTTCTTTTTCATGGTTCGCACCCAAGCTAACGAATGGCAGTGGCGGCGTCCATGCCGGGCTGCGCCAGATTCAATTATAAAACTGCCATGCGCCGGGCGGTGAAGGATTGCGATGCACTCCGAATTCCCGCTATCGTTTTTCGATGACCCAATCTGCCAGCAACAGTGCCACGTCCGTTATTGCCGCCGGTGCCGCCAGCCGCGCCCGTTATGGCACCCTGGCTTTTGCCCTGGTCATCACGGCCGTTTCCTATCTCGACCGCGTCTGCATCTCGATGACCGGCCCGTTCATGCAGGAGGATCTCGGCCTGAGCGACAAGCAGCTTGGCTACCTCTTCAGCGCCTTTACCTTCGCCTACGCCTTGTTTGAAATTCCCGCCGGCTGGCTGGCGGACCGGTTCGGACCAAGGATGATGCTGACCCGGGTCGTGGTGTGGTGGTCGCTGTTGACGGCCGCCACGGGATTCGCCGGCGGATTTGCCACCCTGTTTGTGGCGCGCCTGCTGTTCGGCATCGGCGAGGCGGGAATGTTTCCCGGACTCTCCCGCGTTTTCTCCCGCTGGCTGCCCGCGAGCTGGCGGGGCAACGCCTTTGGCCTCGCCATCATGACCGGATTGATCGGCGGCGCGCTCACCCAGAAGCTGACCGCCGAACTGCTCGGCACGTTTCACTGGCATTGGCGGACGGTCTTTTTCGTTTACGCCTCCACGGGCATTGTCTGGGCGGCCGGATGGTTCATCTGGTTTCGCGACGAACCCAACCAGCACCGCTCCGTCAATGAAGCCGAATTGAAGCTGATCAACGCCGCGCCGATTCCGCCCCACGCCCGCGTTCCCTGGCGGAATCTTGTGCGCAACCGTTCCCTGCTCCTGCTCTGCGGCATGTATTTCGGCGTCATCTACGGCTGGTATTTCTTCCTGACGTTTATGCCCAAGTATCTGCTTCAGGCGCGCGGCTTCGATCTCAAAACCACCGGCTGGCTGGCCATGCTTCCGTTGCTGTGCATGGCCGCCGGCGTCGCCACCGCCGGCTGGGCCAGCGACCGCTGCATCAAACGCTTCGGGCTGCGCTGGGGTCGCCGGCTCCCGGGTTTGTGCGGACTGCCCATCGCCGCCATCGTCATCGTGGTGGCGGTGTTGATTCAGGATGCCAAAGCTTCGGCGTGTTTGTTCGCAATCGCGGCGGGGCTCGCGACGTTAGGTGTGGCACCAGGCTGGGCGGCCTGTCTCGACATCGGCGGTGCCCATGCGGGTGTCGTGACCGGCGCGATGAACACCTTCGGCAATCTCGGCGGCACGGCGATGCCGCTGCTGATGGGCTTGTGTCTTGAACACTTGAATTCTTGGAACGTCTCCCTGCTGACGGTCGGATTTTTCTATTTGTTCTCCGCCATCTGCTGGCTGGGCATCCGAGCGGACGAACCGATTCCGGAAACCTGAACGGCGTTCAGCGCGATCCCCGCCGCACGATTTCAAAATAATTCTCCGGCCCAACCTGGCCGCCCTTGAATACCACCTCACAGCCGTCCACCGGCGAGTTCGTTGCCCGCGCCCGGCACAACGGCGCGCCCGGCGTGAGCGGGGCAATCATCTCCAGCGCCTCTATTCCCATGGCCCGCGCGGCGTAACTGGACGTGTCCCCCCCGGCGATGCTGACGCGGCGGACGGAAGTTTGTTTCACCGCCTCGTGCAAAACTTTCCCCAGCGCCGAACCGAGAACTTCCGCGGTGCGCCCTTTCAATTTGGCAGCAATGCGCGGATTTGATCCCGACCTGGTGGAATGCACGATGACGCTGCGGTCAGCGAGCAACAGCTTGGCGGCTGCCTGAGCAGCGCGGGATATTTCTTGAAGGGATGTCTTGGCATCGGCCAGCAACAAAGCATTCAAGGCCACTTCCGCAAATCCATGCTTCAAAGCCCAGGTAATCTGCCCATTCGTCACTGGCGAGCAACTACCTGAGCCGATCAGAACTTGTGTAGCAGCGGACGTGAGTCCGCTGATCTTACCTCTGCTGGTTTCAGTTTGAGCCGACCCACGTCGGCTGTTGCCCGCGCTAAAAGCCGCCGCCAACGCAGCCTCAATTCCCGACGATCCCACCGAGAACAAAGGACTTTTCTTCGCCGCAGAGTCTTTCAGCAGTTCACCAATCCGCGCAATGTGCTCCGCCGTCAGCGCATCAAATAGCACCACGTCAGGCTTCTCGGCGAGTAATTGCCGGAATGCCACATGGAATTCTTTTTCCGGCAGCGAGAATTTCAGGATGTCGAACAGGGCGCTCCTTTTCTGGGTCTGCTTCGAGAGATGCAGCCGCAAGTCCGCCTCGGTCATCGGCGTGACCGGGTGTTTGCTGATGGAGGGATGGCGGTCAAGCCGGTGGATAGCGCCGGCGCTGCCGATACCGTAGCGCGCGAAGTGTTGGCCGAAGATCGTGTAGCGTCCGAGCGAAGGCGCGGCGACCAGCAACGGAATGAACGGCGCAGGAAAAATTTTCGCCGCCACATCCATAACCTTGCCGATACTGCCGACGTGCGGCGCAGAATCGAACGTGGAACAAACTTTGTAGTGAACGTGCCGCGGCTTCAACTTCTTCAGCGCGAGCATGGCGGGCTTCAGTTCCTGTTCCATCGCCGCGGGAGCGAGCGACCGGGTCTTGCCCGCAACGCCCACGGCCTGCAGCCCGGGAAACTTCTTCAGTTGCGCTGGCGTGGGCGGCGCGATGAACAGCGCCGTGCGGATGCCCGCCAGCGACAGTTGCTCCAGCGCATCCGTCGAACCGGTGAAGTCGTCGCCGTAAAATGTGAGGAGGAGGTTCATGCAGCGAAAATTAAACCACAGAGACGCAGAGACACGGAGAGAGGAATGAAAAGACGTTGGCACAAAGATAGCCAGTGGATTGCAGCGAACGGCAAACTCTGATCGGCATGCCTCTGTGTCTCTGCGTCTCTGTGGTTCATTTAAATACGCCTCCAAGCACGACGCGTTCAATTCCATCTTTGAGCAAAGGCACATTAAAATTTATCAGCAGACCTAGTAGGTTTTGGTTTAGTTTGAGGTAGGTCAACAGCTGAGCCTTGTGCACCGGCAGGATTTCTTGAACGGCCTTAAGTTCAACGATCAGTTCGTTGGCGATGATGAAATCTAGGCGATAACCGCAGTCCAGCTTCACGCCCTTGTAATCGAGCGGAAGATCAACCTGCTTTTGAAATGGAATTCCAGCCCGAGAAAGTTCATGAGCCAACGCCGCCTCATAAGCTGATTCCAATAATCCCGGTCCAAGCACACGATGCACCTCGATACAAAGACCAATGACACGCTTACTTAACTCATTCAGCGTCTTTCTTTGTGCCTCTGCGTCTCTGTGGTTCATTTAGCTTTCCCGAACTTCTCCACAGACTTTTTCAACTCCGGATATTTCGCTGCGGCCTGTTCGAGCGTGAGTCCTTCGACCGCCGCTTCCCACCACTTTTGCAGCGAGCGCACACCGGCTGCCGGGCCATCGGGATGCGCCGCAATGCCGCCGCCCGCCATGTAGAGCAGATCAACCGTCTGGGTGCGGCGATACGTTTCGCACGCCTGTCCGCCCCATTGACCGGAGGAAACAACAGGCAAGACGGACATACCACCGAGCAACGGCTTCGCACAGGCAGCCATTGACCGCACGACCGAATCATCGCTCTCCCAAAATTTGTTCGCGATTCCGTTGACGTGGAGTTGGTCCGCGCCCGCCAACCGCCAGAGGACTTGATACGCGGGAAATTCAATGCCGAGCTGCGGATGACGATTCAACATCCCCCAGCCGTTGCGATGGCCGTGAATGGCAAGTGCACCGATGTCGCAAATCTTTTTCGCACCGCTCAAGCCGACGCTGTTGAGCGAAATCATCGCGCACGTGCCGCCGGACTTCACGATCTTCTCGTAATGCCGTTGCATCGCGTCGAGTTCGTCACTGACATTGAAGGCATACATTACCTTTTTGCCGGTGCGATCGGCGTGAGCATTGATGACGCGCATGATGGCATCGACGCGTTCATCGAACGGCGAGTGCGGCGGGTCCGCCATCAACTCGTCGTCTTTCACGAAATCAATTCCCGCCTCACAGAGAACTTTCACCATTTCCGCCGTCTGCTGCGGCGACATGCCGATACTCGGCTTGATGATCGTGCCGATGAACGGACGGCCTTCGACCTTGGTCAGCTTCCGGCAACCCGCGACGCCGAACTTCGGTCCGCGAAAATGCTGGGCGAACGACGGTGGCAGTTCGAGGTTCATCAGCTTGAGGCCGGTGAACGCGGTGATTTCGTAGAGATTGCCTTGGATGGTGGAAACGAGCGTGGGCAGGTTATAACCCATGTTCTCGATCGACCACGAGACGACGACTTCTGCGCGTTGAAATTTTCCCGAGGCCGATCTCGCACCCGGCAAGCTCGGCGTAGCGACGGTTTCCAGCAGCGTGATCTTCTCCACGCGCGCAGCAAAGCGTTGCTTGAGTTCTTCGGTTTCTCCCGGGACAGCCACAAAGGTTCCGGAAGATTGTTCACCCGCCAGCGTGGCGGCGGCTTTCTCCACCGCGAGCGGCGTCTCGATATGATACGTGGCGAAAATGCGTTCCATGACTGATAAATTCATTGTGGGGATTTCTTTTAGCGAATCCAAGCCCCTTGATTCATGGAATTATCGCCGAAAGTGTTTTGAAAAGCGCCACCGCCTTCATTGGACTTTCCTGTCGCGCTTGCCGTGCTATTGTCACCCTCATCACCGCGGGCCAACGATGGTCGCGCCGTGGCCGAATCAATTATGCGCTTAACCATCGCCCTGTTTGCCTTGACCGTCATCCTCGCCGGATGCGCCACCGCCCCCCATCACTCCCACACTCCGCCATCGGCCCTGGTGAAATCGGAATTCATTTACGAGACCGCGCCATTTCCCTCGTGTCACGCGTCCACGCTGGCCGAAACAAAATCCGGGCTGGTCGCGGCCTGGTTTGGCGGCACGGCCGAACGCAATCCCGACGTCTGCATTTATGTTTCGCTGTTGGTGAACGGCGCGTGGACCTCGCCGGTGTCGGTGGCGGACGGCGTGGGATTTACCACCAACCGGCAGCCCACCTGGAATCCGGTGTTGTTCCAGCCGCGCCAGGGACCGTTGATGCTTTTCTACAAGGTGGGTCCGTCGCCCAAGGATTGGTGGGGCATGATGATTCAGTCCGAGGATGACGGCAAAACCTGGTCGGCGCCCGTTCGTTTGCCGGATGGCATTCTTGGTCCGATCAAAAACAAGCCGGTGCAGCTCGCCAACGGCGACATTCTTTCCCCCACCAGCGTCGAGGGTTCGGGCGGATGGCAGGTGCACTTCGAGCGCAGCAGTGATTTGGGAAAGACCTGGACAGCCACGCCGCCGGTGAACGACGGCAAAGTGATCGGCGCAATCCAGCCCAGCCTGTTGCTCCACGGACAAAACCGTCTGCAGGCCGTGGGCCGGACGAAGAACGACAAGGTCTTTGAAGTCTGGTCCGAGGACGCCGGCAAGACCTGGGGACCGATGACGCTGCTGGATTTGCCCAACCCGAATTCCGGCACGGACGCCGTGACGCTTCGCGATGGCCGGCAGCTGCTGGTTTACAATCACAACACCCGTGACGGTGCCGGTCACAAGGGCCGCAATCCCGTCAACGTCGCCCTGTCAGAGGACGGCAAACACTGGCAGGCCGCGCTGGTGTTGGAAGATGATCCGTCCGCGCCCAACGGGTTTGCCTACCCCGCCGTCATTCAAACCGCCGACGGCCTCGTCCACATCACCTACACGTGGGAACGCAAAAAAATCAGGCACGTCGTGATTAATCCCGCGAAGCTCGACTTGAAGCCGATCGTCAATGGTGTCTGGCCAAAGTAAGGCCGGGAACCACAACTCAAAACGCCTCGGCTGCGCCGCCGTCCACCGGCATCACCACGCCGCTGACGTATTTGGCCGCCGGCGACGCGAGATAAACCGCCGCCCAGCCGATGTCGTCGGGTTCACCGAACCCGCCCATCGGAATGCGCGCCATGATCTTCGCCTTGCGCGCCGGATCGCCACTGAGAGCTTTGTCGAGCATGTCGGAGGCAATCCAGCCCGGAGCAATCGCGTTCACCCGCACACCCTGCGCGCCCCACTCGGTCGAGAGCGTGCGCACGATGCCGACATAGGCGGACTTCGCGGCGGAATACGCCACGACGAGCGGCATGCCCATGAAGGAAACCATCGACGCCGTGAACAGGATGCAGCCGGAGCGGCGCGCCACCATGCGTTTGCCCGCCTCGCGTGTGAGGGCAAACGCGCCGAACACATGGGTCTCGATGACTTTGGCAAACTCCGCGTCGGAAGTTTCCGTCGCGGGCTTTTTCAAATGCACCCCGGCGTTGTTGACCAGAATGGAAATGGGACCGGCCAGCTTCTCCGCCTCTTCCAGCAATCCAGGGACAGAATCCAGCTTCGTCACGTCGCCCGCCAGCGCGAATGCCTGCGGGCCGAGCGCGACGCAGGCCTTGGTCAATTCCTCGCGACGACGTCCCACGAGAACAACCTTTGCGCCCGAGGCCACAAAACACTTGGCCATGCCAAAGCCCAGACCGGTGCCGCCGCCGGTGATCAGGGCGGTCTGCCCGGTGAGATTAAACGGTGAAGCAGTTCCAGAAGTTTTCATGCGCGGCAACCGGCGGTGAGTGAAGGTGTGTTTTGATGTTTATACATGACGAAGTATTCGCGATGGCCGAGCGCCTCCGGCTTGCTGGGTTCGCCGGCGGCGACTTTCAACAGCAGTTCGGCCAGTTCCAGCCCAGCCTGAGGCAGGCTCAGCCCGCCGGTTAAAACTCGGCCGGCATCGAAATCCATGTCGTCGGCCAGGGCCCGGAAGGTCGAGCTGTTGCCGGTGACTTTCACCAGCGGCGCAACGGGACTGCCAATCACGCTGCCGCGGCCGGTGACGAACAGCACGATCTGCGCGCCGGCGCTGATCAAATCCATGATGCCTTCGGTGTCGTTGGGATTGGTGTAGCCAAACTGCATGAAATGCTCGTCGGGCACGCTGTCGAGAATCCACAGCCCCGGCCCGCGCGGCGACTCGGAGACGCGGATGACGCCTTGAATTGGCCGCGTGCCGGACTTGGCAAAAGCCCCGAGACTCTTTTCCTCAATGGTGGTGAGGCCGCCCGCGAAATTTCCCGGCGACACGGACCATTGCCCCACCGAACGGCAATACCGTTCCGCCTTGTCGTAGGCATCGGCGAGTTGTTTGCGGGCTTCGTCATTGGCCGCGCGCGCCAGCATGTGCCCGCGCAATCCCATCATCTCGACGGTCTCCTCAAAAATGGCGCGCCCTCCGGCGTCCACCAGCAAATCAAAAAACGCGCCGACGGTTGGATTGCCCGCCAACCCCGACGTCCCGTCCGAACCGCCGCATTCGCAGCCGACGGTCAGGTCGGCCAACGTCATCGGCGCCCGTGGAGTTTCGCGGCGGATGTGTTCACGGAGACCGGCGACAACTTCCTTTCCCTTGGCGACGGAAGATTTCGTTCCGCCGGTCTGCTGGATGAAAAACCATTCTGCGGGACGCCCCGACTTCCGGACCGCCTCGGCGATTTTTTCCGGCTGGGTGTATTCACAGCCGAGTCCGACCGACAGCACCGCGCCCACGTTCGGATGCCGCGCCAGCGCCAGCATCAGACGGATGGCATAGGCATTGTCATAGCAGCCGGGAAAGCCGATGACATGGACATCCTCCTCGCCGGCCGCAATCGCGTGGGCGACGTGCTGCGCGCATTCGACGGTATAAACTACGAGCACCAAGTTGCGGATACCCTTGCGACCATCAGGACGCAGGTAGCCGGACCAGGAAGTTTTCAGCAGGTCAGACATAGGCGGAAGTCGTGTCGGTTGGCGCGCCCGAGTGAAGATCCAAGGTGCCGGAGCGGACGTCCAAATCGCTGGCCATGTTGTGGAGATGAACCCAGGCGCCACGCGGGATGGCCTGGGTCGCATGACCGATGCGCACCCCGTATTTGATCACTGCTTCACCCTTGGCAATGTCGCGGATGGCGAGCTTGTGGCCGTGGGTGATTTTTTCCGAGGCGAAAACCTCACCGCTGGCGGCTCCGAAAATCTCGACCACCCCCGCCGGCGCGTCGTCAATCAACGTGGCGACGTTGTCTTGGGGTTGGATTTGGAAGGCGCGGGGTTTCATCGGGGGATTATTTAACCGCAAAGAGCGCAGAGAACGCAGAGAAAATTCCCTTTTCAGGGCTTGCGCTAATCTTCGCTGCAAATATTTAGGTTTCACCACAACAAATGGTCTTAATTTTGTTTTTTAAAAATTCCCAGGACGTGTCTGTCTGGGCAGCTAATTCAATTGGGTATCTCTCCGCGAGCTGAGGCATTGCATTAATACGACGTTCGCATTCTGCCACATCAGAAGTGTAAACCCACCACTGCCTCGTGCCGTTTTCGGTTAGAACTGCTGTAAGCACTGCAAGGAAATCATGTTCAAAGGCATCTACAAAATGGTTTTCAAAATCCTTTAGTTGACTCAATTCTTCTTCATCGGGAATACCAGAACTGCCGTCATGCACGTATCCCCACGTGATGATCAGCAAACGGGAATAACCCGCGTAATCTGTCACGTCGCAAAATCCTTCCCTGAATCGAAACATAAATGGTGCATTACCGTGCTTGCCTGTAATTCTAGTCCAACGATCTTGCTTCACTGCGGCGATTACTTGCTGTGACTTCATGGGAGAGTTTTCGCTTTGCGCTCTTTGCGTTCTCTGCGGTTAAACCTTCGTCACCTTGTGTTCCACACACGTGCGATCAATCGCATCCCAATTCAGTTCTACGCCGATGCCGGGCTTTTGCGGAACGTGCGCCATGCCGAATTTGTCGATGGGATATTTGTCCTTCATCGGAAAACGGAACGGCTCTTCGGGAATCAGCAGCTCAAAGTATTCGCAATTCTTGATGGCGCAGCTCACGTGCAGATTGGCGATATCCATGAAGCCCATCGTCGTGCAATGCACTTCGCAGCGCAGCCCGTGCGCCTCGGCGAGATGCGCGATCTTCAGCGTCCCGGTGACGCCGGCCTTCCACGAAACATCCGCGCGCACGATGTCCACGGCGTTGAATTGAATCGCCTGCGCCACGCCCCACGGACCGCCACGCGTCGTCTCCGTGCCGGCAATGGGAATGTCCAACGCGGCGCAGAGCTTGGCGTATTTCGCGAGTTCGAAATCGCGGAACGGTTCTTCGAACCAATGGTAATTCAGTTTCTCCAGATCGCGCCCGACGCGAATCGCTTCTTCGAGCGAATAATCAGCCACCGGATCGGTCATCAAAACGTAATCGTCTCCAGCTGCCTCGCGCAACGCGCGGTGAATCTCGATATCTTTCCGCCACGGGCCAGGCGGATGCGCTTTGTAAGCCGGAAAACCGCGCTTCTTGTAAGCGCGCAATTGCTTCACATAATCCTCGACCTTTGGCATGAACAAACTGCTCGCATACGTCGGAAGACTCGTGCGACACGTGCCGATGAATTGATACAGCGGCAACCCCGCGTCCTGCGCGGCGATGTCCCACAGCGCGACGTCCACCGGGCCGGGAAGATAGACCGGAAAGAACGTCAGATGCCGGTCAATCGTCCAAAGCTCGTGCCAGATCGCCTCGCGTTCCACCGGCGAACGGCCCATGACCACCGGCGCAATGTTCTCGTGCAGGTAAGCCTGCGTCACGATGCTGGAACGCGCCGCGAGCGCCGTGGCGTGGCCGGTGAGACCGGTGTCCGTGGTCAACTTCAACACGACCACGTCCCAATTCATCGGGCTGCGGCCCGTGCGCGAGGAATCGAACAACGACTCTTGCCGCTGACAACGCCAGGTTTCAAACGAGGTGATTTTCATGCTATTGATTTAACTGCAAAGAACGCAAAGAGCGCAAAGAATACAATAAATACGAACGGCTGCCTGACATCATTGCAACGCGTTGGAATCCATTTTCTTTTCCCCTTCTTTGTGTTCTCTGCGATCCCTGCGGTTAACTAAAGAATCCCATACTTCTTAAACGCCGCGGTGCTGCTCATGCCCGCCTCGATTTCCTTGCGGACGAGCTTTTCGCCGCGGGCCTTGGCCAGGGCGCGCTCCACCACTTCGGACTCAACCTTCTTCGGCACGATCACAACGCCGTCCAGATCACCAAACACCAGATCACCGGGCTGGACCGTGACGGGGCCAATTTCGATCTGACAACGGAAATCCACGACTTGGGTGCGCACGGAGGAGTCCTGGGCAAAGCGTCCGCGTGAAAAGACCGGCCAGTTTTGCTCCAGCATCTTCGGCGTGTCGCGGTGAAAGCCGTTTATGACCGCGCCGGCCGCGCCACGTTTCTTGGCGGTGGCGGTGAGGATTTCGCCCCAATAAGCGCAGCGCATTTCCCCGCCGCTGGCCAGATAGATTTCGCCGGGCTCAAGCTGGTCGAGCGCTTCGGTGAGCAGGCCGAACGGCTTCTTCTGCTTGCCGAAGACGTCGATCATCACCACCGGCATCGCGCGGCCGGTGAGTTTCATGTCGTCGCGCGCGGGCTGGATGGGCTGGGGTAGAAATTGATGCGTGAAGCCGAGGTCGTCGAGGATGTCGCCGACGACCGGCGTGTAAAGTTCACGGGTGCACAGTGAGAACAATTCGGAGTCAGATTTCCATTCGGACATGCGAGAATTTTAGCCAAGCGGAACGATTAAACAATTCACATTCTGCCAATCCGCCCGCGCATTTCTGTCACGGTTCGGGGGCATGGTCCAATAGTCCATGAAGAATTCCCGCCGGCACCGACAGCGCCGTGCCGTGCTTGTGGCCGGGCGGGAAGGAGACTTCGCGGGAGATGTCCGTGAAGGTTTTGAAGTCGCGGGTGCGCAGCGCGCCGTAGGTCTTGTCACGGTAGGCGTCGAAATAAATCAGCCAGTCGTCGCCAATCTTCAACGCGGTCGGCCCCTCGGTGAACTTTGGCGTCAACGGTTCGGTGAAATTGCCCCAAGGCCCGGCCGGATTGCCGCCGAACGCCACGCGGAGACCAAGCACCGGCCGGGAGTTGTCCTTGTGCAGCAAAACATAGCGGCCGGAATCCTTCACAATGAATGAATCAATAACGCTGAAACCGGGGTCGAGATACAACTGGGCCGGCGTGAACGTTTCAAAATCCCGGGTGGCGGTGAAGTAAAGCCGGTGATTGTTGTTCGTGGCTTCGAGCTTTTCGGGAAATCGTCCGGGAATCGTGGAGGCCCAGACGATGAGGAAGTGCCGCTGGCGTTCGTTGTAATACAGTTCGGGCGCCCAGACGTTCACAGTCGCGGGTTCGTTGGTCATCACGGGAATGAACCGCTGCGCCGACCAGTGGAGCAGGTCGGGCGAACTGGCATAGCCAAACCCCGGGTCGCCTTTCCAGGCAGTGGTCCAGACCAGATGAAACGTTCCGTCCCGTCCGCGCAGCAGGCTGGGATCCCGCAGCAGCTTTCCCGCGCCCACGGTCGGGACGAGAAAACGTCCGGGCACCTGCTGCCAGTGATACCCGTCATGGCTGTAAAGAAACCGCAGACCGGGCGGCTGGTTGTCTTGAAAGGAGGTGAAGAGCCAGGCCGATTGCCCGGCGGAATGCCTGGACGGCGAAACAGTTCCACAACCGGAAAAGAGCGACGCCGCAATCAGCACCAGCCCAATCGCAAACCTAGCGATGATCACAGGGCGTTTCACTTGAATTCCCCCGCCAGCACTTTGATTTCTTCCCCGATGTAGCGGACCACCCTCGTTGTGCTGCCTGCGGTGGAAACGAAAACGAGCCGGCACTCCCGCTCCGTCACCATGCCGGGGAACCGTCCCTGACGCGTTGCCATCGTGAGTTCGCCGCGCGTGTCGTCCCACGACAACTCCACGATGGCAGAGGCACCCTGCTCATAGTCGTAACCATCGCCCGCATCCTCGTAGAGCGTGAAGGAGCCGTCGGCGCCACGGTAAATCCGAATCTCGTAAGGCGCTTTCGGATGTTCGTCCACGAACTGCATCGGCTCGGTCATCGGCAGGATGGAACCGGCGCGGACATACAACGGCATCGTTTCCAGCGGTGCGTCCGCAGAGATAGTTTGTCCGCCGGAGAAAACCTGCTCCGTCCAGAAATCAAACCACTTCGCGCCAGCGGGAAGATAAACTTCGCGACTCTTTTGCGCGTCGGCGATCGGCTGGGAGTTTTTTTCGTAATACATCGGCGTCGTCACCGGCGCGACGAGCAAGGCGGGGCCGAAGAGGAATTCATCCGTGAGCGAATGGGTTTTCACATCCGCCGGAAACTCCAGCGCCACCGCACGCAGCATCGGGGTGCCGGATTGGGTCACTTTGGCCGCCAGCGAGTAGAGGTAAGGCAGCAACTGGTAACGCAGCCGGATGAACTTGGCGATGGTGTCGTAGAAAATATTGCCCGCGTCACCAAAGCGCCAGATCTCACGGGCGGCGTCGGTGCCGTGGGAACGGAACATCGGGAGAAAGGCCGCGTATTGCACCCAGCGTGTGTAAAGCTCCCAGAAGCCCAGATCGCGACAGCCGGTGTCTTTCGGGTCCGGCGCCAACGCGTTCATGTCGGTCAACCCACGACAGCCTTCGGCATAATCACCGCGCCAGAACCAGAGTTTCGGATCGTTGTTAATGAAAAAGCCGCCGATATCCACCGTCCAGTAAGGTTCGCCGGTGGCGCAAAAATTCACGCCCTCGGGAATGCAATTCCGCAACGTCTGCCAGGTCGCGCAGATGTCGCCGTTCCAACAAATCGTCGCGTAACGATGCTGCCCCGCGTAACCGGAGCGGGTGAGATTCACCACGCGTTTGGCAGCGGTGGCCTGGCGCTGGCCTTCGTAGATGCCCTGCGAATGCGGCAGCGAGTAGGTGTTGATCTGGCCGTGATCGAGATATTTCTTGGCGGCGCCGGTGTTCAGTTCCAGCCGCGGCTGCGGCTCGGGTTTGGTTTCGCCGGACCAATCGGCTTCGAACGGTTCGGTGCAATCGCACCACCAGCCATCGATGCCCTGGGCGAACAACCCCTGCTGCGCCTGCCGCCAATAAATCTCCCGCGCCTCGGCGGAGAACGCGTTGTAGGTGGACTGATTGCCGAGCATCAGGCCGCGGTCCTGCAATTCGCGCTGGTTGGGGCAATCGCCGGTCATAATCGGCCAGATGGACACCATCATTTTCGCGCCCAGCGCATGCAGCTCGTCGGTCAACGCTTTCGGGTCGGGAAAACGCAGCGGATCAAAATTCTTCTGCCCCCACCCTGCTCCGTTTGGCCACGACTTCCAGTCGAGCACGATGAGGTCGAGCGGAATTTTCCGGCGACGATATTCGCGGACGACTTCCACCAGTTCCTTCGCGTTGACGTAACGCTCCTTCGACTGCGCGAACCCGAACGCCCACTTCGGCAGCATGGGCGCCTTGCCGGTCAGCCGATGAAGATTTTCCGTGACCGCATCGAAGGATCCGCCGGCGATGAAATAAAAATCCAGTTCGTCCACCACGTCCGCCCACCAACAGGCGCCGTCCGGGTCGTCGCGGAAGGTCATCAGCGAACCGCAATCCAGCAGCACGCCGTAGCCGCGCGTGGAAATGAAGTACGGCACGACGATCTTCATGTTCTGCTGGTAGAGCAGCCGTTCCTTGCCGCGCAGATTGCCGTAGCCTTCCTCGTGCGAGCCGAGACCGAAGATGGCTTCGTCGGGCGCGAACTGAAACTCCAGCCTGGCCTCGAACGCATCTCGATCAAAAACCGTCTCAAACTCCGTTGCCGCCGCCCGGGCGCCGTCGATGCTCTGGCCGGCAGCAACGGTTGCGCCCTGCTTGAAGACGTTGCGAAAGACCTTCTTGGGCGTCAGCGATTTGCCACCGCGCAATGGTTCGCGCAGTAAAGGTTTGCCGGTGGCATCGAAATAGGCAATCGCACCGGTCGCCTTGTTCACGACCAGCTTGAGGGCAGAAGTGGAGAGTTCAAACACCTCCCCGGTTTCCTGAACTTTGAAGCCGGAGAATTGAGACGTCGCCGTGACAATGAGGCTGGGCTTGTTCTGGAATGATTTTCCCTGCGTGACGGTGATGCGCGCGATGCCTTTCGTGACGAAGACAACTCGCAGACGCTTGTCGCCGGCGGCGAGAATCACCGCGCCCTGGTTGCTTTCGAGAGTGAACATGCGATCGGTCGAAAAATTCAAACGGCCTTCGCGCGGCGGACGTCGAGCTCGGCGTGAATCTGCGGTTCCATGCGCTCAAAGCGGCGGTAGAAAAACACCGGCAGCAGGCTCAACGTCAGGCAGATGGCCGGCAGCCAGACGATGCCGAACTCAATGGCCTTCAAGGCGGCGGGAGTTTGCTCGGTATTCGGCTGGTAACCGTTTGTGCCCATGATCCACAACGGAATCGCCCCGCCCAGTCCGGCCCCGGCCTTGAGGCAGAACGCAGCGCCGACGGCTGTCAACAATCCGGCCGCGCGAATGCCGGTTTTCCATTCGCCGTAATCAACGCTGTCCGAAAGAATGGAAAACGGAATGGCCATCGCCATGCCACTGCCGAGAAAGCCGATGACCCAGCCGGTCATGATGAGGGGGATGGAGTGGTTGGATGCCATGCCAAAGTAGAGAACGAGTTGCCCGGCGATCATCATGGCCAGGCCCCAACCCCACGCGGCGGTCTTGGAGGTGATTTTGCAGAACCACGGCAGCAGGAACGCCGTGGCCAGCGAGACGAAATCCAGGCTGTAGGCAAGCGAGGTGAGGTCCTTGCGGTGCAGGTTGTATTCAAAGAAGTACGGCACCACCGAAACCCGCGCGATGAATCCCACCCAGAAGAAAAAGCTGCTGAAGAAAATGATGAACCACGGCCAGTTGCCTTTCAGCGCGCCGAAGGTTCCGAGAATGGGCTGGATCTTCTTTTCCTGCGGCACGACTTCCTTGAGGTTCCGGAACGCGAGCAGGAACAGCAGAATTGAAAACACCGCGAACACCGGCAAGGTGAGCATGTAACCTTTCCGGTCATCGCCCTGACCGAAAAACGCCACGAGCTTGAGCGCCGTCAGGTTGACCAGCAGCACGCCGAGCTTGGAGCCGAACATGCGGAAGGTCATCAGCGTGATGCGCTCCTGCGGGCTGGTGGTCAGCGTCGAGAGAATGGAAGTCACCGGAGTGTTGATGCCGGTGTAGATGACACTGCATGCAATGTAGGTGAACGCCGCGTAGATGACTTTGCCGTTGTAACTGAGGTTGGGCGTCATGAAGGTCAGCACGCCAAACAGGGCGAAAGGCAGGCACAGCCAGAGAAACCATGGACGGTATTTGCCGAGCCGGCTGTGGGTGCGGTCGAAGATGATTCCCCAGATCGGCGCGTCCACGGCGTCAATCCAGCGCGCCAGACCGAGAATCGTGCCGCAGGTCACCGCGCTCAGGCCGTAAACGTCGGTGAAAAATTTCCCCATGTAGCCGCCGATGATGAAGGTAAAAATCAGCTGTCCGGCGATGTCGGGGGCCGCATAGCTGAACCGGGTGATGTAGGAGGTCTTGTTCAAGGTTTGCGGAGATAGATACCGCAAGCCGCCCGGGGTGCGCGAGAATTTCCTGCGCGCTGCCAGTTTTTGAATGGCTTTTGTCAGTAATAGGGCTGCACCATCCTGGCCACCTGCTCGGCTTCGCGCTCGTCCTTGAACTGGATCAGCATGTAAACGCCCTTGGGTCCGAGGGTGTCGAGCAGCGGCTGGACTTCGTTCAATTCCACATTGACCACCTGCACGCTTTTGCCGGCGGCGAGAATGCGCTTGTACATCTCATGCCAGCGCTGGTGCCCGCCGGTTTCAATGCCGGCCTGCGGCGTCCATTCGATGGCGTCGAGCGGCTCGATCTCCAACAAGGCATCGAGATGCTGGACGGCCTGAGTGCCGTCGAGGTGGTAGAGCGAATAATCCAGCCAGGCGCATTGCTGGGTGAGCGAAGGGACAACGAACCGGCGATACATCTGGGGCGAAAACATGGCCGAGGAATCGCACTGCACCTTGGCTACTTTGCCCGGGCCCCAGAGATAAAAGGCGTCATAGACCGAACTGCCGTCCTCCAACTTGATGAGGTCGTAGATGCGCTGGTAGGCGTCGAACCAGACCCGGTTGATCTCGGCGATTTTTTCCTCGATCCACGCGGGACGTTCCAGCATGTCCATGCACAGCGTCTGCGCATCGCGCAGCGACGACAGCACGTCCATGTTTTCAATGAGGTCCGGGCAGCCGACGAAATATTTTCCGCGGGACTTCTCCACGCAGGCGCGAATCACCGCCTCGGTGGTCTGCCACCATTTGCTGGCGGGATCAAACTTCAGCGGCGGCAGATTCTCGGGCTCCTCCTCGTTTTGAAAGACCGGATGAAACCAGACAGTCGTTTCGGCAAAGCCCGGTTCGGAACCCAGATACGCGGCCAGGATGCCCGGCCCCAAATCCGGCGACGCGGTCGGCAGCACGTCCAGGGGAAAAATCGAGCGCGCCAGCCGGTAATGGTTTTGCTCCGCGCGAAACCGGGGATTGGTCCAGCGCTCGGGCAGGGTCGCCGGCGTCGCCGGGGCGGCAGCGGGCTCGTGAATGCAGGCGGCGGTTTCCGGCGCACCCCACATGCCGACCAGCAGGCCGTCGCGGTTCCACCATTTGACGAATCGTTCCTTGGTCTGCGGCCAGTTTTCCTTCCACATACTCGGTAAATAGGTTGGGGTTCTAGTTTGCGTCCAAGAAAGCGGACACTTTGCGCTGAATCGTCCTTTCGCTGCCCGGCACGCTCAAGACGTCACACTCGCTGCCGAGCACGAACGGATGCCCGGTGGCGCGCATCCGGCAGGACAACTCCGCCGCGAGTTCACGGACCTTTTCCAGACTCATCACGCGGTCGGAATAAAACTGCTTCGTCGGCAGGTTGCCGTAGAGCACGGTGGACCGAGGCAGCAGCGCCGCATCCTCCCATAATTTTCGCGAGCTTCCCAAACTCATCATTGCCGCGTCCAGCAGGGCAAACCGGCTGACCATGCCATCCAGCAGTTCACCGCAGTTATGAAAAATCAGTTCCACGCCGTTTGCCGCCAGCTGGTCGCGGAGGGCAAGGTTGAACCTCATCACATAACGCTCAAAAACATCATAGCTTTCGGCCAGCTGGTTCGGTGAGAAATAGACCTTGTTCGCCGCCGGCTCACAAAGAATGATCGCCTCTGCGCCGGCGTCCATCTGGGCTGCAAGATATTCCCGGATGGTTTGAAATGACAGCTCCAGAAGCCGTTCCACCAGGGCAACCTCATCATCTTCCGAGGCCGTCGATCCAGCCCCGGCCATGAAGACCGGCGTGATCGGGTCAGCAATCAATTGGGTCATCAAAGAAAACGGACCGATGGCGATGCCGACTGGCAGCAGATTCGTTTGCGTGGCGATGTAATTGATGCCGGCGCAGATCGCCATCATTCGTGGGGTGAGTTTGAAGGCGGGGCTCCGGCCCGGCACTTCAACAAAACGAAACGCCTCCACCAAGGGCGGTGCCACTCCCTGAGCCAGCAGGAGCGCCTCTTTTTCCAGCTTCAGATCCATCAAGGGAAACGCCAGCGGCGTGCGAAACCGCCGAGCCGCCTCTTCCACCACCCGGCCCAGGCGCCGGCCATCAAGCACAACAGTCTCGTGGTCCGCGTGTTCGTGCAGCACCAGATGCGTGCCGATCGGCATTCGCAGCCCCGCCGAAGCAATATCGAGGAAACGCTGGCGGTTCATGTCAGCTCCGCAACATCGCCAGCGCCGTATCCACGGCCGTGCCCGCGTCGGGCGCGTAACCGTCCGCCTCAATTTCTTTCGCGAAGTCCGGCGTGATGGGCGCGCCGCCGATCACAATCTTAACCGGCAGCCCCAGGGCACGCACCTGCCTGACCGTTTGGCGCATGGCGGGCATGGTGGTGGTGAGGAGCGCGGACAATCCAAGCAAACTCGGCCGGTGCTGCTTCACGGCCTCGACAAATTTTGCCGGCGGCACGTTCACGCCCAGATCAACGACCTCGATGTTTGCGCCCTTCCACATCATCGCCACGAGATTTTTTCCGATGTCGTGCAGGTCGCCTTCAACCGTGCCGATGACGGCGGTGTATTCGGGCTTCACCCCGGCGGCAACGAGCATGGGCTCGAGAATTTTCAACGCCTCCTTCATGGCGCGGGCGGCAATGAGCATTTCCGGCACGAAGATTTCATTCCGCTTGAAGCGCTCGCCAACGACCATCATGCCAGGCACGAGCCGCTTCTCAACGATCTCCGCAGCCTTCTCTCCCGCTGCAAGACATTGCTGGACCAGCTCGGGGACCTCTTTGCGCTTCCCGGCAATGATGACCTGCGTCAGCGGATGATCGACGTTCATGAGGCAACAGGCTAGGCAGGGCCGCGGCAGACGTCTTGTAATCCGGGACGATTCTTTGGTGATCCGGTGCTCTGCCATTGAAAATCATCCGGACTTCCTTTTAATGCCGGCATGCAACGCATTCCTCTGCTCGCGCAACTGGCCACCACCCCCCTGCTTGCCGATGGCGCGATGGGCACCCAATTGATGGCCCGCGGACTCGGGAGCGGAGAATGCGGGATGCTGTGGAACGTCAACCGCCGCCCGGATGTTGCCGCCGTTCACGAAGCCTACCATCGCGCGGGCAGCCACCTGATCACGACCAATTCCTTCGGAGGTTCGCGGTATGTGCTCGAACGGCATGGCTTGACGGCGCGGGGTGTCGAACTGAACCGCGCCGCCGCCGCCATCGCCCGAAAGGTGCTGGGCGAAACCGGCTGGGTTTTGGGAGACGTCGGCCCGGTCGGGGATTTTCTGGAACCGGTCGGAGATGTTTCGGCAGAGGATTTGCGGGCAGCTTTCCGCGACCAGATTGCCGCCCTCATCGAAGGCGGTGCGGACGCCATCCTGGTCGAAACCATGAGCGACCCGGCGGAGGCGGTGGTCGGCGTCGAAGCCGCCCGGGAATGCAGCGCAAAAATCCCGGTGGTGGTCACCTATGCCTTTCAGAAAACTGCGGCGAACGAATTTCGAACCATGATGGGAACCACCGTAGCCGAAGCCGTGGAGAGGTCCGTCAAGGCCGGCGCGGACATTATCGGCACGAACTGCGGCACGGATCTGGGCTTGGAGGATTACGTGGTTCTCGCCAGACAGCTTACGATTGCCGCCGGAAGGACGCCCGTGATTGTGCAACCCAACGGCGGAACGCCACGCATTGAAAACGGACGGACGGTTTATGATGCCTCGCCGGAGCAAATGGCCGCGCTGGCATCCAAGCTGATCTCCGCCGGCGCCAGTATCGTCGGCGGCTGCTGCGGCACAACCCCGGAACACCTGGCCGCGATGAGCCGGGCTGTGAAACAAGGCTGAAACGGAGTTCCAAAGTTTGCGGACCGGACAATCCTAAGCCTTGCCCACAAGACCGCCGGCCTTGGCGCGGGACTCTTCCCGGAACAGCTTGGGGGTGCGCCCTTTCACCTCCTGAAAGACGCGCGTGAAGTAGCTCTGATCGCAGAAGCCGCAGGTGTCCGCAATCTGCGCCAGGGATTTTTCGGTGCCCAGCAGAAGTTCGCAGGCAAGGTCAACGCGGCATTGGCGGAGCAATTCGGTGAATGAACGACCCGTGCGCTCCTTCAGCAGCCGTGAGAAATGGCTCGGGGAAATGCCCGCGTGCCGCGCCGTCTCATCGCGGGAAATGTCGCGGTGCAGATTCTCACGCATGAACCCGAGCGCCCGGCCGATGAGCAGCGGCGGCGTGAAATCCTCCTGCCGTTCAATGGTTGAGAACACATGCTCCAGCGTTTTGCGCAGCCATGCCGCAAGGTATTCGTCGTCATTGATGCCCGCCAGCTCGGTCAGGAAGCGGAAGTTCATCCCCAGCACTTCCGACTGCACGGCGCCCGCCTCCACCGCCGCGCGGGAAATCATCACGACCAGTTCCAGCAGCAGCCCCTTCAGCAGTTCGCTGCGCTCCTCGCCCGCGCTGTAGATGTGGACGAGCACATGGTTGATGATGCGGCGCGCCTCGCCGCGGTCGCCCCGGCGGATGGCGGCGAGCAGTTGCAGCTCCTGCAGCAGATACAGCTCGCGGATGCGGTCGTAAGGCCGGTGTTCGAGCAGCGGGATGGCGGGGAAATCGTTCATGCGGCGTCAATCACGGCAGCAGCAAATGCTCGACGTAGCGGTCTTCGAAACCGTCCGTCAGGTTCAATTCCACCACCCTGACCCGGGCGCGGAGATTTTCCATCTCCGCCAAGAGGGTGCGATCCAGCAGCGCCAGCAGCGCGCCCGCCAGCGACGTGTTGCCGACGACCTTCACCTGCCGCACGTCAAAACCCGGCAACAGTCCAATGGCGATGGCGTGCGCAACGTCGAGGTGCATCCCAAAACCGCCCGCGAGATAAACCGTCCCCACGTCCGCCGCGCGGATGCCGGCGGTTTCCAACAGGACTTCGATGCCCGCGCCAATCGCCGCCTTGGCCTGCAGCAGCAACGCCACGTCCACTTCGCTGATGCGCAGATCGTCCGGGCCGTTCCGCGCGGCGAGACGAACCGCACGTTGGTCGTCATTCGACCAACGATGCGTCTCCGGCAGCTCCTCCCAGCGCCTCAGCTCAAACCGTCCCGTGGTCCCCAGCAAGCCGATTTGGCGCGCCGTCGCCAAAAAATCCAGATAGGCCGATCCGCAAATGCCCTCCGCCCGAGCCAACGACGTTGCGCCGATGACTTCAACCTTCAGCAAAAAGGGATTGAGCGCCAGGCTCAAGTCGCTCACCGCCCCGGTCCGGGCCCGGGTGCCGCACGACAGCCCGCAGCCTTCAAACGCCGGCCCGGCCGCCGTGGCGCAGCCAAAAAACCTTCCGTCCGCCTGCAAAACGATTTCGCCATTCGTTCCGATGTCCACCAGCAGCGCGGGTTTTTCGTCGTAGCACATGCCGGTGGCCAGCATGCCCGCGGTGATGTCCGCGCCCACATAGGCCGCGATGCCGGGCAGGAGCTGGATCGGAGTTTCGACGGCCAAACCTTCGGCGACCAAACCAACTTCCCGGGCTGCCAAGGTTCGGCCGGCGATGAACCGCGGCGTAAACGGAGCCACGCCCAGCGGTGTCGGGTCTTCTCCGGCAAGGAGGTGCAGCATGGTCGTGTTCGCCGCGATGGTTCCGCCCGCGATTCGTTCAGCGGGGCGGCCGGCCTGCTCCAACGCCCGCTTCAATAACGGCTGGATGGTTTCCATCACGACAGCACGTTGCATGGCGGCAAGTTGCTCCGGCTTTTGGGCGGCTTCGATGCGCGTGACGACATTGTCGCCAAAACGGATTTGCTCGTTGAATCCTCCGGCCCGCGAAAGCACGTCGCCGGTCTTCAGATCCACCAACAGCACCACCACGGTGGTCGTGCCGACATCCACGGCAAAGGCGGTGTCGCGGCCGGGCGTAAAGGGAAACAGCGGCTGATGCGCATACGGCACGGCGATTTCAAAGGTCTCGCTGACTTGGGGGCGATGCTCCAGACGCGAGCGGTCGGGCAAATGAAACGCCAGATCGCCGGCCAGCCGGGCGCGGCAGGCTTTCACCACCGCCGGAGCCGTGACGCGGGTTCCATCCACTGACACGCTGCCGGAGATCAAATCCATTTCACACCCACGGCACCGGCCGCGTTGGCCGCAGCGGGTGTTCAAGGGCAGACCTTGCGCCGCGAGAATGTCGGCGAGGGAACGCGTCTCGTCCGAAGCAACCAACCGGCGCGTCTCGCCGGAATCCAATCGAACCTCGATGTTCCCGCCGCAGCTCATGGGTCCACCCGCATGATGGATTCATCCGGAGCATGGCCAAGACACCGGCCAGGCGGAATAATTTGAAAGCGTTTCTCGTCCCAGCGGCCCCAGAGCAAATCACGCAGCAGCGTGGCATCGCCGCGGATTCGTTCAAACTTCCAGCCCAGCCATTCGGCGCAGCGCCTGGCATAGGCCGCTTCACTCTCAGCGTCGTCCGTGCCGAGATCGAGGTAAGTGGCAGTGTCGTGCAACGCCCATTGTTCGCGCTCGGTTTGAATGATGAAGTCCACGTCCTCGGGATCAAACCTCCCCGAAAGTTCGCGCCGCAGGGCTTCCAGCTTTTCCGGTCCAGGCACGCGGCGGTTCCGGTTCCAGCCCGGAGTGTAGTAATAGCAGGTGGGACAGCGGCCTTGATGTGCGGCGTAGGTTTCCTTGCTCCCCATGAAAACGGTGATGCAGTCATGCGCCCGCGGAATGACGACTGGATGCCGCAACGGTCGCAGGCCGGCAGTACCGCGACCGCACAAGCCATAGGCCATCACCACGGCTTCGATGTCCGCCCGCGCATCGATGGCCTCCAAGTGCTCCTGCAGGATGCCGCGCATCTGGTCGGGATGGTCATGCAACCCCATCTCGAACCAACGAATCTCGGCAAGGTGCGGAGCATCTGGAGCCAGCAGCTTGATCTCGCGCTCAAAGACCGAACACGCCAGCAGCGCCATGCGGGGCGGCAAGGCGGCGGTCGGATGGTTCGCAGACAGTTTCACAGTCTTGCTTCAGATTAAACCTTTGGCGGCAGCTGTCCGGAGGCAAACCGGCGGCGGCGCTTTCTCAGGTCGGCAGATTTTCCAGGCCATGACGGGCAAGCACGTTCTTGATTTTCACCGGATGACCCGACGCGCACGTTTCTTCCATGGCCACCAGCAAGGCGATGGTCACGACGCCTTCCAAGGCATCCGGACGGGGCGTTTCCCCGGCGACCAGGCAGCGGGCAAAGTATTCGATGTAGTTCTGATATTCGCCGGCATGGTGCGTTCGACCGCCGAAGCGGAAGTAATAATCTTCCTCCTCTTCAAAGCGTTCGATGACGGAATGACCGCCGGAGCGCCATGAGTAACGCAGCTCGGGGTAGTCCGCCTGGCTCGAACCGTTCGCGCAGCGGAGGATGCAGGTCATTCCGCTGTCGCGTTGCGACGGGACGATGGGGCAGGAGTAGCAGCCGCTGACGCGGGCGATTTTGCCGGAGCTGGATTTCAAAATGAAATGGAAGGTGTCGTCATTCTTCAGACCGCCCGCGCGGCCGTTTTCACTGAGCGTGGAATAGCCCATGACTTCCTCAACGTCGGGCAGATACCACCGCAGCAGGTCGGCCGGGTGGCTCAGGCCGCCGAAGAGCCAGCGGAAGGATTTCTCCTTGGCCCATGGCTTTTCCAGAAACCAGCGGTGGTCGGCGTGATAGGCGGCTTCGAGGGTGTTCAACTCGCCGAGCGCGCCGGCCAGGAAATGTTCGCGCTGGCGTCGAAACGGCTCGAAGAAGCGCGTGCTCTGGCCCACAAACACCCGCCGGCCGCTCTGCTGCTGCGCGTCCAAAACCGCCCGGGCCTGGGACAGATCATTGAGGAACGGCTTGGTGCAGATGACGTGCTTCCCGGCGCGCAAGGCCGCGATGGCATGGCCGGCATGGAGATGGTCGGGCGTGTAGATGCCGACGGCGTCCACGGCGGGATTGGCCAGCAGCTTTTCAAACGAGGTGTTGAATTGTTCGGGGGGCAGTGAAAACTCGCGGCAACGCTCCGCGCCGAGCTGCGGGTTGATGTCGCACAGCTGCACCACCTCCCACAGCTCGCTGTTCACGCCGGCGGAAATGATGCTGCGCCCTTCACCGAGACCAAGTACGCCCAGACCGAATTTCTTCATGCAATTATTTGGGTAAAAAGCAAAAGAGCGCAGGAGGGCTTTGCCTTCCTGCGCTCGTGGAAGCACGAAAGCCTAGATGGACTCCTTCTTCTTGTCCGGGAATGGGCCCCAGTTCGCCTCGGAGTCTTCGGCGTGATTGTAAACGTTCTTCCCATCCTTCAAGAACGGCGTCGCCATCGCCCACGGTTTGCCGTCGGGGCGGTTGATGGGTGCGCCGCTGTATTGGGGAAGGTAAATGCGGCGCATGCGGTTCGTCTTGTTCGCGCCGCTGCGATGGAACAGAAAGCTGTCGAACGCCACGATGCTGCCGGCGGGAACGATCAACGGATCACCGGGATCGCTGCCGGTGTAGCCGATCAGGTCGTTGGTGCCCTCCTCCTTGAAATGGTCGATCAGCTTGCCGCGCGTGCCGCCACGGGAATGCGGGAGGATGTAAACGGTGCCGTTTTCCTCATTCACCGCGTCAAGCGTGCACCAGCAGGTGACGTAAGGCTTGTGGTTGGTGGTGGGGTCATACCACTTCACGTAGCCGCTGTCCTGGTGCCAGGCGAACTTCATGCCCTGCTCGGCGCCCTTGACGACCCATTGTTCGTGGAACAACTGGGCGTTGGGTCCGACCGTCGCCTCGGCAACTTTCGCCATGAGGTCGCTGAAGATGAACTGGTAAAGGCGATTGCTCAGACGGTAGCGGTTGTTGATGAAGTAGCGGTTGCCGCGATGGGTGATGCCCACGCTCTTGACCCCCTTGGAGTCCATCAGCGCGTCCATGTAGCCGATATAGTAGGAGCACTCCTCGCGGAGCATTTCGAGCATGTCGGGCGGGATGACCGCCGGCAAAATCATGTAGCCTTCCTTCTGGTAAAGGTCCCGTTGTTCTTTGGAAATGGTGATCATGTCCAGACGATGGCAAAAATGGGTTGGCTGGGCTTCTCATTTTGCCCGCGTCTTGTTATCATTTTTTGTCGTCATGCGCCAAAAGCTTGAACTGCCCCGGACACTGGAAGGCAACCTCTGGCATTACCACCAGCAGGGACGGGCGAACGCCATGCATCATCATGCCGAACTGGAGTTCAACCTCGTCACGCAAGGCAGCGGCCTGTATCTCCTGGAACAGAGCAAATACCACATCCGGCGCGGTGACCTGCTGTGGCTGTTCCCTGCACAGGAGCATGTGCTGGTCGAGCAATCCGCGGATTTCGAAATGTGGATCGGGGTCATGAAACCGCGGGCCATCCAGCGCATCGCCACCGACGAAAGCACTAGAGTTCTGCAGGCAAAGAATCCGGCGGGAGATTTCTGCCGACGACTGTCCCAGCCCGCCCTGCAACGGCTGGAGCAGCTGTTCTCGGAAATTGTCGCCACCGGAGATCAACCCGGGCTATTCAATGCCGGACTGGCCTACTCTTTTCTGTCAGCGTGGCAGGAATATCAAAAGGCTGCCGAGGTCCCCGTGCTGGATGTGCATCCCGCCGTGGAAAAAGCCGCCCGGCAGATCCGCAACCAGAACAACACCCTTTCCCTCGATGAACTCGCCCGCCATGCCGGTCTCAGCGCGCATCGCCTAAGCCGGCTGTTCAAACAGCAAACCGGCGTCGCCCTGGTGGACTTCCGCAACCGGCAGCGGGTGGAACGGTTCCTTCAGATCTACGGCACCGGCCAGCGGCACACCATGCTGGATGCGGCGCTGGCGGCGGGCTTTGGCAGCTACGCCCAGTTTCATCGCGTCTTCAAACGCGTGACCGGACGTTCGCCAGGGAAGCACCGGCAGGCTTAAGCCGTGAGCCTGCACCAGAGCTGGTCGATCTCGCGACGCAGGATCTGCTTTTCCTCCCAGCTGTTCTTGAACGTGGAAAGCCTGTAGCCACCTTCGAGCGGGCCAAGTTCGGGACAGATGAAAATCTCGCGGCCAGTGTGGCGGTTCCCCCCCAGCCACACCTTCAAAAGCGCCTCGGCAAACGGCAGCCAGTCCTGCACCTCCAACGTGAGGTTCCCGTTGCCGTCCGTGATGGGCACCTGCACATGATGCCCGTTGAACGGCCGGAAGTGAAACTGCTGGGCGTGCTGGATCAAGTCGGGCCGCACCAGGAGGCGCTTGGCGAAATTCTCGGGCACCAGGTGCTTCACCACGGCGAAGTGCGAGAAATCAATCGAGAGCGGGAGGAGCTCGCCGGTCGCCTTCTGATACGCATCGCACAGCGCGTAGTGCTTCTCCGGAGTCTCCGTGCAGGTGCCGCGATGGGTTTCAACTCCGGGAACGACCCCGATGCGCTTGCCTTCGCGATTCAGCACCAGCGCAAGTTCCAGAGCTTCGGGCGTCAGCACTTCATCGGCGGCGAGCTGGACATTCACATGCACCGCCCCGCAATCCTTTTGCTCCTGCAACAGCCGGGGAAAATCCGCGGCCTTCCCCGAAGCCATGCCGCCGACAAAGATCAAGCCGTGCCTTTTGCAGCCGGCGGCCAGCTCCGGGCTGCCACCCCAGCAGACACCGTCAAAGCCGGCGGCTTTCATGGCGGCGAGTTTCTGGTCGAGCGACCATTCGCTTTCCTTCGTCGGATGCCCCATGAAGGTCCAGAGGTTGGCGATGTGACGAAGAACGGGTTTGGGGGTGGACATGATATTTCTTTGGAAGCGATCAATTCGGAGCATTTATGACTACAACACCCGCTTCACGGCATTCTGCCAGCCGACATGCAACCGGGTAGCTTCCGGAAGTGGCATCCTGGTTCGGAAAACGGTCTGCGGACGTGGCAGCTTTTCCAAGTCACGGAAAGATTTGCAGACGCCTAGACCGAGCAGTCCGTTCATCGCCGCGCCCCAGGCTGAACTCTCGGCGACTTCGGCCACCTTGATCTCGGTGCGCGTCAGGTCGGCGGTGAACTGCATGAGAAATTTGTTCCGCGTCGGACCGCCGTCGGCGTGCAGACTTTGCAGCTTCACCTTGGCGTCGGCGCGCATCATGTCGAGCACGTCGCGGATCTGGTAGCTAATGGCTTCCTGCGCGGCGCGGACGACGTGGGCTTTGTTCGTGTGCGCCGTCATGCCCAGGATGGCCGCCCGCGCTTCCGGCGACCAATACGGCGCGCTCAACCCCGCAAACGCCGGCACGAGATAAACGCCGCCGTTACCCTTCACGCTCAACGCCAGCTTCTCAACCTCCGCCGCGCTTTGAATCAAACCAAGCTGATTTTTGAGCCATTCAATCGTCGCTGCGGAAAAATTGATGAGTCCTTCGAACGCGTAAGTGGGTTTGCCTTGGTAAACCCAGGCGAGCGCGGTAACGGCGCCTTTCTGCGAGACGCGCAGTTGGTCGCCGATGTTGAGCAACACGCTCGTGCCCGTGCCGAACGTGGCTTTCGCCGTGCCGGGTTGATAACACCGCTGCGCAAACAGCGACGCCTGGGAATCGCCCATCACGCCGACAATCGGAACGGTCTTGGGCAACAGGCCATTCAGATTGGTTTCACCAAACTGCGCGGCGCTCTCGCGCACTTCCGGCAAAGCGCTCGCCGGAACTTTGAAAAGTTTACACAACTCGGCATCCCACTTCAGTTTGCCAATGTCGAACAGCAGCGTGCGGCTGGCGTTGGTAAAGTCGGTGGCAAAGACGTGTCCCCCGGTTAGCCGGTGAATCAGATAGGCGTCAATCGTGCTGACGACGGCCTCGCCGCTTTTGAGTTTGGCGGCGATGGCCGGTTTGTTTTCCACCAGCCAGCGGACTTTCGACGCCGAGAAATACTGTCGATCTTCAGCCCCGTTTTTCTGGAGCACGCTTGGGCCGTGACCTTGTTTGTCCAGCGCACCGCAGATGGCATCACCGGCGATCCTGCCAGACCAACGCGTTGTGCAGCGGCTTGCCGGTCTTGCGGTCGAACACCAGCACGGTCTCGCGCTGGTTCGTGATGCTGAGCGCGGCAAGCTTGTTCAGCAGGACAATTGCGCTTGGCGATCTCGCCGATGACCGCGAGGACGTTTTTCCAGATTTCCTCGGCGTCATGTTCCACCCAGCCGGGCTGCGGATAGATCTGGCGATGGTTGCGGGAGGGTTTTGTCCAGCACCTTGCCGCGCATCAAAGAGCACGGCTTTCGTGGCGGAAGTGGATTGGTCGAGGGCGAGAGGATCATGAGTGAGAAACAAAGGCGGCGCAGCAGCGCCTTTCTGTTACGGTAGGGACGCGCTGCTGCGCGTGCCAAATTACACTGTGCCGGTGAAGTCATTTCTTTAGCAGGCTCAACGCCGTCTCGCTCAACCCTTCCATGCTGATGCCGTAGTGCCGGAAGATGTCCGCCTGCGCGCCGGGAACGGTTTCCTCATCAGGTATGCCCACGATGCGGAAGGGTTTCCACACGCCCGCTTGCAAGAGTGTAGAGGCTACCGCTTCACCGAGTCCGCCGTTGCACCATGTGTTCTTCCACCGTGACGACGGCTTTGCATTCGCGACCGGCTTTGAGGATGGCTTCCGTGTCGAGTGGCTTCACGGTGTGGACGGATAACACGCGTGCTTGGATACCGTTCCCCGGCAAGCTGTGCGGCGGCGAGGACAGCATGAACCACCGTTTCGCCGTTGGCGAGGAACGCCACATCGTTGCCTTCGCGCAGCGTGATGGCTTTGCCGACTTCAAACTTCGTTTCCGGTTTAGCAGACCATACATCGCGGCTTTGCCGAAGCGGACAAAGACCGGCTTTGTCGCCTTGGCGGCGGCGAGGATGACTTGGCGGGATTCAAAGTTGTCGGCGGGGACGATGATGGTGAGGTTGTTGATCGCGCGCAGGACGGCGAGGTCGTGCAGCGAATGATGCGTCGTGCCGAGTGCGCCGTAGCTCGTGCCGGAGCTGATGCCGACCAGCACGGCGGGAACGTCCGAGTAACAGACATCATTTTGATCTGCTCCAGCGACCGCGCCGTGAGGAAGCAGCTCGGCGAAACACCGAACGCCTTCTTGCCGCAGGCCGCGAGACCGGCAGTGATGCCGACGAGGTTTTGCTCCGCGATGCCGACTTCCACAATCTGCTTGGGCAGCGCCTTGCCGAACGGCGCGAGCTTGCCTGAGCCACGCGAGTCGCTGGTGACGGCGATGATGTTCGGGTTTGCCTTCGCGAGTTCTTCCAGCGTGGCAGCAAACTCTTCGAGATTGGCGCGGCCCATTTTCAGGCCGAGCTTTTCCGCCGTGGCTTTTGCCGCAGGCGTGAACATTGAGGGTGCGGGTGCGCTCATGGGTGGGAAAATATCAATGATTTGAAAAAGCTGGGAAGCCCCTCTCCCTGTCCCTCTCCCCGCGCTTCGCTGCGGGGCGAGGGAATCGGAAGCGTGCTGTATTTTGCCAGCGCTCGGGCAACATGAATCACCCATGCAACACGACGCTGTAATGCCAGAGCAGCATCGAACGCACGCGCGCCCACTCCCTCTCCTCCATTCGGAATGGAGGAGAGGGCTGGGGAGAGGAGGTGCTCTTGAAAATTGCGGCTCACTTTGCGTTTCCTTTCCTCGGAATGATTCTGTCAGGATTGGGCGGAACAAACCGATGGTTCTGAACCTTGCGCATCACGGCAACACACCCAGTGCGACGATGTAAGGCTTCCCAAACCTCCAGCAACACGCCCTCACGATTCTTGTTCCATTGATGATTCCAGAACCGGAGTTCTTCGATGCCTTGCGAAGCTAGAAATTTTGTTCGCTCGGCGTCGTGCTGCAACTGCTCCGGCAAGCCGTGTTGAAAACCATCCAGCTCGATGGACAACTTCGCGGTGGGGCAATAGAAGTCGAGGTAGTGGTCGCCTACTTCGTGCTGCCGACGGAATTTGAATCCAGCAAAGCGTCCGGCTTTCAACGCTTGCCAGAGTTGTTTCTCCTCGTCTGTTTGGTTGCCACGCAACAGGCGGGCGAGCGTTTTTGGAGCAGCCCCTCTCCCTAACCCTCTCCCCGCTCTTGCGTCGCAGGGAGAGGGAATCGACTCCGCGCCACGGACGTTCTTGGTATTGCGGATGCCATCAGTCTGGCGACCGGATGGAGCGTTGACTCCCTCTCCTCCATTGGATGGAGGAGAGGGCCGGGGAGAGGAGGTGCTTTGGCCGAGTTCATGAGCAGCCCCTCTCCCTAACCCTCTCCCCACTCGCGCCTCGCGGGGAGAGGGAATCGCGCGGTTAGTGATATCACAGGTGCTGGGCATGGTCACGCGTTTTGCAGTTTCGCTTCCGCCGTGTCGAGTTCGGCCAGCGCTTGTTTCAGTTCCGCTTCGCTCGGCACGCCGTGATGCCATTTGGCGACGTTTTCCATAAAGCTGACGCCTTTGCCTTTCACGGTGTTGGCGATGACGAAGACCGGTTTGCCTGACGAGGGTTCGGTTAGGGCTTTCGTAAGCGCAGCGTAGTCATGGCCGTTCACACTGCGGACTTCCCAGCCGAACGCGCGCCACTTTTCGTCGAGCGGCTCGTTGCTCATCACGTCGCGCGTGTGGCCGGTGATTTGGAGCGTGTTGTGATCGAGAATCGCCGTGAGATTATCCAACTTATAGTGTGCCGCGGCCAAGCCGCCTTCCCAGTTTGAACCTTCGGCGAGTTCGCCGTCGCCGAGCAGCGTGAAGACGCGGTAGCTGGCGGCATCCATTTTGCCCGCGAGCGCCATGCCGATGCAGATGGGCAGGCCGTGGCCGAGTGCGCCGGTGTTCATCTCCACACCTGGAATGTGCCGAGTGGGATGGCCGACGTAGTGCGATTGATAATGGCAGACGGTGTCCAAATCCGATGCCGGGAAAAAGCCGCGGTCGGCGAGCACGGCGTAGAGCGCCTCGACGCAATGGCCCTTGCTCTGCACGTAGCGATCGCGCGTCGGGCTGGTGAAGGTCTGCGGCGAGACGTTGAGCACGCGGTTGTAGAGGACGTTCAGGATGTCCAGGCAGGACAACCCGCCGCCCGTGTGGCCCGCGCCGGCTCCGACGATGAGGTTCAACATCGATTTGCGCAGCGCGCATGCTTTCAGTTGCAGTTCGTGGTCGGTCATGAAATTCATTTTCTATTCGTGGCCCAGCATGAGTCTGCGCACCCGCTTGCTTTCGGGCCGTTGCTCCGCCATGCCGATGGCGTTGAGCGGGCCTTTGCGTTGTTTGCTATTTCCATCAACGACGGCATACCAGCTCGTCTCCACAGTCTTTTTCGGGTCTGCGCCGGCTTTGAGCAAGCGCCGGGCGATCTCATCCTCGTCTTGGGCGGCGGCATGCATCAACGGCGTCCAACGCGCAACCTGCCACCACGCTGTGCGTTTACATCTGCACCAGCCTTGATGAGCAAATCGAGAATCGCCAATCGTTCCTTAGGCTTCATTTCTCGTTCTATCGCTGCCATCTCCGCCGGGTTTTTGACGACAGCCACGAACAGCGGCGTGTCGCCCTTCGCATTGGAAAGCGCCCTAACTGGCAGTCAAACCCAAATTCACATCCCGGGCTTGGCGGCGAGCCCAGTAATTCGACAATCTCCAGGTCGCGCTGAAACACCGGATGATGCAATCCGTCCATCCGCAGACAACCCGCCTTCAACAGCAGGCGAATCAAGTCCCGGTCAATCTTTGTCGCTTGAATATCGCTAAGCTTAACGCCGTTCGGCCTCGACGCGTCTTGGCTTTCACATCTGCGCCGTGCTTCAGGAGTTTGGTCATCATTTCGTGATTGCCATCTTCGGCAGCGACCGACAGACGGGAATCTCGCCGGGATCGCCTTCGTCACTGACTGAGGATTTTTGTTCACGTCCGCGCCGGCTTCGATCAGCAAGTCCACGATTTCACCGTGCCCCGCTTCGCAGGCACTCATCAACGGCGAATCCTCGCCCGGGAGTTTTTTGTTCACGTCCGCACCGCTCTTGATCAACTGCTTTACGAGCGAAACCAAACCGTGCTCGGCCGCGGCCGACAACAGCAAGAAGCCACCCTTTTGCAGATTCAGAGTCAGTGGTTGATTCGCGTCCCACTCGCCATCGGCAACGCACTTCTCGACCGCCGCCCAATCCTCGGCGTTGACCAGTTTCCACATGGCTTCGTTGGTTTTCATGTTGTCGCTGGTTGTGTGAGCCAACCATCACATCATTCGTGCTGACCCAATCTCGTGTATCGGGCCTTGCCTCCCTCAGCCCAAACAAGCTGCATGTGATCGCCGCGCAACTCGCACTTCGCCGCATGTGGTCCGGGTCTGGGCGTCGTGCCATCAAATCGCAGTGTCAGTCTGGCCGGCGGTTCAAACGAATAAGTTCCCATCGTTATCTCCGTGCCGGTGGTCACCTTCACCATTCCGTCCGCCTGAAACGTCAGCAACGTGGCTGTGCCCTCCTCCGACCATGTGCCAAAGATGCCGCGCTGGGACTGGCTTGTGGCGCATCCTGCTATGATGAGCAGCAAGATCAGCGTGACCTGCACGCTCACCAGCTTCCAAATAGTTTTATACGTTGTCATCAGCGTGAGAATTTTATGATTTCTTTTTACCGCCGGATTTTGCGCCGAGCTGCTTGAAAAACTTCGTCACGGACTCTTCGTAAGCCGCCGCGCCATAATCGGCGGCGGAACTGCCCTCGGCATCCTTGGCTTTCACGTCCACGCCAAGCTTCACGAGCCGTTCCAGCAATCGCACGGCGATTGCCGCCTCGTCCTCGTCCGACGCATCGCGTGCGAACAATGCCGCCCAGATGAATACCGTCCGGTCATCGGCGCTGGCGGCGTGCGGATCAGCTTTCGCCTCCAGCAAAGTTTCCATGACAGTTATCTGTCCGCAGCTCACAGCGTCCATGAGTGCGGTTTTGCCCTGCGCATCGCGCAAACCCACCGGCACGCCTCGCGCCAGCAGCAACTCGACGATCTCCGTGCGCCCCTTGGCCGCCGCCGCATGCAACGGAGACAACTTCGCACCCGCCTGCAAATGCGATTTCGCACCCGCCGCCAGAAACGAATTCACCAGCGGCTTCGACCCGATACGAACCGCTTCGACCAGTGGCGTCGTGCCGTTGTTGGACGCCGCGTCGGGATTCGCGCCGGCCTCGAGCAGCAATTTCACCACGTCCAGATGCGGCTTCTCCGCCTTGCCCGCGAGCAACGCGAAGTGCAGCGCCGTCTGGTCACCCGCGCCGCCGGACTCACTCGTGGTCCGTGCCGCCACGTCTGCGCCCGCTTTGAGCAGCAGCCTCACGCAATCGGCACTGGCTGCGTTGGCCGCGAGCATCAACGGCGTCACGTCGCGGATGTAGCCGTTGACCGTGCGGGCGTTGCCCTCCGCGCCGGCTTTCAGAGCGGCGGTGACTTTTGCGGCGTCGCCGCTTTCACACGCTTTGAACAGGGCTGATGAACTGGCTTTCGTTTTCATTCTTGTGGTTGCGCGCGGTTTACCGGACAAACACCTTCCAGTTGGAAAGCACGATCGAACACACCGCCGGAACGCGGCTGATGAGTTTGAGTTCGATCTGACTGTAGCCTTTCGGGAATTGCAGTCCGACTTCGTAAGTGCCGGCCCAGGTCGTGTCCTCGCCGTTCTTTTTGGTGCGCGCCACCCACTTGTCGCTTTTGCCGTCGAGCACCACGTCCTCGACCAACTTCGCCCGTTGCCAGTCGGAAACCGTGTCGAAATCCGAAACGCCCAGCGGCTTCTTCGGATTGCCCAGGCGCACATAAACATCGGAGTCGACGCAGCCGTAGCTGTTGATATGCGTAACGCGGACGACCGTGCGGCTCTTGGAACTGGGCGGCTTCGGAATCGTCGTCGCGCGCAGGACGGATTCACCGGTCAGGTGGAAACTGGCTTCCGCATTCTTTTGTTCGACCTGTTTCCGCTGTTCGGTGGCGGCGTTCGTTGCGGCCGGCTTAGACGATTTGCCAAGCGGCGATTCAGTGAGGAACTCCACACCATCCCGGCGGTTGTATTTGGTCACCCGTTCGTCCAGGAAATTGAAAAGCGTGTAGGTCTTGCTTCGACGGGTGAGCCGGTAGCGGCGAGTCTTGCTCGGGCCTTTGAATAATTTTGACGCAAGGCTCACCACGCAGGAAAATTCATTTTCCAACTCGGCGGTGTAAGAGCCTGTATCGTAACCCATCTGATACTTGCCGTCCTTGAGCGTGAAAGGCAGCGCCGGGCTGCCGACTTGATAGTAAGCTCCTTCCAAGCCATCAATCTTCTGATTTTTTTTGGTGCTCATCGTGTCCAGCCTTTCAGTCATAGGACCGTTGCAAAATCTCCAGAACGTCTCCTTTAATCGACTCAGGTTTCCCATCGTGCGAGTCCAAATAGAACAACGTTGAAGCTGGAGGCTCTATGCGATGCAACACAAACTGATCGCCCTCGCGCTCTGCAAGGACAAGGAAATCGCCATCCGCGAAAGCCGTGCGATATGCTGTCTTAGCGTCGTGAATCGTCCAGTCACCGAAATCCTGTTTTTGATGCTTCGTCAAAAACTCACGCCACGAATCAGGTATCGGTGGCGGTTCATTTGTGGAATCAACCACCATTGGGTCTGCCAACAATCGGGCGGACGGCGCGGCATCCCATTCGGCGAAAGCGATGGCTTTTGGATTCGGTGTGATCGTGAAATCGAAAATATGGCCGCCAATACTCGTAAGCGTCGCCTTGTAGGTTCGCTTGGTGACGCTAAACCGGACTTCCGCCAGTTGGAACTCGCCAGTGCGAGGGAATGTCGGAACGTCACTCCAATCCACCTTTCCAGACCGCCTCCGATAAAAACAAATCTCGTTGGGATGCCGCTGGACGAGCGTGATGCTTGCGACTTGCGAATCAAAGATGGATTGAGCCGGCGGTGGCAACACCTCTCGCACAACGGCCACAAGCCGCTCTTCCAACGGCGAAAAACGCCGCCAAAGCAAGCTGAGTCGTTGTGTGATGGTCATGACCTTTTGAGACTTATTCAGTTCGTGATTCGGATTTCAGCCGTGATGTTGAACTTCCCACCCGAAATAATTCCCAAACGCTTCAGCCAGGATTTCCGCCGAGTGCGATTGCGTCATGACGACGTGATGTTCAAAGCCTTTTTCGCAGACGTGACGCAGGACTTTTTGCAGGTTCGGCACTTTGGCCACGGCGCGGTTGCCGAAGGTCTTGAGTTCGTCGTTCGTGAGTTCGCCTTCGCCGACGTAGCAGCGGATTTTGCCCTCGGCATCGGCGGTGGTGATGCGGCCGTAGGTCAGCGGGCCGGCGGGCGTGCGACCGTCGAGCGCGCCATAGGTGTTTTCCACGCCGAGAATGCTGCCAAGGATCGGCGCGTTGGCGATCTTGATGTCGGGCAGGAAGGATTTTGCCCAGTTGCCGCAATGGAAGAGGACGCATTTGTCGTCGTCGTCCGCGTAGTTGTTGTTCCAGTCCACGAGCGCGGCGGGCGTGCCGCCGGCGAGTTGCATGGCATACATGGTGAGCACGCCGGTGACGTCCACTTCGCAGGCGCTGGGCATGAACTTCTCGCTCATCATGCTCATGAGCGTGCAGACGTTGCAGCCGAAGTTCGCCTGCACGGACGTCCAGCATTGGATGGCGGTGGCGTCGAGGTGATTGGCGTTCATCCAATCGGTGAGCACCACGCCCATCTTGGCCATCTGCACGAGCTTGTCGTTCGGCACGCCGGGCGCGGGGGCGTAGCCGGTGATTTCTTTGAGCTTGGATACGACGGATGGGGCGGAGGCGTCCAATTTGTTCGCTGCGCCGATGATTTCTGACAAATCCACGGTCGTGACGCTGATGCCGTGGCGTTCGAGGATTTTTCGGAGTAACGCACTGTGTTGAATGCGCCGGGCCGCGCGCCGACCGCGCCGAGGCGGACGCCGCGCAGGCCATTCACCACGCGGCAGACGCCGAGGAACTTTTGCAGGTCGCGCTTGAAGCTGTCGGACGCTGGATGCGAAACGTGTTTGCTGGTGAGCGTGAACTTGATGCCGGCCTGCACGAGGTTGTTGCAGACGGAAATCTTGCCGCAGAAGGAATCGCGTCGGCGCGACGGCATGAGTTGCTTCGGATCGTCGGGATAACCTTGGATGAGCACGGGAACATTCAGTCCCGCGAGCTTCAGCGTGTCAGCCACGCCTTTTTCGTCGCCAAAGTTCGGCAGGCAGACGAGCACGCCGTCAATTTCATCCGCGTGCTTCTTGAACAGCTCGGCGCACTTGCGGGCGTCGTTGTGCGTCTCCACGCCGCCGAGCTTGGAATCGGATTCGCCGAGCTGGATGGCTTTGATGCCGTATTCGGCAAACAGTTTGGCGATGTCCGCCCGCGCTTCGGTGACGAGGGCATCGGGGAAGAAATCGCGGTTGCCGTAGATCACACCAAGGACGGGCGGTTGGAGATTGGTTTTCATATGATAAGAGTTTACAGGTTAAATTTGTTCAGTGCGCCGGCGTATTGGTCGTTTCCGACAAGGTCTTCTTTTTCCGGTTTGAGATCACGCCCTGGGCGGAAAGGTAATTGTTGATCTTGCCTTTGTAGCGGTTGAAAATGGCGGACTTCTCGTCGGCGCTCCCGGCATCGACGGCTTCTTCCCGGGCCTCCTTGAGCAGGGACAGCACGCGCGCCTTCTGTTCTTCGGTCAGGCCGGAGTATTCGTTGAGGTAGCCCGTGTAGGTAAACTGCACCTTGCCGTAGGTCATCTTGTCCTTCACGGCCTCAACCTGTTCCGGCGTCAGGTCCAAGGCCAACCGGGCGAAGAAAATCTCGTGAACCGCCCGGAGGGATTGCTTGAACCGATCGGTCTCCTCGCCTCTGGCCAGCTTGCGGGGCGCGTCGTTGGTGTCGTGCCAGTCGCGCAGCGTGCGGTATTGCGCAATGATGGCGTCGTGCACCCGGGCGGCGCGGTTGGTGTCGGCCAGGGTCAGAACTTTCAGAATGTCCGCGGCGCGGCCCTCGATGGCGGCGGCGTATTTCGCCTCGGCTTCCGGGGTGGAATTGGTCGGGGCGGCGAGACAACCGGCCGCGAGCAGGAGGCCAGCCAAGGTCAGCGATGCTGTTTTCATAGTGAGGACTGAGTCATGAACCGGGAAAGTGTAAATTCATTGCCGGCTGGAGATAAGCGAAAAACTGCCGGATACATTTTGAATAATGCCCGTTGCCTGGTGTGCCGCAGACGAACAAAACCATCATCGCCGGTCCGCCGTCGCCGAACCATCCCCGGCGGCAAGAGGAAGCCAGACGCTCATCTCAGACGGCCCGCGGTTTTGCCAGAGGGCGTAGGGGATGAATTTGACGGCGTTCAGCTGCCACTTCGCCGGCTGAACTTCACGATATAATTTTCCATTCCAGTCTGACGCGGCGGCGGTGAGAACTTTGCCCTCCAATACCGCCACGCCCCCCAGCAGACGCCGGTCATAGCGGGCCCGCAGTTCGAGGTTCGACGGAATCCGAACGTCGGAAATCTTCATGCCCTTCGGCAGGTCGGGCGATTCAAGGCAATAGACCACCGGCCCGCGCTGGAACGCGACCTGGTTGAGGGTTTCCTCCACGAGCGGATTGGCTTCCATCATGCGCACGGGCATCGGCAGGTCCAAATCAACGAGATCTCCCCGCCGCCACTCGCGGCGGAGCTCCAGATAACTGTCGGCTCCCACGGAACGGGCTGGCTGCCGATTCAAGCGCACAGCTGCCGACTTCGCCCAGCCGGGAATGCGCAGCTTGAGGGCGAACTCCCGCGCCGGGGCTTCGAGAATTTTTATCCGCACCCGGCCGTTCCATGGATACTCCGTCTGCTGTTCGAGGCGAACCGGCGCGCCTTGCACGTCGGTTTTGAATTCACTGCCGCCATACAGATTGACCCAGATGGTGTCCGGGGATTTACCGTAGGCGTAACCGGCGGATTCCGCGATCGTCCGCACCAGGTTCGGCGGGCAGCAGAACGAGCTGACGAACGGCACGCGCGTCCGCGCCCAGCGAAGTTCCGTCGGCAAGGGATCGGTGACCCGCAGCGGATTGGTGTAAAAGAAATTGGTCCCATCAAGACCGCCACCCGAGAGGATGGCATTGTAGAGCTCCAATTCCACGACATCCATGAATCGCCCCTCCCCCGTGGCGAGAAACATCCGCCAGTTCCACATGGCGTTGCCGATGTTGGCGCAGGTTTCATTGTGCGCCGTGGTATTGGGGAGCTGATAGTTGCGGCCATAGGATTGGTGAACCCTGGTGATGCCGGCCTGATACTTGGCTGCGTCGGGCGACGCCCCGTCGTAGAGCGCGCCGCAGCCGCCGGTGATGTAGAGCTTCTCCTCGACAACGTTCGTCCAGATCGGACCAAGGGGTTTCAGATAGGCGGCGTCACCGGTCTCTAGAAACAGATCAGCCGCGCTGGCAAACAGGTAGTTCGCGCGCACCGCATGGCCGGCGGCGGTGGTCTGCTTGCCGAAGGGAATGCGGTCCTGGTTGTCGTCACCACCGTCCTTCACCTCGCTCCGCAGTTCAAACAGCCGCTTGGACAAGGCGAGATACCGCCGCTCCCCGGTGGCGCGATATAGATCGAGCAAGCCCATGTAATGCGACGGACAAACCGGGCTGCGGGCGTGGTCCGGCGTGGCATTGCTGAAACTGTGGTCGAGAAAATCCGCCGCCTTCACGGCGATGACCAGCATGTTTGTCCGGCCCGTGATGCGATGATGCACGCAGGCGGTGGTGAAGAGATGCCCGAAGTTGTACATCTCGAAATTGCCGCGGTCAGAAAATGGCGCGGCGTTGGTGTCACCCCGCATCTTTATCAGCGTGGGCGTGTTCAGGTAACCGTCCGCCCGCTGCGCCCGGCCGATGACCGCGATGATGCGGTCCAGTGAATTGTTGAGCGCCGCATCGTTGGTGACCGCCAGCGTGGCGCAGGCGCCTTCGATCCATTTGTAGAAATCCCCGTCGTTGAAGGATGCGCCGCGCGACCGGCCCTCGGCGAGCCCGGCGGCAATTTCAAAGTTGCGGAAGAACTGCGTGTAGTTCGTGCCCTCCATCAAACGACCCATGCTGGGAATCATCTGGGTGCGGCACAGCTCGAACTTGTCGTGCCAGAAGCCCGAGGTCCAGCGCACGTCCGCCAAGGCCACCGGCTGCACCTTTGCCGAGGGCAGTGGTTCCGCGGCATGGACCGCAAGACAGGCAAACAATCCCAGACCAACTGTCGTAATCTTCATTTCGTTCCCAGTTTAACATCCCGCTTTTTCAATTCCACCGACTGCGGCACCACGCCGAGCACGACGAAGCTGCCCTTCCCGATCAACTCCAGCTTGTGCCGTCCGGGCTCGTAACGGAAGGCATGCACGTTGACGTTCGGACATTCGTCAATGACCGCCGCGTTGCGCAGCACCACGTCGATGCCGCCACGCTCATCAGCCTGCGAGGCGAAGTCGAGGTTGGGTACCTGCAACCAGAGGTCCCGCTCGCTTTGGAAATACCCGACCAGCACACGCACCGGTTCCGCGACCTCGAATTCGACCGGCACATACTTGCCGTTCTTTGCGTTTTCATGCGAGAAACGAATCCCCGTCAGCCCGGCCAATTCCGGCGCCAGTTCAGCAATCGTGTATTTGCGATCGGCAAAAGGCTTGGCGCCCAGCTTCACTTCGTACGTTTCCGCGTTTGTGCCGATGACAGCGAACTTCGCCGCCGGCCAGGCATAAACCACGCCCGGCTCCGGGGCGGCGGGCGGCGGCTTCGACAACCCGGCGACCTGCGCCCGGAAGTCGGCCAGCTCCTTTTCATACAACGGCAGCACCTGGGACCAAAGATAGTTGGTTCCCACTCCGTTCGCCGCGCCGCCAAACGGAATCTTGCGGTGTCCGGTCTGCATGGAGTTCACAAAGCGATAAGCCGGCGTCGTCAGTTCGGCCAGTTGCTTAAAGACCTGGACGCTGTCCGCCAGCTGCTTTTCGGCAGCCGCCATGTCGGCGGCAGCCTTGCTGTAACCAAAGCGCAGCACCAGTTCGGCGGCCTTGGTCTTGGCCGCGTAATTCTTCGCGATAAGTTCAATGGCCTTGAAGTCGGTCAGTGAACGGTTGAACTCATCGCGATTCTTCGTCACGCCTGCCGCGGCGGCTTCGGCGGAGGCGATGGCGTTGCTGGCGAACTTCAGACAGTCGGCAATGACTGACACCGGCGTTTCCCCGACATGCGTTTCCTTGTTCCATTCCTTGCGGACGTATTCGTCCAGACGTTCGCCCGGCGGCGCGAGCGACTCCCACAAGTCCGCCACGGCGTTGTAGCGCCTGGGATTCACCAACTGGTCGAGCGTGATGCCCAGGGACATCGTCTGACGGTTGCCTTCGGTGATGCCAAAGCGGCGAATGAGCATCGGCGCAACCTCACCCGCGGCGTTGTAAGCGTCCAGCAGCTTGCCGGCAATGTCCGGCTGGCAACCGTAAAACTCCGCCAACCGTCCCACCCAATACGCGCGGTCATCAGCCGCTGACACATCGGGATTCCAGGCATAGCGCGCCCACGCATCAAACCACATCCAGTCGCGGTCCCATTGCTTCAACGGAGCGTCGGTGCGATCGGCCGAATACGGCCAGTTCCAATAGGCGAGCGGATACAGGTGCAGTCCGCTAGCGTCATAGCGGTCGCGCGATGCGAGCATGGCCTTGCGGATAAACTCCGTGGCGCCATAACGGAACGGCTCGAGGTTGGAGAGGATGTGGACGTTGACGAGATGCGGTCCGAGCTTTGCCATGTTCCGATGGGTCTGCTGGACTTTGCCGCGCGGCTCATAGGTCGTGAGTGATTCGCCGCTGTATTTCGTTTCCGTGAAGAGGTTGGAATACACCTGAAAGCACGCGGGCATGATCGCCTCGGGACTCATCGCGTGAGTGCGGATGACCACCGGTGGTTGTTCCTTCAGTCCGGCCGCCTTCATGCCGTCCAGGACGCCGGGCAGAATCGTGTTCGTCGCCCAGTTGATCTGGTTGTCCGTGTTCTGCAAGGCTTCACCGAGGCAGACCATCAGGCCGACGTTCGGATACTGCTTCACGAATTCCGCGATGGACTTCCGGGTGTAATCCGACGCCAGCGGCGTGGGCGCGGAAAGCTGGGTGGAGACGCCGCGTTTTTCGGCGAGCGGCTTCGGCAGGAAAATGTTGTAGAACATCTGCACCAGCCAGATGCCGCGCTTGTCGCATTCGCTTGTGAGCCAATGGAACATTTCCACGTTCTGTTCAAAAACTTCCGGCGAAACTTCGACGGCCTCGGGGTAATCCTTCAGCTTCACCAGCGAGGCGAACGGATGTCCGTTCCAGAGGTAAAGCGTGTTCATGCGGTTCTCGACCAGGAAATCCAGATACTCGCGCCAGAGCGTCTTGTCGTAGAACCACGGGAACAACTCCGGCGTGTAAGGATACTCGTAAACTTTCCGGCCCGGCAGGATGGTGGTCTTCTGCATGCCCACGCAGGTGCCGCGCAGGGTCATGGCAGGCTTGTCGGTGAAATTCAAACCGGTGGGAACCTTGCCGGCGGCTTGGATGCGCTGCGCCAGTTCCAAGCAACCATACAGCCGGCCGGAATCATCCGCGCCGGTCACGATAGGAAAACCGTCCAGTTTGGAGGGCGTGACTGCGAACGACTCCTTCCCCGTCAGCCTGCCCGACTGAACTGCCGGGCCGGCCTTGATAACGCCGCCCAATTCAGAACCCGCATTGATGTAAATCGCCCGACCGGATGGAGGAGCCGTTTGGGCAATGATCACCTGATCGCCAACGACCTTGAGCGCCCCCGCAATTTTCTCCGCGCCAAACTCGACGCGCGGCGCGGCGTTGGAAGCGATGACAATCGTGACCGTCTCGGCTTGAAGGCGGATAGCTCCGGTTGCCAGCAAACCGGCCAATGCCAGATGATGAATGGTTTTCACAGGATGCGTTTCAAGGTGGTTGAAGTTGACCGATTTCGTTTCAGGGCGCTTGAAAAACAGATTTCAAATACGCGACGTTGGCGCCGAAGTTCTTTTTGACATTGCGGGAATCCCGGGCGTCGCGCGACCGCTCGACCACCAGCCAACCGCTCCAACCCATGGAGTCCAAGGCGTCCTTGATGTTCCTGGCATTCACGGCAGGGTCGTTTTGCAGCCAGACACCGTCCTGGTTGGAAAAATGGATCTGGCAAAGACGGTCCTTGCCCAGCAGCAGCAGTTCCTTCACGTAATTGCGCTGGTTCTGAATCGCATTGGCCAGGTTGTAATAAATCTTGATGGCCGGAGAACCCACCTCGTCCAGCAGCTTGATTTGTTCATCGGCGGCCAGCTCTGATTCCAAACCGATAACGACACCCGCCGATTCGGCCTGCTTACCGATCACCTTGAGGCGCTCGACGACTTTCGGACGCAGTTCCGGATGCTTGAGCAGGTCACTGCGAACGCCCAGCGGCAGGAAGGCGATCTTCACCTTCATCGCCTTCATGGTGTCGATGCAGTCCTGCGTCATGCGCGGCACCGTGGGACGTTCGGCAAACGACTGGGCGTAAAAGCCCGACATGGCGATCGACGGAATCTCCAAGCCAAGTTCCCGGGCCTTGTCGAGAAACTGCTGGCGCACAACGGCGTTGCTGGTGATGACGCTGTCGAAGGTCTCATGATCACCGAGCGAACCCATGTCCACCTCGACGCCGTCTGCGCCAATGTCCTTCGTGAGTTGAAACGCGCCGAGCTTCTGGCGCTTCAGAATCATCCAATCGCACACGGCGATTTTAAACCGCTGCGCGGAGATGCTGTTCGTGGTCTCGCCATTCGCTGGCGTGCCCGAGATCAATGATCCCGCCAGCACCAGCATCAACGCAAATGTTCCTGACAATTTCATTTTCATATCATTCCTTGATTAACCACACCACGCCGCCCGGCAATTTGACCTTGCCGCCGGCATTTACAAGTTCACCACCAGTCTGCACCCGGCCGCTGCGCGCATCCACCGGATGGAGACGAAACGCGCCGGACTCGCCGGACAAATCCAATTCTGCCCCCTGCTCCGACCACGCGATGACTTGTCTACCCGGCTCGCGCAAGGCCCGGACGTTTTCATTGCCGCCGGTCCAAGGCTGGAGTCGCGGGATGGCCGCCAGAAGTTTTTCGTCGGTGTCGCGGGGCAGTTGTGGAATGGAACCGCCGCCGCAGAGATAGGCCCAGCCGCCGCGGCCGACGTTGTTGATGACGGCTTTGCCCGGAAAGCGTCCGCGATATTCCGCCGCCATCTGCGCAAGGTCTCCGTCCGAAGGCGCGCCCATGTTCTTCTTCAGGACATTCTTCCAGTAACGGTCGTGCTGGCGCGGAGAAAGGTTCTGGCCACCCTTTGGGTCATAGAGTCCGCGGTCGCTTTGCCACCAGTAACGGAAATCAATCACGTCCACCACCGCCGCGCGTTTCGGATCCGCGAGAATGCCATCCTGCACATCCTTGGTCGCGCTCAAGGCGATCAGCGGATGCCGCCCCGTGTCGGACTCCCACTGGCCGACGGTGTCGATCCAGAACTGCATGAACGCCAGCGGGCCGGTGAACTCGGCGCTGGTGAACTGGATGACGTTGGCGGAGTTGGTGAAGTTGTCGAGGTTCTGCCGGATGAAGCCCTCGTGGAGTTTGCGGCGCGCCGGATGGGTCACGTCGTAGAACTGCTCGGCCATGAAGATGCGCTTGTCCCCAGCGAACGGCGGCGGTTCGGGAAAGCCGGTGCCGTTGATGTTGTTGGCCGTGCGCCACGGGCAGTCCACCCAGTGCGCGCCCGCCTCGATGATGTTGTGCTGAAAATAATTCTGGTTGAACAGCACCAGACCGCGCTCGTCGCAAAGGCCGGCGAACTCCTTCAGGCGCGACCAATACCACGGGTTGAACTTCGTCAGGTCGTATTTGCTCAAGCCGTCCCAGGCGGTTCCCTGCCCGCTGCGCGCAAACGGCTGCTCAAAGAACGGCGGGATGACATCGCCGGTCATGCGCCGAACACGCTCGTGATCGTCGCGCCGGATGTCATACCAGAGACCGTAGTGATGATCGAAAAAGACCTGGTCCTTGCGGAGCATGTTGGCGGCGACTTCTCCCAGATCGTCCGTCAACCCGTGACCGCTGCGGCCGGGCGCAAAGCGCGTCAAGGCCGGACCAAACTTGCCGGCTTCCGCGGGCCGGATGCTCCCGCGCCACCACGCCGTGTCTTCACCACCGCCAATCAGCAGTTTCCCGTCACAGACAATCCAGCCGTTGGTGAGGGAAATCTCCCGGCGCAATTTGCCGGCAACTTTCTTCGGCTCCGGAACATCTTCAACGCGCGGCGCGCTGCCCGGCTGAACATCAATCGGGTTCCGTTTCCCAGCCGTCGCAATGAAATCCACCAGCAACGGCGACGGTTTGCGTGAGTTGGCGATGAGCGCCGCAGCCTCTTCAATGGTGGGGTTGGTGGATTCCTTGGAAGCCCGCGACATCAGCGTCACGCGGCGTCCGGTCCGTTCGAGCAACTGCGCGGCGTAAAGGCTTTCGGGCCGCATGAAGCCGTTGGATTCCCGCCAGATGCCGTCCCCCTCAAAGCCCGCCCAGGAACCGAACGACCAGTTCTGGGCATCGGGCGGATTCGCGCAGCGGATGACCGACGCGCTGCAGTTCCAGAGCACGGAGTTCGCCGCCGCCCAGCCGATACTTTCCATGTTGCCCGGACGAAAGCCCAGCGAGATCGCGTTGCCATCAATCCGCACACAGTCGAACAGCGTCCCGCTCGACCAGCTTTCAATCGCGCCGCTGTCCGCCGCGGGCAGGTCGGCCTCGCATTGTACAAAGGCATTGGGACCCGCCGCGCAATCACCGACGGAAAAATCATGACGCCCCTGCTCCGCATGGCACCGCAGGAAAAGCGTCTGCTGGCCCATGGTGAAAAACGTGTTCCGCCGATACCCGCCGTCCTCGGAAACCGGCGCGAACGAAGCACAGTCCTCCACGGTCACCTGCTGGCAGGTTTCATAGAGCGCGACCGCCGAACCGGCGAAATGCCAGAACGAAACCTGCCGCACCCAGGCATCCAGCGTGTTCTCCATCGTGATCGCAAACCAGGCGTGGTTCTCATCCTTCGAATTGCCGGCATCGAAGGCGGACTCCAACCGGAGGTTTTCAATGCCGACATTCTGAATCCGGCCCGGCCAGGAGAAGGCTTCCACGAAACCGCCGCCGAAATTCGTGTCGATGGCGGTGGTCAGCGGCGCGTTCAGGGTGACGACGCGATCTTGAACCGATTTCACCACGCGATCCCAGACGATGTCATACTCGCCGGGCTTCCAGCCGCCGCCTTCGCCGCCGCCGAAATCATTCGCTCCCAGCCGATCAATCCACGCCTTGGTGCTGGGCCGAACCACCCGGACGGTGTCGCCGACGCGCAGTCCCTCGGCTGACGCCAGTTGAAAACTCGTCGCGCCGACCGGCACATAGGCATCCGCGATTCGCCAGGAAGCATTCGGGCGGGCCTGGTAATCATCGCGGCCGAGCACGCGGATCAAAGTCCGGCGATCCAGACCGGTGGCGACCAGCAGAGTTCCCTCTTCGCCGCAGCCTTGCCCGCGCAGCACGACGCCGGAAGTCCTGAGCGAGAGTCCGCCGGAAATTTCGTAACGGCCCTTCAGCAGCAGCACCGTGCCGCGAAACCCGTTGGTGTCCATCGGCAGACTTCCAACGTAATCAATGGCCCGTTGCAGGCGCGCCGTTTGATCGCCGGGCGACGGCGAGACCACCACCTGCACCGGCACCATCGGGATATCCCGGTCTGCTCCGGCGAAGCCACAGCTTGAAAAATCCGGAACGCGGTCGCCGCGCTCGTTCTTGCCATAAGCAAAGCCGTTGGGTGTGGACGAAATAATTGGCGGAGGCGGTTTCGGCGCGGCGGACGCAGCCATCCCGGCAACGACGCAAAGAGCGAAGAGAAATTTTTTCATGGCAGCTTTCCGGAAAGTTTCGACAGGCTGGTGGCCCGGGCGATTTCCTTGCCGTCGGCAAAGATCATTAGACCTTGGCCTCGGCGATAACGCGTTCCATCCGTGTCCCACAAAATGGTGAGCTCGCGTCCGTGATATTTCACGCCATCGAGGCAGAACCAATCCCACGTTTCGTCGGGCAGCAGCGGATTCACCTCGACGACATCCGCAGCCTGCGGCCGCAAGCCGACGATGCCGGTGATGAGCAGGTCGGCAAAGGTCGAGTGGTTGTAGTAACGGCTGCGGTTATTTTTGCCGTTGATCCAGTCGCCCGTGACCTCGTCGAGATATTCCCCGATGTAGGGTTTGCCGCCGGCGTGCTGGCTGTGGACGTAGGTGAGAAAAGCATCCAGGTAATCCGACCGGCTCAAGCCGACGGGCGGATAATCCTGGAGCACATTGCCGAGCGCATACAAAGTCTGGCAGGTGGCGAACGGCCAGACTGCGCCGTCCCATTCACAGGTGCCGACGCCGTGGGAGCGAAACTGCGGATGGCGGCGCTCCGCGGTGGTGACGCCAAACGGCGCGGCAAAACCTTCCGCATCGAGTAGCTGAGCCCACGCCGCGCCAGAATCGAGACGCGCTGACGGCAAACCAAACATCCACGGAACAAACCCGACAGCTTCGCGCGCCGTGGAAAAGACACCGTCAGGCCGTCGGACTTTGAAAAACTTTGCCTGGGCATCCCACAAGGTTTCCTGCGTGAGTTGTTGCAGGGTGTCCGCCTTCCGCTGAAAATCAGCCGCAACCTCCGGACGCTTTGCCGCAAGGGCCAGCGCCGCAATCGCGCGGGCATTGGCGAACATGTAGCTGTTGATGGTAGGGCGAAGGTTTCGGTTGGTGCGCGAACCCGAGATGGATTCCTCCATGCCGTCGCGGACGTCAAACTGCCAGTAGAGCCCGTTGGTGGCCTGACGCTCCCGTTCCCAGAAATGGTATTCGGCAATAAAGTCGTCGAGGAGATCCACGGCAGGTTTGTTGTCGCCGGTCACCAAACAACGGTCATAGGCAGCGGCGGGAATCCAGCTACTGAAACCGTGCAGCTTCTTCTGCGGCCCGCCCTGATTGCCGCGAAACCAGAAGCGCAGATAGTCATCAACATAACTTTGATCGCGCAGCCAGCGGCCTTCGGCAACATGGAAGCCCGTGGCGCAACTGATGGCATTGAAGACATCGGCATGCCCCACCGGCGTGAGAAACTCGGTGATGATCCAGCCCGCCGGCGTGCGGACGAGATGCTTGCGGAAGGACCACCAACGGTAGAAATACATCTCCTCAACCTCGGCGTCCGGACACTCGAACCGGGGGATTTCCGTTTGCATCCACGCCACCGCCTGTGCGTTGGACAGGGTGTTCGTGTAATGCTCGTCTTCCATCGCGTTGAAACGCGTGACATGACGAACCAGTGCGTCGGACGTCAGCACCGGCGGCGGCGCGGCCGAGCCATCCACGGCCAAACCCACCAGCATCAACAGCATCCCAGTATGCCGTCGGAGGCTGGTCATAGGTTCAGCTTCGCCACTTCGCCTTGAAGCTCCTGCAAACGAACGCGCACCAGTTCCCGTTCGCTTTCCCGGAATCGGCGGAAGGGTTCCGCCATGAAATCATCGCAAACCCCGAGGCAGCTTGCGGCACATTTGATGCCCTTGATGATCGAGGAGGAGTATTTGCCGATGCGATAGAGGGAATCGCTGACCCGCTGGATCTGTCGCTGCAATTCCTGGGCGCGGGCAAGATTTCCACGGCGATGCGCCTCGCAGACTTTGACATACAGCTTGGGAAACAGATTGGCACCGCCACTGACGCCGCCGTGGCCGCCAACTTGAAGAGCGTCGAACAGTTTCTCTTCCGGACCGATCAGCAACGGCCAGTCGGGGCGATGCTGTTTGATGAGACCCGCGGCCTTCGCAAAATAATTCAAGTCGCCCGAGCTGTCCTTGAGGCCGATGATGCGCGGGTTGTCCATCGCCCGGCGCACCGTATCCAATTCGAAGTGCACCTTGGTGAGCGCCGGCATGTTGTAGATGTAGAGCGGCAGCGGCAGTTCCGGCACGAGGTGATCGAGATACTCCTGCAGTTCCGGCTGCGCCTCGGGAAGATAATACGGCGGCGCGACAACCAAGGCATTCGCTCCGGACTCCGCCGCCGCCCGCGCGACGCTGACAGACTCGGCAAAAGCCGTGTCGGTGATGCCCACCAGGACCGGCACGCGTCCCTTGACCTGGGCGCAAACCCGGCTGATCACCTCGCGCCGCAGCCGATAGCTGAGGCTGGGGCCTTCGCCAGTGGTTCCGAGAATGAAAAGACCGCTGACGCCGCCGGCGAGGATGTGTTCAACCAGACGTTCAAGTCCGGCGTGGTCAAGCTCGTCGCGCCCGCGAAGCGGGGTGATCATCGGAGGAATGATTCCAGTCAAAGGTGTGTTCATGAATCTGTCAGTGCCGGGATTCTTGGCCAGCCGGCCGGAGCCGGCAAGGACGTTGTTATTTGCGGGCCGGCAAGGAATATTCGCCGACCAGTGAATTAAGATATTTTTCCAGGTTGGTGTAGCCGTCGCCGTTCCAATCCTGACTGCCGTCGCCGGCATTTTGAGGATTCAGGCCGTGAGCCTTTTCCCAGGCGTCAGGCATGCCGTCCTGGTCGGCATCCCAGTCTGCCGCGCGCTGAACCTCGGGATATTTGTCCCAGCCGCCGACGTCCTCCTGAGAATCGGGCAACCCCGGCAAACCCGTCTTGCTGCCCTTGTATTTGAAAGTTCCCTCGCGCACTTCGGTGAGGACGCGCTGATCGTGATCGTCCAAGGCCGGAAAGTTGCAGCCCACATTCGCCAGGACATTCGCATAGGCTTCCTCGGCGGTTTGAGTTTTCACCTGGGCGTCGAAGAAGGGCTGGTCCGACCACGGGCTGTAGTCCACAGGCAACCGTCCGCCACGCTCGGTGGTGGCGGTGCGGCCGGCGGACTGGTTGGTGAGACCGAAGCGTCCGGGCATGACATTCCCGTCAAAGAAATAGCGCTGCGAACCGGGGAACCCACCGTATTGGGCATTCAACGCATAGAAGAAGGCCGTGGCCGGACCGGGCTTATAGAAGTTAGCCACGAAGTTCACCTCGTGGGCTCCGCCATCGGTCGCGCGGCTCTTCCAGTTGTAAACCACGTTGTTCCGGATATCGAGACGGCCGGCGTAGGTGTTGTCGGCCTTGTTCAACCCGCCGGCGAGACTCCAGTTCCGGCCCGCGCAGTGAGCGAGCAGGTTGTGATGAAAGCTGCCGATGTCCCCGCCGATGCTCGCGGCATAACCATGCTGGGTGCCCGGCGGATATTTTTTATGGCCGGCATCATTGAGCGCCTCGGAAATCAAGGTGCGTTGCAGGGTGATGTTCTTCGCACCCCGCGAACTGAAGGATTCGTCGAGCGTCCAGCTGATCGAACAATGATCGATGATGCAGTTGTCGCTGGAGGCCATGCCCATGCCGTCGAGCGTCGTGCCGGAGATGTTTCCTGGACGCACGCGCAGATAGCGGATGACCACGTTGCTGGCGCCCAACATGCCGAGGTTGTATTGACGAAGGCAGACACCGTTGCCCGGCGCGGTTTGTCCCGCGATGGTCAGGTCAGAGTTGGCCTTGCGGATGATGAGCCGCGATTCCAGAGTGATGAGTCCGGAGACGTCGAACACGACGGTGCGCGGTCCAGAGGCCTCCACCGCGGCGCGCAAGCTGCCGGGGCCGGCGTCATTGAGATTCGTTACGTGCAAAACCCGGCCTCCGCGTCCGCCCTGGGCAAATCTGCCATAACCTTCCGCGCTGGGAAACGCCACCTTCGGAGAATGAACCGCGGGCGCGTTTGTTTCCAAAGCGAATCCTGCCGAGGCAAGAAGCAAGAACGGCAGCATCAGACCGGCCTGCATGATCCGGCAACGAAGCTGGGGAATGGGTTGATGATTTGTCATGGCATGATGGACGCCGCAGCCGGCCTTTTGGTTAACGAAAAGCCGGGGCGGGCTTGCGCCCGACCCCGGCTGAATGAAACCCGCAAGGGGTGATTTAGTTGTCCGGATTACGGATAAACCATCCGGAAGAACGACGTGTCGATCGCCGCATCATTCGTGATGTAGAGATCGTTGGTCGTGGTCGAACCGGTGACATTCACCCAGTTGGTGAACAGACCGACCGAGATGGGATTAGTCTGCTGCTGCAAGCGCCAGCCGATGTATTCCGCCGGCCACTGCAAGTGGGTCACCACGCTGGAGCCATCGCTGAACGATGAGAACGTGATGTTGGTTCCCGTGGTGGGGAAGCTGACGATGTTGATATAGCCGTCCACGAAAACCTTCGGGACTGGAACAACGCCATCGGCATCACCGACATCCCGCAAGTAGGTAAGATCCCACTTTGTATTCACAGCAGGAACGATCGGTTGGACGATCGGATAACGATTGGTGGTATTCAGGCCCTCATCACCAATGTCAGACAACGGGTTGAGGGAGGCATTGAACACACCTTGGAACACCCGGAACATTTGGCCGGCAGCGAACAGACCAGCACCGGGGTTGACATTCGTCATCAGGATGGTGCAGCCATCGAAGGATCTGACAGACGTGTTGCCGCCAAAATCAGTGTATGCCGATTTCACGATTGTGTTGGTCTGCGGATTGGCAAGGTCAACTTTGATCAAAGTGGTTGAGCCTGCAAGCATGGTAAGACGACCAGGGAAGGAGGAACCAACACCCGAGGAGCGGATGAAGGTAGTACCCACTCCGTCACCACCGGGCAGGAAGGTCGCTCCACCATTTACGGTAAGGGTTGTCAGATAAATGTTACCCACACCGGTGTCTTTGAATGTTCCGTTGATCGTGAGGGTGTTTGCGGTGGCGGTCTGAATTTCACCATTGTCACCGATCGTTCCTTCATTGATCAAAGTGGCGCCAGCCGCCACGTTTCCAGAACCGCCAGAGCCGATGCTGCGCAACCAGCCACTCGTGCCGTTGTGCAACAAGCCGCTGCCATTTACAGCCAAGCTGCCGCCCTGGATGGTGCCAAAGTTGGTCAGCACGCCAGAAACGCTCACAGAACCGTTGGCAGAAGAGCCACTCAGGAGGGTGGCCACTGCTCCGCTGTCGACCGTGAGACCCGCCGTGACGCTACCTGCATAAGACATGGCCGTGTTGGTGGCCAAGGTAACACCACCAATGACTCCCGTGCCCAGCAAAGTTCCGCCATCGAACTGAACCACGGCGCCGCTGGAAACGTTGTTTTCAAAATTCGCGGTGCCAACCTTGGTCATGGGGCAGCCCGAAATCGAACCAGAACCTTCAAAGATATAGGCACTGGCGGAGTTGCTCATGGTGATGCCGGCAGGAATGACAGCGTCGGCGATCGAGATGGTTTTGAAGTTTGGATTGTTGGTTTCCGCAAAGATGACAGTGTCGGCATCAAAGAATGCAACCTGTGAACCGTTGGCGGTGTTAAACCAGTTCGGTGTGGAGTGATCCCAAACATTGTTCACATAGCCTTTCCAAACCAGTGTGGCCGGGGCGTTGGTGTTGATGCGCAATTCGATGTTTTTGTCCACGCCATTGTCAACAATCAGCACGTTGTTGTAGCCCGCCGGAAGCGATCCTATGCCAATCTGATGCGCACCAGCACCGGTTGCGCTTTCATAGTGGATCAAGATGTTAGTCGCCGGAACAGTCGGTGAAAAACCATTGAGCGAAGCGATGTTAATTTTGGAATTGGCGGCATCGGTCAAGTTGGTGACGTAGCAGCTGGTGACACCTGCCGTCACATTCAAGGTCAGACGGCCATTGCCTTGAATCGTCAAGGTGGTCAAAGCCTTCAGCGGTGATCCCATGGTGTTGGTGAGGATCAGATTACCGCCGTTGTTGATGGTGATTGTATTTCCAGAAGTGGCAGCTCCAATTTGGATCGAATTGGCCCGGACAATACCGTTTGTGTTAATCACCACGCGGCCAAAGCCGGTTGGAGTTGCAGTGGTATCGGAAGAAATCTCTGCAAATCCGAGCTCCAAGAGATTGTTCACTGACAAAACAGCATTGGCACCAGGGAAGCCGCCGACGGTGATTGTGGACTGCACGGCGTTGTTGTTGGTCCATTGTTTGAAACCAGAACGCAGCGTGTTGACGTCAATGATACCACGATCAAAAAGGAGGTTGCCAATGACGGCGTTGCCGCCGGTGAAATTAGTCCGGTTGTGACCAAGCCACATGGTGTCAACCAGCATGTCCACGGTGCCACCAATAAAATACGCACCCGCACCACGAGTACGAGCCGTGAAACTTGTCAAACCGCTATCAATGCCCACACCAAACAGCGACATACGGCCGCCGTTGGTTCCGCGAAATACAGCCTTACAGGGGATGTTGGTGAATGCCGGGTTGAACCGCAGCGAACTGTTGGCATTGCCGGAACCGTGGCTGATGGCTGAAATACTGTCCGCGAGGAACAGGTTGCTGATGCCCAGATTGACCGCACTGGCAAAGTTACCGTTGTTATTGCCGTTGTTGTTCATGAACATGATCGAGTTTGTCATGAAACCGAGACCGCTGTAATCACCCACATACGTGGCTCTCACAATGTTGGTCCGGGCAAACGAGTAAGCACCGTTTTCAGCAATCGCGGTCGACGTATTGGGATAGATCAAAAATCCATTGCCCATGCCCACGCGGTTCACATCAACGGACAATGTTCCCAACTGACTCAAGTCCTGCGTGCTGCGATTGCCGCCACCAGTATTGTTCAAGCTATACATCGAAAAGTCTGCCTGGGGATTGGTAACCACCAATGAGGAATTCAAACCGATGAAAAAGAAGTTGAACAAGCCGTCCTGACCGAGAACAGGATTCAAATCCGCGCCAGCCCAGAAGCCATTCGCACCATTGATTGCCAACGTTACGCCAGGAGCGAGGAAATTGGTCACGGTCAAGTTGTTTGACCGGGGCAAAAACGCCAGCGATTCAAGGGTGACCGAGGTGTCAGAATAGGTATTGATTTGGGGTGTTCCCGAATATTGAAATCTGACAGGATCACCCGCGGAGGGCGGGGTTCCCAAACTCCAATTCGCGGCACTAGACCAGTTCGTGTCAGATGACCCGATCTGAGCTGTGAAGACATTGGGCAAAACCAGCACGGTGCTTCTGGTGACGGTCGCGCCGTTGAAACGGTTGGATGCAACCAGAGTAATTGGATAAACACCCTTGGCCGCATTTGTAACCGCAGCAGACAGGTATAGCCCCACAGTATTCGTCACCGTCACAAGCGCCGAAATGTCCCCGCTGGGAAGCGGATTCGTGCTGAAACCAGCGGTCACGTTTGCTGGCGCTCCCACAACGAACAAATCGATGTCATTCGTGTCGCCAGTCAGTGTGAAAGTCACGAGGGCATTCGTATAACCCGGGTAAACATTGCTCACTCCCGCCCCGGCAAAAATCCGGAATGGCGGTGCCGAGATTGACATTGTGGTGTCAGCTTTTGCCTGCATAACCAGCGAACCGGCAAACATGGCCAATAACGCCGAGGCTGTTACGAACTTCTTTTGGATTTTAGCAGACAGGTTGCAAGAACCCTGCATGCTAGGGGTGGTGGGGGTGTTACTCATAGGTTTATGGTTGGGGCTGTTTTCAGTCTAGAGAAATACGTAATTCTAAAAAATTGGCGAATGTCGGGCGTGTTTATTGATAAGGCATGCCTTCAAGCATCCAGTCGTAGTCCAACTGCATGTCTGTGGTGGTGAGAGGATTAGACGTCCAAGGATTGTTACCGTTAATTTTTGTGACCGGATAAAATGCAGGATTGCCCTTTCCTGAAGCTTTCCATTTTCTAATTTCTGAATGCCCATCGGCATAGGACAAACCGCCAGCACGATTGTGGTAGCTCGCCGGCAAATCTCTCCAGTTTTTAGTGCCGGACCAATTGACATCGTGCATGAAAAGAGAATCACCACCGATGCCCGACAAACTATCTGCCTGCTGATCCAAAACGACCCAGACTTTATCCGGACCGGGCTTGTTCAAATGAACCATTTTCGTGGCCTTGCCAACCAAAGCACTCGCGCCACCACCAAAAAAGAGCTTCCCCGGCAAGTTACCCATTACCGTGGGGCCACCACCCAACACGCCGTTAAATGAAATGCTGCGAATCCGGGGGCCATTTTGTGCGTCGTAGATATCCGCAGGACATTTGTAAACTTTTGAAGACTTCACATAGTTCGCCAGAGGAGACAATGTGCTGTTGACAAGCAATGACTCGTCAATGTTTTGGGGATCATTTCCAAACGTAAGACCAGGCGTATCGTTTATCCATTTACCACTGTCGGCGAATTTTTCCTGCCAATCAGTCGTATACATGATGATCCCCAAAGCAAGCTGCTTGGTATTGCTCAGACATTGAATTCCCTGAGCTTTTGCTTTGGCCTTGGAAAGCGCAGGCAGCAACATGGCCGCCAAAATTGCAATAATCGCAATGACAACAAGCAACTCAATCAAAGTAAATCCACTTCGAACTCTGACTTTTTCAGGGAATTTCATATTGTAACTTGCACTTCTTCAATATCGACGCAACCAGATTTTCACTTAAAACAATCTTGAACCAAAATAAAGCGGATAAATGCAGGGTTCAGTCTGCAACATTGTTTTGGCCGTATGTCGAAAGTATCACAGCCAATTTTCGCCACCATGCCATAAATAACAAATGATTTGCGAAAAACGCCAAGCAAATATTTCTCCCGGCGCAGGCGCTCAAAAAAATCACATTTATTTCGATCAAAAAGCACCCCGAGACAACGCCCGCCGAATTTCGATAGTTCGCGCAAGGTTTAACCAAGCCAGATCGTAATCCGGCTTGAGTTTCAGGGCCTCTCTAAACTGAAAAATGGCCTCGTCAAGACGGCCCTTTGCCCGCAAAGTTGCACCAAGATTGTTGCGAGCCTCCGCATCTTCCGGCTTCAATCGAACCGCAGCTTGAAAATGAAACAAAGCATCATCGATTTGTTTCGACTGGTAGGAAACAATGCCAAGATTATAGTGAGCCTCCGGATATTCTGAATTCAACCGGAGAGCCTCCCGATAATGGACAACAGCTTCATCGATCCGCCCTTCTTCTTTAAAAATCATCCCCAAGTTGTTGTGCGCCATCCAACACGATGGGTTTTTACGCAACGTGCTTTCCCAAAGAATCTTAACATCCACATAGGCAGCTGCTTGCTGTCTGGAAAGCCCCAGAAAAACCAACAAAAGCGCGACCGGAATCAAGATCAACCTGGGAAAGCGACACGCCCCAGACGCAAATAAAACAAAAACACCCACGCAGGCGAGATACTGAAAGTGATCCGCTACAAAAGAATATCTCATCGGATAAACATTAACGAAACCGAGCGCTGGAAAGAGTGTCCCTGCAAAAAAGAGCACAGCTACCAAAGGCCCTCTTCCAAGCAAGGCTCTGAAGCGCCACATAGAAAACAAAACAAGAAGTGCCGCTGAGGGGTAAAGCCATTGCCACCAAAGATGGGGAGCCAATTGCCACCGTGGGTAAATGAAGATGAGATTTGCAGGAACAATCAGTTTAAAAATATAAAACCAAAGCGCCCGACCAGCGATGAGAACGCGCTCAGCAAAGGACAAAAGCCATTCCGGACCTGAAGCACCAACATGGTTTTGCTCCAGAAAAACAGTGCCGATGCTAAACACAATTCCGACCATAAACATTGGCGCCACGGCCAAAAAATCCCGGCTCCGCAATGTTCCCGACTTCCACCAGATGATGAGCAGCAAGGCGGCCGGAAGCGAGCAGGTGATGGTTTTGCTCAGAAGGGCCGCCATATATAAAAAGAAGGCCAATCCATAAAAAAATGCACGGCGCCAAGAGACTTTTTGCGCGCCGAGTTCATAAAACCGAAAAAACGCCAAGGCGGCTGAAAAATAAAAAACGGCCGAGAGCACGTTCTTCCGCTCCGTTACCCAAGCCACTGATTCAACTTGGACTGGATGGCAGGCGAACAGTGCCGCGGCCAGCCATGCGCCGGAGATTTGCAGCACGGACAAAACCCGCCACAGCAGCAAACTGGCAAATACATGGAGCCCCAAATTGGTCAAATGAAACCCCAAAGGATTCAAACCCCAGAAATGATGTTCAATCCAGTATGAAGTGTGTACCAGCGGATAATACTGGGGTGTGGCTGAAGGATCGAACCAGATTTCCCACAGGCCGGACAAATTGCGCAAAGTTTGATTCTCCGTGACGTAAGCATCATCATCCCAGATAAACCCACCTCGCAAAGCCGGCAGGTATGCCCAAACCAGAAGCCCAAAAAAACACGCTCCGAGAAATGCCTGTGTGAGAGGAGTCAGTCCAGCCCGCTGGCGTGTCGGCTTCATCGGCGGAAAATATTCTCAACCACAAAGCAAAGTAAAATACGATTTGAAGGACCACATGAATTTCGATGCCAATGCATGGTCAATCCATCCTATGCCAAGGTTCACGTAGCGACGGGTTTGCGACCATCCGCACACGGAAGCTGTTTCTATTCGGAAATGTTTTTGGTTTTGTTAACCTTCCAACAAACCAAAACGTCCCAATCTCAACCAAATGAAACAAAATAAAAATTTTGGCCTTCTAGTACCTCCGCTATTAATTGGGCTGGTCCTATTGTCGTGTGCGGCCGTCGCGGCGGTATCACCCGCTGATTTGCGCTGCGATTACGCCATCAACCCGCTGGGTGTGGATTCACCCACCCCTCGTCTCTTTTGGAAGCTGACAAGCTCCGCGCGCAGTCAGGCACAGACCGGCTACGAAATCTTGGTGGCTAGTTCACCCGACCAGCTTTCCCGCAATGAAGGCGATGTGTGGGCCAGCGGACGGGTTTCCTCCCCGGATTCAATCCAGGTGCTCTATCAAGGCAAGCAGCTCCAATCGCTTCAGCAAGTGTTCTGGAAGGTCCGGGTGTGGGACCAAGACGGCAACGCGTCCAAATGGAGCGCCCCGGCAACTTGGACCATGGGCGTCCTGAATGATTCCGACTGGCATGCGCGATGGATTGGAACCACCAACGTTGATCTACCTTCGCTCCGGTTACGTCATGAATTTACGGCGAAGCGCGCTGTCCGACGGGCCTTGATCTGCATCTGCGGTTTGGGGCAATACGAACTCAGCCTGAACGGAAGTAAAATCGGCGACGACCATCTCTCCCCCGGCTGGACCAAGTACGACAAAACCTGCCTTTACGACACCTACGACATCACGGCCAGCTTGAAGCGTGGCCAGAACGCCCTCGGCATCGAATTGGGAAACGGCATGTACAACGTCCTCGGCGGAGGACGATTCACCAAATTCAAAAAATCATTCGGTCCGCAACAGGCCATCGCCCAAATCCGGATTGAATACACGGATGGCTCCGTTGAATTCGTTGGGACCGATGAGACCTGGCAGAGCTCCGCCGGTCCAATCACTTTCAGCAGCATTTATGGCGGCGAAGATTTCGACGGCCGCCGGGTTGAGCGGAACTGGAACACCTCCGGTTTTGATCATTCAAAATGGTCACCGGCAACCCCTCTCGACGGTCCGGGAGGCAAACTGCGGGGGCTTTCGTGCGCCGCGCCGCCTTTGAAATACTTCGACACCCACAAAGCCGTGGCGTCACATACGCTCACCAATGGTGACACCGTCTACGATCTCGGCCAAAACGCCTCCCACGTCTGGGAGCTCGCCGTTTCTGGGCCGGCTGGCAGCCAGGTGCGAGTCATGCCTGCGGAACTTTTGGGGCCGGACGGCGGCGTGGAACAACGTTCGATGGGTGCCGGACGGCGCGGCGCCTATGTGAGCGAATTCACCAAGGGCACAGATGGCACCGAGACGTGGTCGCCCAAGTTCTTTTTTGTCGGCTGCCGCTACCTGCAAGTCCACCGGACGGCGGCGTTCACCAACGGACCGTTGCCCCGGATCGAATCCGTCAGCGCCCGCGTGATCCACTCCTCTTCCGAACCGGTCGGGGAATTTGAATGCTCCAACGAGCTTTTCAACCGCATCCGCAAACTGGTCCGCTGGGCGCAGCGCAGCAACATGCTCAGCCTGCTCACCGACTGCCCGCACCGTGAAAAGCTCGGCTGGCTGGAGCAGGCCCACCTCAACGGCCCCAGCATCCGCTACGAATTCGGCCTCGACCAGCTCTTCACCAAAAAAATGAACGACATCGCCGACTCGCAATTGTCGAACGGCCTGGTTCCCACCACCGCTCCCGAGTACACCATCTTTGCCGACAAAACCAACACCGCCCGCCTGCGCAACAATTTCGGCGACACCCCGGAATGGAGCGCCGCCTTCATCCTCGTCCCGTGGCAGCAATACCAGTTCAGCGGCGACCTCGAACTGTTCCGCCGCCATTTCGACGCCATGAAGGCCTACATAGCCTACCTCGGCACGCGCGCCAACCATCACCTTCTCGACTACGGCCTCGGTGACTGGTATGACCTCGGCCCGAACAAACCCGGCGTCTCCCAGCTCACCCCGCCGGCCGTGACCGCCTCCGCGTTCTATTTTGAAAATGTCCGCACCCTCGGGCTGGCCGCAGCCTTGATTGGAAAAAAACAGGAGGCGGAGGACTACGCCGCCCTCGCGGAAAAAATCCGGCTGGCCTTCAACGAGAAATTTTACAACGTCACGAACGGCTCCTACTCCACCGGCTCGCAGTGCGCCAACGCCCTCCCCCTCGTCATGGGCATTTGCGAACCGCAACACCGCCAGGCCGTGCTGGCCGCGCTGGTGACGGACATCCAGGCCCATGGCACCGCCAACACCGCCGGCGATGTCGGCTACCGCTACGTGCTCCGCGCCCTGGCCGACGGCGGACGCAGCGATGTGATCTTTGACATCAACAACCAGACCAACAAGCCCGGCTACGGCATGCAGCTCGCCAAGGGCAAAACCAGCCTGACCGAAGCCTGGGACGGCGGCTCCTCGCAGAACCATTTCATGCTGGGACAAATCGAAGAATGGTTCTATCACGACGTCGCCGGCATTCGATCGGACGGCAACGGCTTCAAGCGAATCACCATCGCACCGCAGCCCGTGGGCGATTTGAAATGGGCGAAGGCCAGTTACAATTCCGTCCGCGGCAAAATTGTCAGCGGCTGGAAGCGGGACCCGGACAAGTTCACGCTCAACGTCACCATCCCCGCGAACACCACGGCAACGGTTCATCTGCCGGCGGCCAGCGCCGAGGGGGTCCGGGAAAACGGCAGGCCGGTGACCGGCGGCAAAGGCGTGACGTTCCTGCGCATGGAAAACGGCCGCGCCGTCTATGCCGTCGGTTCGGGCAGCTACGTCTTTGAGTCGAGGCTTTGAACGAAAAGCCCCGATGGCTCGGCTGAACCATCGGGGTTTTTTCAATTCATTTTAGGAAATCACTTCGCGGCTTCGGTCGTTTTCTTTTCCGCGTCCCGCTTGGCTTCCCATTCCTTGGTCAGCTTCGCCACATCAATGCCCTTGGCGGCAAGCTCGGCGTTGATCTGGTCCTTGTGCTTTTGAAAAATCTCGGACTTCTCCGGCGCGTTGCCGCCGTCCATGGCTTCTTCGCGCGCCAGCTTGAGCTGTTCGAGGATCTTCGCCTTGTCGGCATCCGTGAGGTTCGGGACGATTTCACAGTAGGCGTTGTACGTCACCTGGACCTTTTTATAGGTCAGGCCGTCCTTGATTTTCTCAACCTCCTCGGGAGTCAGGCTGGCGGCGAGCCGGGCCAGAAACTTTTCATGCAGCAGCTTTGATTCAGCCTGCAAACGAGCCGCGCGGTTGGCGTAGTTGACCTCGCGCCCGTCGGTCTTCAGCTGCCCGTCAATTCCCGCGTCCCGCGTCCGCAAGGCCCGATATTGAGCGATGATGACCTCGTGAACGGCGTTCGATTTTGCCGCGTCAGTGATGCCGGCCTGCTTCAGGATGTCCGCCGTCCGGGCTTCGATGGCCACGGTGTAAACCGCCTCCTTCTCGGCCTCGGTGGCGGGCGGCGTGCGCATTTCCACCGAGTCAGCCGAAACGGTTTGGAGGGAGACAATAACAGCCAGGCAGGCGAGCGAGATGGGAGTTTTCATGGTGGAGCTACCCTAGCAGAGAGCGTCACGATGTCCAGAATCCGTGTTCCAGAAACTGCCCGCCGGCCCGGCGGCGGTCTCAGAGCTTGCCGAAGTAAAAGCTCACCGAACCGGAATATTCACCCCGCCCAATCGTCGGCTGTCCCTGGGGTCCGGTCGTGTTCGCATCCTTGAACTTGCTGCCGATAGGAGGAATCGCATCCAGCAGGCCCAGCCCGCCGCCCGGCACCCTCGCAAAGGCTTTGCCGACCAGATTGGTGGGCGGAAACGTCGGCGGAAAAATTTGCACGAAGGGCGCGTTGTTGTTGTTGTTCACGACCGTCAGCTGGCCCTCGGCGGTCTGCAGCTGAAACCAGCGGACATTCGCGAAGAAACCTTTGAACTCGGGATAATTCCAGCCGCGATACCCGGCCAGCGTGTCGTTGTAATCATTCTCCCAGACATCGAGGGTGACGCCGCGCTGGCGGTTTTTCCAAACCCGGAACGGGCCGTCGCCGAGCCAGCGCTTGTGCTTCACCAAATGTTCTGGGTAGTCGAAGAGCACCCCGAAGTAATCATTGGTGCCGGTCGCCTCATACTTGTAGTCGCATTGCACCCAGCCGTTGCCGTTCACGCGCCAGAACACGGACTTCATCGCGCCGGAGAACTTCGCCGAGACCACGGCATCCGGTCCGTCCTGATCCCAGGTCAGCTTGGTCAACGTCGCGCCGCCCACGGCAGGCAAAGGACCGTTGGTCAGGGAAAACGCCTGACCATTCCGCTGAACCTCGGTGAGCAAGCCGGTCTGCTTGCTGAATGCCACCGTCAATCCGCCGGCGGTGACGCGAATGGCCTCCGAGGTTTCGGTCGGCACCGCGCGCTGTTCGGCGGGTTCATGATATAGCGCGGTGGCGCGGTTCTTCGTCGTGAGCGGACACGTCCAGGTCCACAGTTCACGGCCCTGCGGGTTGTTGACCCGCAACGCCAGCACATCGGGCTGGGTGCGGGTGCGCGGCAGACGAACGCGGACCGTGCCGGTGCCACCCGGCGCAATGGCGGGCACTTCGACCACGGCCGGCACGGAGGACAGGCGCCCCTTCGCGGTGTCAGGATTCCCCAGCCAGCGCAGTTCGGCGGTGAACTGGCATTGCCGCGCGTCGGTGAAGCTGTAATGGTTCTGCACCTTGAAGGTCGCCTCGCCGTCGCGGATGACCTGAATCGGGGACCAGATTTCCTTGATGGCGTAGAAGCTGCCTTCGCGCTGGCGGTACGGCCCCACGATGCCGTCCGGCGCCTGGTTGCCCGCCACGTCGATTTCCCCGGTGTCCGGCCGCTTCACGCCGTCGTCGGTCAGCACCCAGATGAAGCCGCCGCCGAGAAATTTGCTGGCGGACATCATCCTCCAATAGTCATCAAGACCCGCCCCCGCGCCGCCGTCGAAGAGGCCGTGCATGAATTCCGTGGGCATGTAAATGTACCGCCCGGTGTCGTTCGTGTCGGCGAAGGTCTTGCCGTTGGGATGATAGTAGATCGGCACCCCTTGCGCGGCCTGGACGGCCTCGTCGTAGAGGAGATAATGCCCGGTGTTCACGCCGTTGAAGGCCTCCCACGGATGCAGCACGCGGCGTTGCTGCGGATCAGTTCGCCGAGCAAGGGGATCGGGCTGCGGTTGAAGCCGCCTTCGTTGCCGTGTCCAGAACAAAATGCACGGGTGGTTCACATCCCGCACCTGCATCTCCGCACCAGCTTGCGCCACCTCGTTGTCGTAGTGATGATGCCACCCCGCGAGTTCGTCGAGGACATGGTCCCCAGTTCGACCACGCAGAGGTCGAGGAACTGTTGTCCAGCTTTGGACAATACGACATGCACGGCGTTCATGTTCGCGTCCTTGAGGGTTTCGATGTCGAGCCGATGCACGGCCTCGCTCAGGCAGCGGCCGGATTCAGGCCAGAAGGAATGACGGTTCGCGCCCTTCAAAATCACCCGGCGGCCGTTCACATAGAGCCCGTCACCGTCGCGCACTTCCATGGTGCGGAAACCAAAACGCTGCGCCATGCGATGCCGGATTTCGCCGCCCTGCTTAAGACTGACTTCGACTGAATACAGATTGGGGGTTTCCGCCGTCCACGGTTTGATGTCGTTGAAGCGCGCGGTGAGCGTGACGGACTTGGCCGAGGCCGCAATTGAAGCGCGGAAGGTTTCGCCGACGATTTTCCCCGCGCTGTCTTTCACCGAGGCCTCCACGGAATCCGCCGCGGTGACGCCGTCGAGGAATACGTCCATCGAAAACTCGCCGTCGCCCCGGGCGTTGATCGCGACGCGCTCGATGAACTGCGCCGGCACCGCCTCCAGGTAAACCGGACGGAAGATGCCGCCGAAGACCCAGAAGTCCGCGAGCCGCTCGGCGTCGTTCACGGACTTGTTGGCGGAATGTTTGGAGACGGTCACGTCGAGGCGGTTGGTTTCGCCAAACTTCACGAACGGCGTGACCTCGTATTTGAAACGGTAGAAGCTGCCTTGGTGAACCGGGCCGACGGACTGGCCGTTCCATTGCGCGGCCGTGTCGGTCATGACGCCGTCGAAAACGAGGAACACGCGCTGCCCGGACCAGGCGGCCGGCACCGGAAACGAACGGGCGTAGAGGCCTTGTTCGTTCCAGGCGTTGGTCAGGTCCTTCTTGTAGTTCAACGTGCCGAAGCCGAGCACGTCCCATTGTGACGGCACGGGGAGGTTGGTCCAGAAGCCGGACTGCGCGCCGCTGGTGCATTGGAAATCCCAGGGAACGGCATCGTCCTTGCCGTGCCCGGAAAGGTAAAGCCGCTGGGTGTCCTGGGCAAAAACGGCCGGTGAACACACCGCCAAGACGGCGATGCCCGCGCAGGAACGGAGGAATTTGAGAAACATGAACTAGCCTTTCAGATGTTGCCGGAACTGCGTCGGACTCATGCCCGAGCGGTGCCGGAAGAATTGGCTGAAGTAAAACTCGCTGGAAAAATTGAGCTGTGTGGCGACGTCCTTGATCGACAGCCGGCGGTCGGCCAACAGCAGCCGGGCCTGGTCGAGCCGCGCGCGCTGGATGTGTTCGTGGACCGTCCCCTGCCCTGACTTCTGGAACAGCGCGCGCAGGCCGGAGTAGCTGACCTTGCCGACAGTGGCGAGCTCCTTGGCCTTCCAGTCGCGGAGCGGGTTGGCGGCGATGGCATTGAGCACGCGGACGACGGGCCCGGGCAGTTCGGAATGCGGCGAGGTGAGGAGATTGCGCGACATGAGGAGCTTGCCGAGCATGTTGGTAATCACCACATGAACCTGCCATTCCCAGCCCGTGGGCTTGCGGCGCACCAGGCGCAGCAGCTCGTTCTGGGTCTGGCGGACAAAGCCAAAATCATCCAGGACAAACTCCGAGTTTTCGTTGCCGCGGATTTCCTCGTGCCAGAATTCCAGCGCGGGACCGCCAAAGCGGAAGCCCGAGATGGTCAGGTGGCGTTTGGGTGTGGGAACGTAGGTGCGGGGCTTCACCATGTCCACGAGCCAGACCTTCTTTCCCGGCCGCAGGGCGAAACGTCCCGTCTCGTGTTCCAGCTCGCCCTCGCCCGACTGCACCCAGAAGAGATGCGCGCCGGGTTTTTCGAACGATTCATGCCGGTCCGGATCCGTCAGCCGGCGGGAGCCAATGGAAAACAAATGCCACAAGAGCCGCCGCGCAATCGGTGACGGCTCGGCGAAAATCAAATTTTCCGAGGGACTCGAAGACTGGGACATCACGCGGTTGGTATAGCAGACCAGCGTTCTCAGTGTCCATGCCCAACCTCCCGTTGGAGGGATTTTCCGGCGACGCTACCTCACCCATTCGAACTCCGCCAGGCTGGGCCGATGATCCGACGCCGTCGATGCCGGAACCCAGGCGCGGCGCGGCTTCAACGGACTTCCCCGCACCGTCCAGATGTAATCAATCCGCCGCGCCGGCGCGTCCGCGGGAAACGTTTCGCCCGCCACGCCGCCGGCCACTGCCCAGACATCATCAAAACTTTCCGCCAGCCGCCGGCAAATCCGCGAGTCCGGCACCGCATTAAAGTCGCCGCAAAGAATCACCGGACGATTTCCCGCCTGCCGGGCGATCGTTTCAATTTCACCGACGTCCGCCCAGCGCGCCCGGTCGTCCGGCCGATAGTCCAGATGCGTCGCCATCAGCAACACCTCCCGGCGGCCGACTTTGAGGGTCAACAGCAGCAGCCCGCGTTGTTCGGTTTCATTGACCTTCGGGTAATGTGTGTTCGTCCAGCACACGACGGGAAAGCGCGACAGCACGGCGTTGCCGTATTCGCCGCCTTGGTATTCATGGTTGTTGCTGAAGATGCAGGTCATGCCCGTCAGCGCGGCGAGTTCGGCGGGCAAATCCCGTCGGCCGGTTCGCGCCACGTGCTTGTCCACCTCCTGCAACGCGACCACGTCCGCCTGCTGCTCCCGGATGACGCGGGCGATGCGTTCCAAGTCGAGCCGACCGTCCATGCCTTCGCCGTGATGAATGTTGTAGGTCATGACCCGGAACGGACGGCTGGCTTCATCGCGACCCCGCGGCATACCGCCGCAACCGACGGCAAGGACACCGGCGGACAAAAGACTCAGGAGGAATGTTTTCAACGCGGGCATCAAATCGTCATGGCGCTGAACAGTCAACGGGGAAAGCGGTTTCGAAACATGCCCCGCTCTTCGGAAAACGCCCCAGGGAAACGCGCCGGGTTTCTGCTCGACTCCGCCCCGCGCTTGGCAAGAATTCCGCGCGTGCGCACCTGCATCATCTTCAACCCGGCCGCCAAAGGGGACAAGGCGCGGCATTTTCTTCAGCACCTCGGAAGCCTCGCGTCGGAGTTTGCCCTGAAGGAAACCACCTGCGCCGGCGACGCCCGGCGGCTCGGTGCCGAAGCGGTGACCGAGGGCTTTCAGACCATCGTGGCGGCAGGCGGCGATGGCACGCTCAACGAAGTCCTGAACGGCATCGGCGATGTTCCCGGCGGTTTTCAGAAAGCGCGGCTCGGCGTGCTGCCGCTCGGCACCGTGAACGTCTTTGCGCGCGAGCTTGGCATCTCCCCCCGGCTCGACGCCGCGCTGGAGGTTCTCAAACACGGCCAGGAGCTTCAGGTGGACCTGCCCTGTGCGGAATTTGCCGGCAAGGAACGGAAAGAGCGCCGCCATTTCGTGCAGCTCGCCGGCGCCGGTCTCGACGCCCGCGCCATTGAACAGGTCAGCTGGTCGTTGAAAAAAAAGGTCGGCCCGTTTGCCTACGTGGCCGCCGGGTTGAAGGCGCTGTGCCGTCCCGCCGCGCCGATCACGGTCTCGGATGGCCGGACGTCGCTGACCGGCGAACTGGTCCTGATCGGCAACGGCCGGTTGTATGGCGGGGACTTTCAGATTTTTCCCGGCGCGGACATGCGCGACGGCTTGCTGGATGCCTGCGTGTTTCCCCGCGCCGGCTGGCTGAAACTGCTGCACTGCGGCCCGCACCTGGTGATCCGAAATCAACTTCCCGAAAGTGCCGTTGTCCGGCTCCGCGCCCCGATGCTGACCCTGACCAGCGCCCAAACCGCGCCGTTTGAAATCGAAGGCGAGCTGGTCGGCCATTTGCCCGCCACCTTTTCCCTGCAGCCGCGAGCCCTGCGCGTCATCGCCAAGCCGAGCTGACAAAGCCCCGCCGAGCAAGTTGCCGGCGGGGCAGGACGTCCTGAAAGGACTGGGAAAAAGATTGCACGGAGGATGGGCCTCAAGTAGTGTTTCGCCCGCTTTTGACTTGGCGCCAAGGCTTCGGCGCCGGTTTGAGCTTCGTGGGTTGGTAGCTCAGTTGGTAGAGCAGTGCCCTTTTAAGGCATTGGTCCGGGGTTCGAGTCCCCGCCAACCCACCACTTTTTCTCAAATGGCGCTCCCACCCTGAATTGAACAGGGATCAACGGTTTAGGAAACCGGGTCACTTAAGATTCTGAGAATTTTTCCGATTTACGGAGCGCAGCGATGGAGACGTTTGCAAGCAAGGTCGAACGGTGGAGACTTCAACGCAGTTTGTCGGCGGCGCCGACGACAAGGCACTTCCATGTCGAGATCGTGAAGATCATCCTCGACCACTGGCCGCGCCGTGACCAGCCGGTCGCGGAGATCAGCATTGACGACGTGCTCGCCTTCGCCGAAAAGGTCGCGCACTACTGCCCTTCGCGATGGAACGCGGTCGTCGGCGTCCTTCGCTTTGTCACCCCTCACGGTCGGGAGTTGAAGCGCCGGAAATTGAAGCTGACGCGGCAGGCTCCCCCGAATCAGTTGGAGTTCGCCCGGCTGCTCGCCGAGGCCGACCGGCTCAAACGGTCAAAGGCCGGGCTCGTGATTGCGTTTCTGGCGAACACGGGGCTCCGTATCACGGCGGCGCAAAATGTGAAGTGGAGCGATGTCCACGAGAACCGAATCGAATACGTCGCCAAGGGCGGTCGGCGTTGCTCGGTTCCCATCTTCGAGTCACTTCGCCCGGTGTTGTCGAGGCTCCGGACGGTCACGGGGGAGACGGATTTTGTTTTGCCGCGGGGCCATATCCGGCGAGGTCTGGCGAAGGCTTGCGCCCGGGCCGGGCTGCGTCCTTTGAACCATCACGATTTCCGGCATCTGTTCACGACGCGGTGCGTGGAGAGCGGCGTTGACCTCCCGACGCTTTCACGGTGGCGGGGCGACGCCGACGGCGGGGCGATGCTCTCGAAGCGGTATTTTCACCTCCTGGACAGTCACAGCTACGCGATGGCCGGTCGGGTGAGAATTGGGCTTGCGGCGTGATTGGGGCTTGGTAGCTTTGCCGGCGAACAGGGACGGTTAATCATCAAACACACAATGAAAAAATTGCTCGCTCTAGCCCTACTGGCCGCCGGTCTGATTTCAGCCCGTGCGGATGTCGTCATCTACGCCAAGTCCTCCAAGGAAGTGAACACGGGCCGCTATGCCACGTTCACGACGAATTACACCGGCTTTTATGTGCTCGACCTCGACGGCAACGTCGCGTCGATTGATGTCGTCGCGAAGAAGAAGATTTTTCTGGTGAGCATTTATCCGGCGGGGGCGTTCACGTTCAACTATCTGACGAGCAGTTCGACCAAGGAGACGCTGGTTGCCAGCGCCGGCTATGGTTCAACGGGCGGCTTTTTTTGCAAGGGGTTGGTGGCCTCGCTGGATGTCGGCACCCTGACCAAAGCGAACGTGCCGGCGAGCTTTAAGGTGTCGGCAACGGGCATCACTGACGATTCTGACCCGATTGCGCTGATGACGGAGATAACGGGGACGGCGGCGTATGATTCCTCGAAAACGAAAACCTGCAATCGGGCCGGCAACGGGTTCGACGCCACCATCGCCTATTTGAAGGGCTTGCTGGCCGCGAAGGGCTACGTTCAGGCGAATTGATTTTTCCCGGCCAGCGTTGTTTCCTCAGTCGGCACCCTCTGCCGCACCTCCTTGGCGACGCTGGCCGGGTTCCTGTTTGGGATCTCCCCGCGCCATTTCCGGCGATGCCATCTCGCAGCGCCATTTCCGGCGATGCCAGCTCGCAGCGCCATTTCCGGCGAGGGCGGCCGCAAACGTCAGTTTCGGCGATGGTGCAGGCGGGTTCCGGGGACTTCGGGGACTATTTTCCAACTCCATCGCCCGGAAATTCAATTTCCGGGCTTAATAATTCGTGACGGTGATGGTCGAGCCGATGGCCTGCCAGAAATGTGACGCCGCCGGCGGGTTCGTCCCCCGGTAAATTTCCACGCTGTTCGTCCGCCACGGCCCTCCCAGCGCGTCGGCTTCACGGTATTGGAGCGAGACGGCGACGACGCGGTTCGTCGCCTGGTAAGTCACGGGAGGCCAATACAGCACGTCATCACCGAATATCTCGACGCCATTGGTCATCGTGGCGCTGACGGCAAAACCCCATGTGACGCGCCTGGCTAAGTTCGACACTGTGACAGAGCTGGTGGTCGAGGTCAGCGTTTGAGGATAGCCGTTCGTCCAAAAGTAAAGGGTGTAGAACTCGGCGTCAGGCACGGCTGACCATGCGACGACGGCAGATCGGGGGCGAGAAGTTCCCCCGCTGAGAGCCGGGGGAATGGGAGGCGGGCCGGGTTGCGCTGGCAGTTGGCAGGCGGTGATGAGCAGCGCCAGCGCGGCGAGGGTCACTTGAACAAACTGCCGAGAAAGGAACGGACTTTCGTTTTCTTGTAGGCCCCGCACTTGCCACGGGCCGAGAATCGTCCGGTCTTGCGAGAGCGGCAGACGGTGCGCTTGCGTTTCCACGTTTTCATTTTGCTGCTTGAACCGCAGCCGAAACCGCCGCGCCGGTCACTTTGGAAACCAGATCGACGGCATTGGTGCTCGTCACCTGTGACTCATCGAGGCCGGAGACGCGGGCGGCGAAGTTGTTCGTTTTCGCCGTCACGGTCAGTCCTTTGAGCGAGCGGAAACTGTCCTGCCACGGCCACGCCGGGGAGACGGCGGAAACCGCCGGCTGGCCGGTGGTCGGGTCGTAGATTTTAACGGCGGTGCATCCCGGCGTGAAGATGACGCCGCAAAAGCAGATCAGGGCGACGACGCTCAGAGCGCCGGCCTTCGGTGTGACCGGACCTGGAGCGGTCACAGGTGCCGGGCTCGGCGGCGTCGGCGTGTTTCCCCCGGTCGTCGTCGCGGCGAGGATGCCATACCACGTGAGGATTTTTTGAGTCCCCGCAAGCTGGCTTTCGTAGTGGGGCAGCCACAGCTTCAAGATTTCGATGAGCGCAGCGCCGTAGATGGAAAATGCCGCATGGGGGTTGTTTCGCAGATTCATCAGGTTCGTCAAAACAGTGTTCATGGTCATTTCTTCAAAATGCCCCTCACGCGGGAGAGTCCGCCGGCCCAAACAAACAGGCCGACGATGAGCGCCACCCAAACCCATCCCGGGATGAGCTTGAACGGGCCAGCGCCGGTCAGGGAGTCTTTGACGTTGGCGAGGCCGTCGCCGAGCCCCTCGACGAAGCCAGCGCCGGTCGCGGCGTTTTGGTCAGATTCAAGGTGTGACGCGCCGGCAATGGCAGCCTGATTGCGTTGCAGCGTTTCGAGCGAGATCAGCCCGGCGTTTTGCCGGGCGGAGTCCTGAGCCGCCAAAATCGCCCTTTCCTTGTCGGCGTTGGCCTGAGCCTCGGCGGAGGTCTGGAAGCCGGAGGGGAGAAAAAAATCAGACCATGACATCAGTTGAACCTCCCGATTATTTGGTTGTTCGTCCCGATGAGGTAAACGTTCGCGTTGTTGGAACACCAAAGAATCAGGCCGGTGCCAGGCGAACCGACGGGTCGGGTTGCGGCCTGAATCGCGAGGCCGGTCGGGGCGATGGCGAGATTGTTTGTGCCGGCCAGCACGAGGGCGTTGTTCGGGGAATTGCTGTTGCTGTTGCTGTTGGGGGACAGGTTGATTTCGCCCGCGTAGCTCGCCGGCCCGCCGGGATACTTGAACACAATTTTGCCGTTCAACTGCGCGACGTTGCCGAAGGGCGGGCCGTAGCTCCATGCGTCAATCGCCATGCCGGAGCCCGTGCCGCCGTTCAGATTCGCCAAGTGAACCGACTCGGCGACGCCGTTTTGCAAGTCCTGACTGAACGTCGTCGAGCCGCGAAGCTCATTCGATTTCGCCAGATCAGTGCGGATGCCGCCATTGAAGCGGGCCTGATAAAAAAAGTCGGGGCCGTTCGTCGTGAAGCTGACCTGAACACGACCGGCAGAGCGCGTCGTCTGAACACTTCGCAGAGTCCACGTCATCGGGTTCAAAAGCTGAAGCTCGGCGGTGCCGTTGTTCGTGTTGAAGTCAGCGCGGAATCCGGCTTTAACTTCGCCGCCGTTGTTGGTCGCGACGACAAAGGCAAGCGGGGCGGACGGCGCAATCCACGGCAGCCAATCGGGCATTGATGGGTCGGTGATGCCAGCCGCGCCGCCGTCGGAATTGATATAGATGATGTTGTGCGCCGGGGTGTTTGCCCCGGAGCCAAGTTGGAGCACGCTTTTCTTTTGCCCGTTCTGACCGAGCGTTAGCGCCATGCTGTCAGAGGCAATCTGAAACTCCGGGTCGCCGGAGTGGCCGGGATTGTAGAGGATGTTTGCCGAGGCTGCCGCCGGGCCGGAGCCGCCGAAAAGCAGATAGCCGTAATTCGGCAGCCAGAGCTGAAACCGGCCCGTCCCCGAGTTCGTCCCGGCGACGGCGGCGTTCGTCTGGCCGTCGATGCCGAGGAAAACAGTGTTGGACTTGCTGCCGCCGCCGGAGCCGCCGGTAATTTCGCGGCCGTCAGGCAAAAAGAAACGCCCCGTGTAGCGGTTCGTGATGGTCACGGTCGGCACCGACAATTGCTGCGAGGCCGGCTGCGTCAGGTTGATGCTGGCGGCGTGACCGACCAGGCTGAGTCCGGCGCAAAGGAACGTCAGGAAAAATTTCTTCATACCCATTCAAAGTGAAACTCGTAGTAGAACGTCCGGTTTGCCCCGGAGAGGTTGCCAATCATCACCTGCCCCCGAAGGTTTTCGGCGTAGCGAGTGTTGTTCGGGATTTGCGTCGTGACCGCCGCCTGATTGGAGAGCAGCACTTCGCCGCCGGAAACGTTGTTCAGGACGAAGCGCCGGAGCGGAGCGCGGACGTTGATGCCATACTTGGTCGGATAGACCACGTTCGGCGGGTCGCTGATGACGAGGACGTCGGTGTTCGCCAGTGTGACCGTCTTGCCGGAAAGGAAGTTGTTCGAGCCCGGCACGCGCAGATCGGCGAGGGGGAAATTCGAGACTTCGATTTCGTAATCGGGCGGCGTGTCGAGTTGCCCCGTGAAATGGTTCGGGAACCAATCGACCTGCAAGCGGAAGGTGCGGACTTCGCCGAAGTCGATGGACTCGCCTTCATGGAGCTTGCGCCACTGGCCGTCGATGTTGACGAGCAGGATGTTTGGCCGTGACATCACGGTCGCGCCGAGCGACGACCGACCGACCCAAAAATAATTCAGCCGAAGGAAACGACAGGTGACGTTCTGGCCTTCACCGGGGACGCTCTGATTGTTGCGGACGATGTAGTTCATTTGTTGCGTCGAAAAAGCGCGATGCCGACGACCACGAGCAGGCCGACGCCGATGACCATGATCGTCTTTTGGAAGTAGGACAGACCGCCGGTAGCGGTCGAGGCGGCAGACTGCGTTGCGGCCTGAAAACTCTGAGTCGAGGCCTTGTCAGCCAGCGAGGAAATGGCGTCGAGGGTTTGCGCCTGAGTGTCGGCGCTGGCCTTGGTGGTCTTGTCCACGAGACTCGCAAAGGCCGTCGTGAATTTGTCCACGAGCCCGGAGTTCGACGCGATGGCGAGTTGCGCCGTCGCCGGGTCGGACGACTCGACGTTGTAGGTGACGGTGTTGTTTTTGCCGCCGACCTTGCCACCCTTTAAGTCAACGGTGTTGGTTTTCATCGTCCCGGAGTTTGCCCCGGAAGCGGTGAATTTGGTGTTGGCACCGACCAGCAAAGAACCCGCCTCAGCATACGAGGAAAACGCGCCGGAGAGGTTCTTGGCCGCGTCCGTAGCCGATGCCGGGGTGTTGACTGAGACAGAGTTTGCCATGTTACTTCTTTCGCGTCACAAAAGCCCATGCGCCGATGGCCAGCGCGAGAACCAGACCGCCGACGACCAGGACCATTTCCACCGTCCCGCCCCCGCCCTGCTTGGCGACGGCAGTTCCGGCCTCGTTGTAGTAGATCGTCCCGCTGCCGCCAGTGGACGAAAAGCCGCCGATGTCACCCGTTGCCGAGTGGCTTTGCGTGCTGACTGACGTGTCTGCTCCAACGTAGGACATGGTTTACTTGGTTTGCTTTTTGGTGCGGGTGAACAGGAACACGACGGCGATGACCACGAGTAGCGCCCCGCCAATCATCCAGCCGGAGACGCCGCCGATTTGTCCCCGGCCACTGATGGCCGCGCCGATTTTAGACGACCCGTAGTCGTCGAGGCTGCCGCCTGCTTGTGCGCTTCCCATAGGTCACTTTTTGCGAAACGCGGAGATCAGGATGACGACGACCACGAGGACGACGCCGCCGATGATGGCGATTTTCGTCATGTTCGAGGCCTTGGTTTTTTCGGCATTGGCCTTCGCCGCCGCCGCCGCCGCGTTGAGTTGCGCGGCCTGCTTGTTGGCGTCAGCCGCGCCGCCGGAATTGATTGCGGAAATGATACTCGTGGCGAGTCCGCCGCCGGTTTTCACGTAGTCGAGCAAAGAGCCGTCTGTGTTGAGGTCGTCCATAAAATTTAAGCAATGCTGATGTAGTGCGCCTTCTCACTTGGGGAGAGCTTCGACCACTGGTCGGCTCCAATCTGAGATTTTACGCGGTTAATTTTCGCCTCGCGGGTTTGGTTCTTGAACGTCGCAATAATGCCGAGGGACAATGCGGGGTTTCCCGCCGATGCCCGTGACAACCCGGCAAACAGCCGTTTCGAGGCGGCGTGCTGGTCGGGGGCGGCAAGGTGCCCAAGAGTCATTTGGTTCGCGGCCAGATCGTGATTGGACACGATGGGCCTTTGACTCTTTGTTTTCAGCGATGCGTTCGAGTAGGCCATTTCAGCGGAGGCAAACGGGATATTCCTGCTCGGTCACATTGATGCAGACCGCCTCCGACGTGTCAGCCGGGGCGGTCACGGTCGGGGTTTTACCCGGAGCGGTCACAGGCTCGCTGGCTTGAGTCTGCGCCTTGATTGCGGCCAACAGAGCGGCTTCACCGGAGAGGGTTTGATTTTCTGCGTTCATTTTGTAAGCCGGGCGGTGTCCAGTTTCCTGAGCCACCGCCCGGCGTTGTCGCGTTTTTTTTTGAATTACGCTTAGAGCGGTTGCACCGACTTCACGAGGGCGATGAGCCCGCCGGCAGCAGCGGCGTTGTATTCGACATAGACCTCGAAGGCCTCGGCACCGTCGAGCGGCAGCCACTGGCGGGTCGGGTCGGTGTAGTCGATGACCCACTCGAAACGGGGGACAGCCGCCGTGTCGGGGAACATTTCGCGGGAGATCAGCATCGCCTGATTCTCGACCACCGTCAGGAAGCCGCGAATCGGGATGTCGTCGAGCGTGGCCCGAAGCTTGTTGATGAACTTCGGGGTGCCCTCCACCGTCGGGTAGAAGGTGATTTCTTGGAGCAGGCCCTTGCGGTCGAGGTCGAACGTGTTGGACGAACCGAGAGCTTGCAGGGCCTTGCGGTCCCACTTTTCGATGAGGCCAAGCGACGTGACGGGTTTGCCGTTGTCGTCGAGGGCCAGCGCGTCCCATTCATACCAGCCCGTCCAGACCGGCGACACGACGCCGGACTTGAACACGACTTCAATCTGGAACGAATCGACACCGACCACATTCCAGGCCGACGCGAACTTGTCCGCCGTGACAGATCGCCACGGGGAGGCAAACCAGATCGGGAGGTAAACCCGGAAAGCGGCCTGCCCGGCGGTGCCGGAGGTTTTCAGCGAGAACTGCGAGCCGTATTTCTTGTATTCGGCGTAGAGCTCATACGCCGTCATGGTGCGGACGGTCTTGGTGCCGACCTTCACATGAATCTCGGCGATGAGGCCGTTCAGAAAGGCCTTGATGTCGGCCTCGACGGTGAAATTTTTGCCGTTGGACAACGTGCCGTCGTCGCCAAACTCATTCCAGATGGCGTGATACCGTTTGCCACGGGGGAAGCTCGTGACGCCGGGGGTGTCTTGGGCGAGCGTGCCGGAGGGCATGGCATCCGGCGAGGGAAAGGGGGTCGGTTGAACGGGGAGGCGAATCATATTTTTTGGATGATGGTTTTGGTTGCCGGTGAGGGGGTGTCAGGCGGATTTGCCGAGCTTACCCTTGAAGAAGCTGACGGGGCTGAGGATGAGGTTCGTCATGCCGGTCAGTTCGGCGATGCCAAAAACAACAATGGCGGTCACGATGCCGAGCACGATGTTTCGGATGGTGAAGGCGGACTTCGCCGCACTGGTGATGGTCGAGACTGGATTCTCCATAGGTCGATATTTAGTTTTTAATTTTCGTGGACTGACTCTGCGCCGCCCCCTCGTTTTGCGTAAGCTGTCGGTTTCAACACATGGCGTGAAAGCCACATGGAGCGAGCGACAGGGCAGCAAAAAACCCCCTCCGAAAACTCGAAGGGGGTTGCGCCAGACAGGCCGGGTCGATGCCGGGTCAATTGTCGGACTGAATCACCCGGCAAAGGCCGTAGATGGCGAGCACGATGGCCGACCAAATAAACATTCCGTCAATCGTGTGTTGGCTCATTTGCAGGCTGTATCCGATGCTTTCGATGTTGTTCATAAAATCGCCCTGGGTGGTCACTCAATGAAGATTCTCCCCGCCGCAGCGGTGCAACTCTCGACGCCGAGGCGTTGGAAAATCCGCGCCACATGAAAGCGGACTCCGCGCTCAGTGATGCTCATCGCGTCGGCGATGGCCTTTTGCGGCTCGCCACGGAACACGAGGGTCAGCACGGTCAATTGCCGGGGGGTCAGCTTAAAACGCTTTCCCGCCTTCGCCAGCTTCGCCGGAATTGAGATTTCGCCAGACATATTTTCCGTTGGGGAGGTTCCGAATTTTTTGGTCATCAAAGGAGTTGTCTTTCAAAAACCGGAGCGCGTTCACGTCGGTCAGCCGGAAAGCGAAAATTTTCGTCAGTTGGTTCCTGACCCGGTTGTGAATGAGGTTGGGGGCCTGGCTGATGCCCATGAAGTCGAGCTCGTATCGCCGGCCCGTTTCGAGGCAGTTCAAAAAGTGGTCGCCCCCCTTGTTCGTGTCGGTGACTTTTTGGAGCTCGTCACAGATCAGGATTTTTCGGCCCGGTGTCTCCGTCGCGAACATGAAAACCTGCTCGCAGAAAACGTCGAAGGCCCCGGCGATGCCGAGCCGCCGGCCCTCCGAGTCAACGGAGTTGATGAGCTTGATCGGGTCGAACACGACCCATCCGCCGATGCTGACGGCCTTGTATAGCCCCTCGAAGTCCACCACGGCGGGGAGGTTGAAGCGGTCGGAAAATTCCCCCTGATGGTCAAAAACCAGTTTCAGCCGCGCCTTTTCCCCCCGCAAAAGTTTTTCAAAGAACGTCGTCTTGCCGGTGCCGCTGGCCCCGGTCACGAGCTCGCGCTTCGCCGGGTGGTCATACTTTTGTTTGCGGCTCACTTGGCACCCCCCGCAGCAAGGGCCTCGCGCCGGCGGCGTTGAATTTCCCCCCGGAACATCGCGAACATCATCGCGTAGCCGGAGCCGAGATTCAGAGCGGCCATGCCGAGGGCGAATTCCTCGGCGTGCTTGGGCTGGACGCTGTGTTTTTTCATCACGAGGTCGAGGGACTCGGTAAACTCGCTGATGGCCTCCGGGGTCGGCTCGGCGGTCTTGATGGCCCGGTCGATGAATTTCGGCTCAAAGTCCGCCGACTCGGCAAAAATGCGCGTGCAGCCGTTCAGGATGTCAATGACGCTCTTAACCGACGAAACACAGCAGCGCCGAAAAATCGAAGCGACAGCCGAATCAGCGGGGGGAGCAGCAGGGCCAGCAGCCGGAGCTTCAAGGCGCGGAGCATCCGACAGGGGAAGCTCGCCCGGCTCGCCGGCATGGTCACGCTTGGCGGTGATGCCCCTTGCCGAAAGGAGGCGACGGCCAGCCGTGCGAAGTTTGTCGAGCAGCGAAGTTTTAACAGAAACACTTCCTGTTGAATCCGGTTCATGGTCGGGAGGGGTTGCGGGTTTCGCGGAACTTGGTGACGTGCCAGGCTGCGGAGCCGGTGATGGAAGAAGGGGGGCAGACTCGACCGGGGTCGGGGAAAGCCCGTTGCCCTCGGCTGCGGTCAGATCGTGGAGAATTTTCATTCTCAAAAATCTTCGCAGACGGGTGAACATCCCGACACGTGTCGTTTTCGACAGGGGGGCCACCCTCCCCTTTCCCCTCAGAAGCCCTCCGAAGTTCGGCCTGATGGGGGAATTTGCAACGGGGAGGTTGTCGAACGGCTGGCGCAACGGTTGTTTCATTCGAGCCCCGCCGCCTTCCGATGCTTCTTGAAGAACTCTTTCAAATCCCCCTGCGAGCGCAGCGAGCTTTCATCCTCCCCGATTCCATACTCCGAGCGCAGCGAGCTTTTCTTTCCCCCTCCAACTGTCGAGCGTAGCGAGCTCGATTTCTTCCTCATTGAGTCATTCATTTCTTCCCGAAGGGAAGTAGATATATGGATTGGGGGTTTTTGCCCCGGATTGATTGGGGGCGTTTGCCCCCGTTTGTTTGGGGGTGTTTGCCCCCTTTTAATTGGGGGTATTTGCCCCCAATTGGAAACCGTGTAAAAATTCGTCGGCGGACATCCTTTCACCCCCTCGGATTGCAGCCAGCCGGCAGCGAGCAGCCTTTTGATTTCCTCAGCCCCGTCATGGGCGTCGGCGAGGCCGCAGAGGCGCGAGGCCTCGGCGGATGACATGGCGAAGGGCTCCGACGGCGCTCGAAAGATTTTGTCGGTGATGTTCAGCAGCAGGATGGCGGCGCGGGGCGGGATTGATTTGTCCCGCCAGACCTTCGCCCGGAACTGCCACAAAGATTTTTCGCTCATTGAAAGTGAAGCTCGGCGTTGACTGTGACGGGCCCGGAATTCTGTGACGCGGCCGCGTCGCGGAGCCGTTGCATCCGCTTCCGACAAGCCACGCCGGCCAGCCGGGCCTTGCCGCTGACAAACTCCCCGCAGCCGCACTCGCAGAATCGGTGCGGTGTGACTCCTCGATCTCGGTTCCTGATGGCCGTCGCCAACGTCAGGGACATTTCGTAGGGGACTCCGTTGCCGACGGCGGTAAACTTCGCCTGATTGGTGAAGCCCGGCAGATCGAAGCCGGCGGGGAGGCCTTGGAGCCGGCAAAACTCAGAAAACTCCCGACGACCGGAGCGCCGGCCCTCGCTGGCCATGCACGTCGGCTGTGACCGCCCAGGCCGCGCCATTCGCTGAATGGCCAGTTGCGGGGAGCCGGGCCGATGCCCGAAGTGAAACTTGCGCAGCCGGTGCTGTTCGCTGCCGCATTGGTTCGCGTTCAGGGTGAACCGTTGGATGACATAGCCCTCCAGCTCGGTCACGGCGGGGGAGCCGGCAACGTTTTCCATCAGCCACCAATCCGGCCGCGCGGCGGTGACAATCCGGAGGTATTGGTTGATGAGCTCCATGTCCTGTTCAGTCGGGACGATGTTGCGTGCGCGGTTGGCGAGACTGAAACGCTGGCAGGGAGGCCCGCCGATGATGCCGGTGAAGTGACCAGCCGGCGCGGCGAATTTTCTGACGTCCCCCCCCCACCAGAGGTCGGGGCCGCGAACAACACAAAAGCCAGCATCCTCAAACCCCCGGTCGAGCAAGCCGATGCCCGGGAAAAGGGAGAGGACGACTTCTGTGACTGTTCCAGGAGCGGTCACGGTTTCGACTCGCAGATCACCGCGCCATTTTCGGAGATGACCGCCGGCGGGCATTGCCCGTTTTGGCGTTGAGGGCCTTCGCAAGCTGCTCGCAGCGCCGGGAATGACGCGGCGAGATCCCGAAGGATGTAACCCCGCTTGACCGGGGACATGAGGCTCAGGCGGGCAACGTAGCGCGAGGCGAGCCGTTTCAGCGATAGACGTTCCCGAAAATTCCGCCCGGCATAATTCCAGTCGTGAAGCTCGGTCGGCTCCGGGTAGTTCATCCAGATCGCGTCGGGCTTCATGCCGCCCCGCGTCATCGTCTTAAACGGTACGCAGCGCCAGCCCCGGAGATGCTGCAGGTAGAGCGGGCAGACGGGATGCGAGATGATGACCCGGAATTTTGCGGCCGTCAGCGTCGAAAGTAGCGCGGCGTGATCCTCGTCCGTCATTTCGTGCTCGTAGTAGCGTCGCCCGCCACGAGTTGAGAGCATGTATGGGGGGTCGGCGTAAACAAGGGTGTCAGCGGGCAGCCTCCAGCCGTCGCCAAAAACAAAACATCGTAGCTGTTCGATAGCATCGCCGGCATGAACGCTGACGCCGGCCTCAGCGCCGGCCTTGGCGAGCAGTCCGGGCAACTTGTCGATGATGATCGAGCGCGCCGCCCGACGCTTGCGCCAGAAAATCTGGCCTGAACCGAAAAACGGCTCGACATAAACACGGTGAGGGGGCATTTCGCGGATGATGCGATGAAACATCCCCGCCTGAGCTTTGGAGCCGGGATAACTCATATCAGTGAGGCCCTTATGAATTTGGAGCACGTCGGCCAGTTGGCGCGGTGGTCGGTGGCCTCGCTGTTCGAGATGCGGCGCAGCGCACACTTGAAATACGTCTTGCCCTTGGTGACGCGCAGGAACATCTGGCAATGCTTGCACCGCGCGGTTGTCGGCCCCGGGCCGTAAAGCATGACGCAGGGGTTCGGCTCGGTGTCGGCGATGCCGAAGGGAAACTCGTCTTGCAGCACCAAATTGATTTGCGTCATAAGGCCCTCCAAACTTTGAGCCGACGCCCCTTGCCGCTGACCGATGACCGGGTGATCCCGGTATCGGCAACACGGCCCTCGGCGACAAGCTCCGTCATCCGGGGGGCGATGGCGTCCTGATTGACCTGACAGGCGTTGGCGAGCTCGCGGGTGGTCAATGACCCGTGCTCAAGCAGGACGCGATGAATCAGCCCCCGGAGCGCGACGCGCCAATGTGGTTCCTTCATACGCTCCAAAGGAGTCGATTAGCGTCGAGGATTTTGCTGAGAATACCCAACGGCGTCGCCGGGGTCGGGAGTTGTGCCACCGGGGCAGATCGAAGATCAATGGCACCCGATGGCATGATAAGGCGGCGAATATCGAGCCGACGGAGGCGCGAATTCCAAAAGTGGCCGAAGCGGTTGTTTTCACGGCGGATTTTGCGGAGGCGTTCACGGTCAGATTTTTTCATGGTTCAGAAGGGGGCGAGTTCGCCCGGGTGTTCCCAGTTCAGCTCAGACTTGATGAATCGAATCACGTCATCGCCCTTGCGCGAATTGCAGTTGTGGCAAAGGACTTGGACGTTGTTGTGTTCGCGGTGCTCTCGGCGGTAGAAGCTCATCCGCTGATCGGTCGAGCCGCGATGATGGTCATCGCCCGTCGGGATGATGCAATCGAAGGTGAGGTTTTCGGTGGTGTGGCACCAATGGCACCACGCCCCCAATTCCGCCAAAAGCTCGCGCCGAGCCTTGCGAGCCCATTCCTTTGTGGCCTTGCTCATCGCGTGTCGTCGTGAAAGCAGGCTTCGCAGAGCGCCGAGCCTCGGCGACGCCCCCCGCGCTCCGGGCTTGAGCCGCAGAGCGAACAGGGCGAGCCGACCTTCACCTCCGGCTCGGGGCCGATGGTGTTTTTCTCGACAGCCTCCCGCACCGACTGAGCGATGCGGGCCTTGAGCCGTTCAACGTTGTCGCAATGGCCGGGGTAACGGGAGCCCGACGCGATTTGAATTTCAACAATCAGGGTCATAGTGTTTGGTGAGGTTGGGCGGCGGTAGGGGCTCGCCGCAGTTGCAGACGATAAAAACGACCCATCCCCCTATCAGGGCCAAGGCGAACATCAGGACGGCAAAGCAGCCCGTTTGCGGTGTCGGTTCGAGTTCACAGCCGGTCAGCATGAGCAGGCCGGCAAAGAGGAAGGCGAGGCGGTTCATTTTTTGTCGATGGCCTTGAGCCGCCACACTTGCAGGAGGGAGACGCGGACTTGAACAAACATCGCCGTCATCGCCTCCCGCTTGGTCAGGTGGAAGGTTTCGCCGCCCGTCGGGGCCTCGACCACGAAGCCGACGCGAGCCCGTTTCTTGCGCGTGATGCTGACCCGGACTTTCCGAGCCGCAGCCTTGCGGATGCGCGAGGACATGGCACTCATTTGCCCCCCCTTGGTTCAGCGAAGCCCACCGGGCCGAGCTTGGGTTTCTTGGCGCAATCAGGACACATGCACCCCGACCCCATCCCGCAGGGCTTCACGACGACGACCTCGACGTCGATGACGCTGGGGCAGGCCAGGTCGAGCAGGGACAACACCCGACCGGGTTGGCGAAGGTAGCCGTCGAGCAGGTTGTAAATGCCGTTGATCGACAGCGAGTCGAGATGCCGCAGGTTGTTCCGTAGGACGATGGCGACGGCGCGAGCCGCCACTTCGCCGGGCTGCTTGGCATTGAGCGCGGAAAGGAGGAAGTGATTGACCGATGCGTTTAAGTCGTGAGTCACTTGGCACCCCCAATCTCCGAGCCAAGACGGAACACGATAGAGCCGTCAGGGTTCACCTTGTCCTCGACGGCGAAGGTGCGGGGGAAGTTGGTTTCCCAGATGACGATGTGCCAGTCAGGCAGTTTCATCCATCCCGACCGGCTGATGATTTCCGCAGGGGTCGGCGCAGCGCCGTCACAGACGACGGCTGGGGGCTGACTGTTGAGCCAGCGCACCCCCTTCACCCAACGCCAGCCATTGACGGCGAGTGCACCGATAAGCAGCCACACCAAACAAAACACCAAAACGCCGACGACCCACACAGTGAACTGAACGAGCCGGCTGGCCCATTTTTCAACGATGCTGTTCACTTGACACCCCCTTCCGCCATCGCGAACACGACCCAGCCGTCGTGAATCCCATTGCCGGGGCCGTGGAGCACGTGCGAGATGACGCGGACAATGCCCCGCCCCGTCAGGTTTCCGTCGTCGGCGATTTCAAGCAGGACAACCATCTCGCCGCGCTGATAGTTGCGGTCGTTGATTCGGCACTCGAAGGTCTTGTCCCCGCACCAAACCTTCTCGAAGTGATTGTGACGGGTCTTGAGCGCGTGGACTTTCCGACCGGCGACGAAAACGGTGGTCACTCCGACGCCGAGGGAAGCGAGCGCCGACCGAAGCGCGGCCTCGAAGGGGTCTTGTGACTCGGCGCCGCGTTGCGGGGTGAGGATGTTGGGATTCACTTGGCACCCCCGACGGTGGCGGACATGCCGAGGCGGGAGAGCACCCGTTCAGCGGTGTCATGGGGGTAACGTTGGGGGCGTTGACGCTGGCCGACGTTGGCGATGCCAAGCGCGGCCATGTCGTCCCGGATGCTCCGTTCGGAGCGAGCCAGCACGCGATTGACGCGGCTGACGACGGTTTTGATGGTGATAGGCTTTAGGTTCATGGTTTTGGTGACTTGGGAAAACTCCGGTGGTTCTTCCGTATTTTCCCGCGTTGCGTCGCCACTGTGCCCGGAGCACTGTGCACAGTCAACATCATTCTTGCAAAATGTTGCAGGATGTTGCTTGAGCACTTCCGTCAATGTGTTATGGGATTACCGTCAACAGTTAACAGCGGAGGCCTTATGACAGTAGAAAAAGCTGGCCGGTCCAGAGGATTCCGGCCCAAAGGCAAGACGCTGGTGATGATTGAAGATGCAGACAAGCTCGGCTTGAACGTGTCCGAACTGGTGAACGCCGTTATTGAGAAGTATGGCGCGAACGTGTTCCGGCCAGCGATTGAAGCCAAAAAAGCTGAACTGCAAAAGCTCCTGACCAGTCTGTCTTGACGAATGGAGCGGCGGTTGAATAGACCGGGGAGGCCGATGGCGCTCCCACCCTGAATTGAACAGGGATCAACGGTTTAGGAAACCGCCGCTCTATCCATTTGAGCTATGGGAGCCTGAACCACCGCAGCATAAGCAACCGCCACCGCGCTTACAAGTTGAACGCGGTTGAGAATCCCCGTCGTCAATGCCATGCTCAACGCGCCCGATGAGCACCAAAGTCAAAATTTGCGGCATCACCAGCATCGCCGACGGCCTCGCCGCCGCCGAAGCCGGCGCGGACATGATCGGCTTGATGTTGTATGACAAAAGTCCGCGGCATGTTTCCATCGAAACCGCCGCCGCCATCTCTGCGGCGCTGCCGCCGTTCGTGGTGCGCGTCGGCGTGTTCGTCAATCCCTCCGAAGACCTGGTGCTCCGCGCCATCGCCGACTGCGGCGTCACCCTGCTGCAGTTTCATGGCGACGAAACATCCGAGTTCTGCTCGCAGTTTGGCGCGATGAGCATGAAGGCCTTTCGCATCAAGGACGCCCAGTCGCTGGAGGAGCTGCCGAAATTTTCCACGGACGCCTATCTGCTCGACGCCTATTCGGCAAACGGACTGGGCGGCACCGGCGAACAATTCAACTGGAACCTCGCCATCGAGGCCCGGAAGTTTGGGCGTCCCATTTTTCTCGCGGGCGGACTCACCCCCGCCAACGTGGCCGCGGCCGTCAAGCAGGTGCAACCCTTCGCCGTGGACGTTTCCAGCGGCGTGGAATCCGCGCCCGGCAAAAAGGATTCCGCCAAGGTCCGCAATTTCATAGCCGCCGCGAAGGCCACCGTTTGACCATGACTCCCAGGGAAAAGCCGGACTTGGTTATCGGATGCAACCACGGTTATCCCTGGCAGAAAATCGCGCCGTTCGTCGAGTCACTGCGCCAGACAGGTTTCACCGGCGACCTGGTTCTCTTCACCGGCGGACTGTCCGAAGCAACTGAGGCGGAAATCCGTTCCCATGGAGTGCTGACCCGGCCCTTGAACTGCCCGCGACTGGGCGGCTCAGACCGCTGGATGCGCCATTGGCCAACGCTGCGTCGCCTCCCGCAGGCGGTCAAACTCAAGCTCCTGCCCTGCATCGCCCCGCTTGGAAGCCGGCGCTTTTTTCTCTACCAGCGTTTTCTTGAGAACAACGCCAGCCGTTATCGGCGCGTGCTGCTGACCGATATCCGGGACGTGGTGTTTCAGAAAAACCCTTTCGATGCCGACTGGCCGCGGGGCTTGCATGTGTTTGCGGAGGACGCCAGCCACACCATTTCGTCCCGCCCCATCAATGCCGATTGGGTGCGGAGGGCCTTTGGTGAGGACGGCTTCCGCCAACTGGGTTCCCTGCCCATTCTTTGTGCGGGCACGATTTTGGGCGACCTTCCGTCGTTGCAGGATTTTCTCCAGCACTTTTGCCGCACCTGCACGGAAGCACGCCAGCTGGACTCGGAGGGCATTGACCAGGGAATCTTCAACATGGCGGTCCGCACCTATCGCGGCCAGCAGGTGTTCCAGCATCCCAACGGTTCCTCGGCCGTTCTCACGATGGCCATCATGTCCGGCGACGATTTACAGCTGAATTCCGAAGGCTACCTGACCCAGCCCGACGGAAGAATCATCCCCGTGCTGCATCAGTTTGACCGGCATCCGGAATGGCTGCCCAAGATCAAAGTGCTGCAACGTCCCGGCTAAGAAAGGCCTCCCATCAACCCGGCCGCATTGCAATTTCGCTTTGCGTCGGGACACCTTTGCGTGAGAATTACGCCATGAGTGCTGTTGCCGATTTGAATTTACCCGATGCCCATGGCCATTTCGGTCCCTTTGGCGGACGTTACGTGCCCGAGACCCTGATGCACCCGCTTCAGGAACTGGAAGCCGAATACTTCCGCGCGCAGCACGACCCTGCGTTCCAAAAGGAACTCTCCTACTACCTCACTGAATTCATCGGCCGCCCCTCGCCGCTCTATTTTGCCGAACGTCTCACCAAAGAACTCGGTGGCGCAAAAATTTATCTCAAACGCGAAGACCTCAACCACACCGGCGCGCACAAGATCAACAACGCCATGGGCCAAATCCTCTTGGCCAAGCGCATGGGCAAAACCCGCATCATCGCCGAGACCGGTGCGGGGCAACACGGCGTGGCCACCGCTACGGTGGCCGCGATGTTCGGGATGAAATGCATCATCTACATGGGCGCGGTGGATTGCGCGCGGCAGGAGCTGAACGTTTACCGCATGAAGATGCTCGGCTCCGAAGTGGTGCCGGTGCATGCGGGACAGAAGACCTTGAAGGAAGCCGTCAACGAAGCCATGCGCGATTGGGTGACGAACATCCGCAGCACCCATTACATTCTCGGCACGGCTT
>JAXMHO010000008.1:0-115719 GCA_046346715.1 Verrucomicrobiota bacterium
GCAAGTATGCCCAGGAATATCTCGAACTCGCCGGCATCCGCCATCGCTTCGAGGTTCCCGCGCAGTTGCCCGCCGTGGACATCGCGCCGGAAGTCCGGCACAACGTCTTCCTCGCCTTCAAGGAATCCGTCAACAACGTCGTCAAGCACGCGCAGGCCTCGGCGGTGAGCATCCGGCTGCGGCTCGATGCCGGGAAGTTTACCTTGGAAATCGAGGACGACGGCCGGGGCATTGACAACGCGCCGAAGAAAACCGGCCGCAGCGGCATGGGCAACTTGCGGAAGCGGATGGAAGATGTGGGCGGGATTTTTGCCATTGGCCCCGCGCCGGCAAAGAAAGGGACGCTGGTGCAGTTAACCGCTCCATTCGTGAAGCTGTGATTGAATCAAATCGCGGTTGACAGCGTCCGGCGTCGGCATAATCTCGCCTTCATATGAACTCCAGGGCACAGTCGTTCAAGGTCCTTAAAATCCAATTAGAATGTTAGGTGTCGTTGTATGCGCTTTTTGAAATATATCATCTATGGGAGCGCGCCGAAGACGATGGTGATTAAGGCGAAGGCACACCTGTTTACTGTGCTCGCTTCGGTTTGGTTTGTGTTTTCACTTCTTGGTGTGATGTTTTTTAGAGAAAGCCGCGCCCCAGACGAGTGGATTGGCGTCACTATTGCCATTGTCATTTGGAGTTTTCACGCAACATTTGTCGGTCTAGCTGTTTATTTTTGGATTACAGAGAAGCCGAAAGAAGTGCTTATTATTCAAACTGGCGCAGATATTGGAGATTGAGATATGACACCTCCTGAGAAACCAGCAACGCAATCTAATCGTTATCAACTAAACTGTCGGTTCGAGTTTCTTCTGTCATTGCTTTGCTCTGTAAACGGTTGGTTCGTTAACCATGCGCAGAGCTTGGGGCGTTACCTGCCGTTGCTCTTTTTACTGGGCGCAGTCCTTTTACAATCCGGCTGCGCTTCCGACGTCGCCAACCAGTATTACGCCGATGTCCGGTATCCACCCCGGCCCACCAAGGAAGTCGAGGTCCTTTTCAAAAATCCGTCGCGACCCTACGACGTCATCGCCGATCTTCAGGCCCGCAATGCCAGCGCCTCCACCATGCAACGGCAGGCGGCCAAGATTGGCGCAGACGCCGTCATCGTCAGCTTTCTGGGCGGTTACTACAGCACCCGAACGGAATGGGTCGATGAGAAGCGCATGATGAACGACAGCTATTCCCGCGTCACCGGAACCGCCATCAAATACAAAAAACCATGAAACTAAAAAACCTATCCATCCTACTCGGCGTGGCGTTGCTCGCCGGCTGTGCCACCACGGACGTCACCAAGACCGGCAAGGGTCATTACGATCCAACCAATCCGAACAACGTGGAAATCCTGATGACCAAGCCGGCGCGGGAATTCATCGAACTGGGCGCCGTCTCCGCCGCGAAGTTCAAGCCCAAGCAGACGGCGACGATGCACAATGCCTTTCGTGCCAAGGCGTCGGCCCTCGGCGCAGATGCCGTTTACATTATCAACAGCGGCATCGATCAGGACGGACATCTCTGGGCGACCGGAGTGGCGGTGCGCTATTCCAAGTAAGCCGTCAGCTTTGACCGGCCGGGTGATTTCGCGAGAAGTCACCCGGTTTCTTTTTGGCGGTGCCGACGGTCAGTAATTTTGGGGAATAGGCGTTTTGGCAACTGGAGAACTCGCCGCCACCCGCAGCAGCAGGTTGTGGCCGACCTTGTCCACCCAGTTGAAGTTCGAGACCAGCACGGCGACCGCCACCTGCTTGTCCGTGTCCATGCCGAGATAGGCGCTGTAGCCCGACAGAATTCCGTTCATGAACATCAGGTTGCTGTTCCATTCTGGATAGTGGTTGATCATCCAGCCGGGCGAGATGTCCTCCTCCGGGGCGTGGAAAGCAATCTGATGCGTCAGCGCAAGCTGCCGGTCGAGGGCCAGCCCGCTGAGGCCGAGATTCGACTGCGCAAAGATCAGCAGGTCGTGAATGGTGGAGTGCATTCCGCCGGAGGCCCGCATGATTTCGCCCATGTCCCAGTCGCGGATGGCGCGGTTGCGTCGCAGAAACTGAGGGGCGTCGCCCACGTGCGGCGGGGCGGCGCGACGTCGTTGCTCCTCGGTCCAGGTGAAGCCCGTGTCGCGGAGATTCAACGGCCCGCAGATTTTTTCCTGCACCAGTTCGGGCAGGGATTTGCCGGTCTTCAATTCAATCAGATGCGCCAGCACGCCGTAGCCGATGTTGGAGTATTCGTAGCGGCGATCCTCGGGCTTCTCGACGTAAAGAGTATGCAGGTAGCGGTAGAGATAGGGCTTGTCGATGTATTCGTAGGGATTGCGGCCGGCGAAGGCGAAGTCGATGTAATACCGCAACTGCTGCAGGGTGTCGGGCTGCCGGGAAAGCCCGGCGGTGTGCAGCGCGAGCTCGCGCAGGGTCAGGTCGCCGACGAGTTGGTTCACCTTCACCTCCGGCGGCAGGATGCTGCGGATGGTGTCGTCGTAGTGGAGCTTTCCCTCATCGACCAGGATGACAAAGACACTCGCGACGAACACCTTGGTGATGGAGCCGATTTCAAACAGCGTGTCCGGCCCCGGCACGGGATTGCCGCCGTAACCAAAAGTTTCCACGCCGCCGTCTGCCTTCAACACGCCGACGGCCATGCTGTGGATTTCGTGACGCTTCAACAAGGGCAGAGCGAGTTGGTCCGCCTCGGCCTTGAGGCTGCCGCCGCTTTGGAGTCGCGCGACGGCCGGGCCGGGATTTGAAATCTGCCGTGAGGTGTAGCCTTTGCAGGAGACGCCCGCCAGCGCCAGCGCGGCAAGCAGGACGCATGACCACGCGGAGAGGGAGGGTTGAACGTCGGCGGATTTCATTTCGCGCGGCGATGATTCATGGAACGGGTGGCAAAGTAAAGCGGCGGCGCGGGCTTTCGAGATAGTAGTTGGCGCATCGGGCGAACTCTGATAATCACCACGGCGGGCGAAACAGTTCGCCGCCGATTCATCCGCATGCCGATCACCGTATCCATCGTCGAAGACAACGACAAACTCCGCGGCACCTTGGCCCGCGTGCTGAACCGCGCCGAGGGTTTCAAGTGTCTCAGCGATTACGGCAACGCCGAGGACGCGCTCAAGGATCTGCCGAACATCAAGCCCGAGGTCGTGCTCATGGACATCAATCTCCCCGGCATGAACGGCGTGGAATGTGTCCGGCAGTTGAAACAGGTGCTGCCCAATGTGCAGGTGATGATGCTGACCGTTTACGAGGACACCGACAACATCTTCAACGCGCTGGCCGTCGGCGCCTCCGGCTACATGCTCAAGCGCACGCCGCAGGCCCAGTTGCTGGAAGCCATCCGCGATGTCCATCGCGGCGGCTCGCCCATGACCACGCACATTGCCCGCAAGGTCGTGCAGTCCTTTCAGCGCACCCAGGCGGCGGCGCAGGAGACGGAGAATCTTTCCGAACGCGAACAGCAGGTGCTGCAGTTGCTGAGCGAAGGGCTGATCTACAAGGAAATTTCCGAGAAGCTCGGCATCGGTTACGAAACCGTCCACACCTACATCCGTCGCATCTACGAAAAACTCCAGGTCCGCACGCGCACCGAGGCGGTGGCGAAGTTTCTCAAGCGCTGACCGGCGGATATCCCAGCAGCGGTCCGCGCGTTTTGCGCAGCAGGATTTCCGAATGGCCCTTCACCACAAAGTCGGGAAGCTCGCCCACCCGTTCATAGCCGAGCCGCGCGTAAAGCGCCTGCGCCTCGTGGTTGAACGACGACACGCACAGGAACACATTCGGGCTGTGCGGGAAAATCCGATCCTCGGCGAACGCCACCAGGCGACGGCCAATGCCGCGTCGCCGAAACTCCGGCGCCACCGCGAGCAGTTGGATGTAGCCGTTCAACGGTCCGGCAAGGAACAGCGACAACACTCCGGCGATCCTTTCTTCGTGGAACGCCAGATGAACTTCCCGGGTGGAATCCATCAGCCGCTCGTAGGCCATCTCCGCCGTGATGCCAAGGGTGATCCACGGCTCCGACGCGCTGAGGAAGGCCGCGCAGAGGCGCGCCTCGGCAGGTTCCCGCAACGGTCGGATGACGGTCTCGCTCACCGCAGATGATTGATGGCGTCGTTGACGCCGGTGACGACTTCTTCGCGCGTTTTGAGGTTGCGCAGACGGACGTAATCCTGGCTGTCCATCTTCGCCGTGTGCGCCGCCTTGAGTTCCTGGGCGCGCTTGAACTGCTTGTCCGGCTTGGCGGCGGTCAGGGAAAACTCCACGGCCAGCCCGATGTTCCGGAGGCTTTGCACGAGCTTGAGCGATGCGGCGCGCAGCGATTCGTCCTCGATCATGACGAAGACATCGACGTTGGAATCGAACGCGGGCAGAAGCTTCCGGACCTTCAGCAGTTCGAGCAGCACGACGTCGCCCATGCCGAAGCCGAGCGCGGGGAGGTTCACCTTGCCGCCGCTGATGAGCTTCACGAGGTTGTCGTAGCGTCCGCCGCCGGCGATGGCGCGGAATTCGCCCCTGCGGTCAAAGGCCTCGAACACCACGCCGGTGTAGTAGGCCAGGCCGCGGATGACCTGGTAGTCAATCTTCACAAACTCCGCCAGCCCGCGCGCGGCGAGATTGTCGATAATGGCCTGAAGCTCCGCCGTCGGCTGGCCGCGCTGGATGAAGTCGTTGACCGCCGCGAGCGAAAACTTCATGGCCGACAGTTTCTTTTCGCTCTCCTCCGGCGCGGTCCGCTCCAGCTTGTCAATGACCTGGAAGAAATCATACTCGTGGGCGGCATCACCGCCGCCGTTGCGGAAAAAGTCCTGCCACGCGTTGCGGCTGCTGAGGCGGATGACAAAATCCTCCGCGGTCAGGCCGAACGACCGCAGCGTGTCGATCAGCAGCGCGATCAGTTCCGCGTCCGCCGCCGGATCGGTTTCACCGATGAGATCGGCGTTGAACTGAAAATGTTCGCGGAGTCGGCCTTTGCCCGGTCGTTCGTAACGGAACAGTTGCGGAATGGCAAACCACTTGATGGGCTTTTTGTAATTGCGTTCGTGCGCGGCGACCATGCGCGCGAGCGTCGGGGTCATTTCCGGTCGTAGCGAAACTTCGCGTTCGCCTTTGTCCACAAAATTGTAGATTTGGCCAATGATTTCCGCGCCGCTCTTCGTGGTGTAAAGTTCGAGCGGTTCGAGCGGCGGGCCGTCGTATTCACGAAAGCCGTAGCGGCGGGCGGTGGTGCGCCATTTGTCGAAGATGTATTGGCGGGCGTCGGCGCTCCACACGTCGGTGTGCGGCAGCGGTTCAGGATAAAAATCACGAAATCCGGGCAATCGTTCCATAATGCGGTGCGGAGGTTACGTGGACAGGGTGCAAAAGAGAAGGGGAATAGCGAGGCGCTGGCCGCGCAGCGGCCAAACCTGAATAGCCGTGGGTGGCAACCCACGGTGAGACGCAGCGAAAGGTGCGACCCCGAAGGGGTCGAAGGTGTTTTCGGCTGAACCGTGGGCTGTTGCCCACGGCTATTCAAGTTTTGTCCCTTCGGGACAAGTAGGGCAGTTTCGGGATGCGCCCATCACCGCAGCGACGCGGAATTGGTTTTTAATTTGCCGGTCGCCGTGGTGAACAATTTTTGTTTTCACATCGCTGGCAAAATCCGCACACTCCGGCCCCGATGTTTGCCTCGCTGCTCACGACCCTGTTCTTTTCGTTCTCCGCCATCTTCGGGCGGCAGGTCTCGCGGCATCTGCCCGGGACGATGGCGAACCTCAGCCGGCTGATCCTCTGCTCAATCCTCTTCGGCATCTGGTCGCATCTCTTCGGCTTCGGCATCAGCGGCAAGGCGTTCCCCATTTTGTTCCTGAGCGGCTGCGTCGGCTTTGGCGTCGGCGACCTCGCGTTGTTTCAGACTTATCCACGGCTGGGTTCACGTCGTTCCATGGTCATGGTGCAATGCCTGGCGGCGCCTCTCGGGGCGTTGATGGAATGGTTATGGCTTGGTCATGCACCGACCTTCGGGCAGGCCGTTTGCGGGGCCGCCATTCTGGCCGGCGTCGGCGTCGCGCTCATGCCGGGCAAGGGCGAAGACCAGCCCACGCACGGACTGACGGCCGGAATCTTTTTCGGATTTCTTGCCGCCGTGGGTCAGGCTGGCGGTGCCGTGTTGAGCCGCAAGGCCTTCAAGGTGGCCGCCGACGCCGGGGAGGCGTTTCATGGCGTGGGCGACGGCGTGAACGCCGCCTATCAGAGAATGCTCGGCGGTCTTTTGGTGAGCGCCATTTTTTTTGTGTGGCTGAAGCTCGCGCACAAGCCGCTGGATGGCGGCCGCAAGGCCGACTGGCCCAAAGCCTGGCCGTGGCTGATTGGAAATTCCCTCGCCGGCCCCTGCTTCGGCGTGGCGTGCTATCAATGGGCCTTGATGTCCTCGCCGACGAACATTGTGCTACCCATCGTCGCGACGACGCCGCTGGCCGTGATTCCGCTGGCGCACTTTTTCGAGAAGGAACGGGTGACAAAGCGCGCCATCTTCGGCGGCGTCATTGCCGTGGCGGGCGTGATTGGACTCACGCTGCTGAAGTAGCGGCGGGCAGTTGCACGGTGAAGGTGGAGCCGACGCCGGGTTCGCTGGCGACTTCAATGGTTCCGCTGTGCGCTTCGACGATGGCTTTCGTAATGGAAAGACCCAGACCGTTGCCGCCGGTCGAACGCGACTTGTCCGCGCGATAAAAACGTTCAAAGACTCTCGGCAAATCTTCAGCCGAAATCCCCGCGCCCGTGTCGGCCACGGTCAACGTCGCCAAACCATTCTGGCCGCGCAGCGTCACGCGAACCTGGCCGCCGGGCTGGTTGTGCTGGATGGCGTTGGTCAGGAGGTTGGTGACGACCTGCGCGAGCCGTTCGGCATCGCCCACGCAGCGGGTGGCTTCCAGTTCGGCCGCGATGGTCACGGGCCGTTCATTGGCCATCGGTTGCAAGGCGTCGATGCTTTCACGGACGGTCTGGGAAAGATCAAACGGCCGGCGCTGCATCGTTTCCTGTCCGGCATCCAGCCGCGCCAGGGCGAGCAGCGATTCGATCAGGCGGCGCATCCGTTGCGCGGCGCGCTGGCAGGATTCGAGCGTCTCGCGGTATTCGGCGGCGGAGCGTTCGCGGTTCAGTGTGCCCTGAGTCTGGGTGAGCATGACGGAAACCGGCGTGCGCAATTCATGGGCGGCGTCCGAGGTGAACTGCTGCTGCTGCGCGAAAGCGGCTTCCAGACGGGCGAAGGTGGAGTTGAGCACGCCCGCCAGTTGGCCGAGTTCGCTTTCCGTCTCCTGCGTGGCAATGCGCTGGGCCAGATCGCCGGCGGAAATCTTTACCGCCGTTTCACTGATGTCCCGGATGGGGCGCATCGCCCGGCTCGCGATCCACCACCCGCCCGCCAGTCCGAGCAACAGGATGCCGCCGCCCACCGCCATCAAGGTGACGGCCACGACCCGAAGATCTTTTCGCTCGGACCCAATTAGGCGGCCGACCAGGATGACTTCTCCCGGCGGCGTGATGAGGAAAGCCTCCCGCGCGTCGCCCCGTGATCGAGGCGGCTGCGGCTCGGGCAGGGCACGGGTGAACTGCCGGAGTTCGCGCGGCGAGTTGGGTTGAAATGCCGGACGCGGTCCCGTGGGCACGGGGACTTCCAACGGCGCATTTTCCGAACGGGCGAGCACGTTGGTGTCGCGGGTCCAGACGACAAAGTAAAATCCGTTGGTGTCATCCACGTTGAACAAGGCCTCGACCTGCGGCGGGATATGAAAGGAACGTGGCGCCTGCAGCATGTCCTCCGGGGCATCTTCGGGACGGGGTTGCCGCTGTGGACGGAACTGCAGGGGAGGTTCATCGTTTTGCGGATTGTCCGGCAGGCGCCCGCGGGGGGGCTGTCGCAGGACGCTCGCCAGCGGATTCAGCCGCCGTTGCAGTTCGCCGTCGATGCGCCGCATTTGACGGCCGCGCTCCAGTTGATACGCCGTCACGCCGAAACCCACAAGGACGGCGACCAGGATGAAGCCATACCAGAGCTGCAGCCGCCATTTGATGGAGTTCAGGATCATTCGATGCAATAGCCGTGGCCGCGCCGGGTGGTGATGAACTCGGCGCCGAGTTTCTTGCGGACGTTGGAGACATGGACGTCGAGGAGGTTCGACAGCGTGCTGTCATCCTCGTCAAAGAGATGCTCATAAAGCTGGGTGCGGGTGACGACTTCCCCGCGGTGCAGGGCGAGGAATTCCACCAGCGCATATTCGCGGGCGGTGAGTTCCACCGGCTTGCCGCCCATCAAAACATGCCGGGCCGCCAGATCGACGGCGACATCGCCGATGGCGATGGTGTTGGTGGTCTTGTTGGCGCTGCGGCGGATCAGGGCGCGGAGACGGGCGAACAGCTCCTCCAGATCAAACGGCTTCACCACGTAATCGTCGGCCCCGGTGTCGAGTCCCTTCACGCGGTCGCGCGACTGGTCCTTTGCGGTGAGCATCAGCACGGGGGTTTTCTTCTGCTGGCGGAGGCGGCGAAGGATTTCCCAGCCATCCAGCTTGGGCAGCATGACGTCGAGCACGATGGCGTCGTAGTCATAGCTCTCCGCGTTGAACAGCCCGGCCTCGCCGTCGTTGGCGGTGTCTACGGCGTAACCTTCCTCGCGCAAAGCCCGGGCCAGGCTGGCGAGCAAATCAGGTTCGTCTTCCACGACCAGGATTCTCATTCGGTGCGCGCCATTGTTAACACAGACAGGCGCGCGCGTCATCCTTCCAGATGCCACCTTAAGCCGAGATGAAGAAAGGGTTTCCGTGGTTTCGCTCCGCCATGCGCTGAAAATAATTTGCGCAGCGGTGCGCAAAAAGTGTCCGACTTAACGTTTGCTTAAGGTTTGGATGCGTAAGGTCGCGCCATGAAAACAAACCAACTTCAAGGAGCCATCGCCGCCCTGGTGGTCTTGGCCGGCACCATCCGCAGCGCCTCGGCCGATCCCTATATTGATTCATGGTTCACCGCCAACTCCGGCAAGTACGCCCGCCTCTACACCACCGACGCCGCCAAGTCCGCCGGCACGGCGGCGACGACCTGGAGCAACGGTTCACAAACCCAATCGCTGCCGGCCTACGCGGGGGTGCAGGAGATTTATTCCTCAACGAGCTGGGTTTACATCCGCAGCACCGGTCTCGGCAGCCACGTCATGGGGCCGTGGTATCTTGATGCCGGCCATGCCCAGGCGTTTCCCAATTATCCGGTGAACCAAAAAGTCTTCTATCGTTTTCCGCGCACGCCAAGCGTGCCGGCCTCGAAGACGCTGACGGCTCTTGGCGCGATCGGCTATTTCGTGGATGGCATCGCGATGTTTGATTCCCGCGACGGCTTCGTGTGGACCGGTTCGGCGGAATCGGGAAGCGGCACCGGCTACTGGAACCGCGAAGCCTACGTGAACGAAGGCGTCACCTTCGATCCGGGCTACGCCCATCAGGAGCAGACCGGCCAGCATCATTATCACGCGAACCCGATCGCGCTCCGTTATCTGCTTGGCGACCACGTCGATTTTAATTCAGCGACCAAGACCTACAGCGAAAGCACGAACGTGGTCGCAAAACACTCGCCGATTCTCGGCTGGGTGCGCGACGGTTTTCCCGTCTATGGCCCGTATGGCTATGCCAGCGCGAGCAATTCCGCGAGCGGGATTCGGCGCATGGTCAGCGGCTACGTGCTGCGCAACGGCCAGAACGGAACCCAAAACCTGACGCTGGTCGGCCGCACGAACATTCCCCAATGGGCCGTTCGCGTTTACGGCGTTGCTGCCGCGCAGACCGGACCGACCGTCAGCACGACCTATCCGCTGGGTCGTTACATGGAGGACAATGACTACCTCGGCGACCTCGGCAAGGTGCAGGGGGTGGACTTTGATCTCGACGAATACAACGGACGCTGGTGCGTGACACCGGAATTTCCCGGCGGCACCTATGCCTACTTCGTCAGCATCAGCAGCAACGGGGTGCCGACCTATCCTTACAACATTGGCCGCGCATTCTATGGCAGCCCCAACGGCGCGAGCGTGACCACGCTGGCCGAAACCGTGACGACCAATTTCCTCGGCGGACCCAAGGCTTCGGCCCTGCTCAACCGCCCGGCCGCCAAGAACAACGTGGTGACCTTGACGTGGAGCGCGGTTGAAGGCGGCACGTATCGGGTTGAGTCCTCCACCAACTTGACCACGTGGACGACCAACGCCACTGGGCTGGCGGCCTCGTTGAACTCCGGGGCATACACGAATAATTCCGCCGACGCGCAGCGCTTCTACCGCGTGGCGATGACCGATCTCGCCGCCTACGATCCGGTGAGCGGCACGAGCGGCACCGGCGGGACGACCTTCGCCGTTCCCGGCGGCAGCGTCAGCCGTGGATCGGGAACCAATATCACCCTGACCATCACCTTGCCGGGGACGCCGCCGTCGCCGCCGGCCAACGCACCAATCACCAGCGTCACGATGGGTTCGCTCACCGCCGTGAGCACGTCCTACCAGACTTCGGGCACCGTGCTGGCGACGTTCAACATTCCCGCCAACGCCACTCTCGGCGCCCAGACCGTGACGGTGCAGTTCAGCATTCCGTCGTTCCAGTTCGTGAACGGTTTCACCATCAATCCTTAAACCTCGATTGGTCCCGCCGGGACCAACAGGCGGGCCGGGGTGTAAATCGTGTGTCGCTCCGGCCCGCGCTCCGATACTGTCACGGCCAGCCCGATGAAATGGCTTTCTCCAATCCGCCTCGCCGCCGGGATGCTGCTCATCGGCATCTTCGGTTGTGGCCGGCTGGCGGTGCTCGGGGCAGAGTTGGAACTCCGCGTCACGCCGAAATTTTCCGGCGAACCCATCCAGGCCGATTCGATTCGCTACGAAAACTCGGCCCGGGAAAATCTCTCCGTCATGCGTGTCAGCTTTTTGCTGTCCGGGTTTGCGCTGCAACGTCCGGACGGTTCCTGGCTGGAGTTGACCAACGACGTCGCGTGGTTTGATCTCGAACGCGACCGCACCACGCATCGGCTCGCCCCCGTCGCCGGTGGTGAATACCGCAGCCTGCGCTTTCACGTCGGTCTGGACCAAACACTCAACCACGCCGACCCGGCCCCATATCCCGCCCGGCATCCGTTGAACCCCAACCTCAACGGCCTGCACTGGAACTGGCAGGGCGGCTACATCTTCCTTGCCATGGAAGGTCTCTGGCGAAATCCCTCGGGCGCAATCGACGGCTGGTCTTATCATTTTGCCCGCGACACCAACCGCGTCTGCGTCACGCTGCCGGCGAGTTTGTCGCTCACCAACGATCTTCGGTTGGAATTGGATTTCGACGTGGGCAGCGTGCTGAATGCTCCACGTCCAATGTCGTTTGCGGCGCAAGGCTCCTCGACTCATTCGCGCGACGGTGATCCGGTGTCCGCCGCCATCGCCGCCAATCTGCCCGGCGCCTTTCGCCTGCAACGCGTGATGTCTGCGGCTGCCTCTCCGGTAAAAACCATCGTCGCGAAGCCGCTTTATCTGCCGGAGAAGTTCACACCGTATCGGTTCGCAATGAGCGCCACGTTTCCCATTCCCGATCTGCCGAGGGACAATCCGCTGACCGAGGAGCGGGTGAGGCTGGGCGAGAAGTTGTTTCATGATCCGCGACTCTCGAAGGACAATTCCATCTCCTGCGCTTCGTGTCACGATGTCCGGCACGCTTTCGCTGATCCGCGCAGATACAGCATCGGCGTGCGTGGCCAGGTCGGAACCCGCAACGCCATGCCCTTGTTCAATCTCGCCTGGAAAGGTTCGTTCTTCTGGGACGGCCGCGCGCCGTCCCTGCGCGCCCAAGCGCTGATGCCCATCCAGGATCATCTGGAGATGGCCGAGTCGCTGACGAACGTGGTCAGCAAGTTGAGTCGTGGCGGCAAAGGCCATTCGCCGACGAACTACGCCGCCTGGTTCACCGCCGCGTTTGGGTCGCCGGAGATTTCCGTCGCAAAGATCAGCCTCGCCCTCGAAGCGTTCGTGCTGACGTTGACCAGCTTTGATTCCAAGTTCGACCGCGCCTTCCGTGGTGAAGCCACGCTGACCGCGGCAGAGCAGCGCGGGTTTGAACTCTTCATGACCGAATATGATCCACGGCGTGGACAGTTCGGCGCGGACTGCTTTCATTGCCACGGCGGCGCGTTGTTCAGTGACCACCAGTTTCACAACAACGGCGCGGAACTGAATCCCGCCGACACCGGCCGAATGCGCGTGACGGGCCTGGAATCGGATCGCGGCAAGTTCTCCACGCCCAGCCTGCGCAATGTCGCGCTCACCGGGCCTTACTTTCACGACGGACACTTCCAAACGCTGGAGGAAGTCGTCGCGCATTACGATCACGGGCTGCAACGCACGGCGACGCTGGACCCGAATCTGGCCAAGCATCCCGCCGAGGGTTTGCATTTGAGCCCGGAAGATCAGGCGGCGCTGGTGGCGTTTCTGAAAACTTTGACCGACGAACAATTTCGGGAAAAGAAATCTGCTGACGGCCGTTAGCTTAACCTTCCCTTAAGGTGGCCTCGCGTAAGGTGTGGTCATGAAAATGACCCATGTCCTCACCGGCGGTGCCTGCCTGGCGTTGATGACTGTCAAAGGTGTGGCGCATCCCGGTCATGACGCGTCGGCCGGATTTGACCTGGCCAGCGCGGCTGGATTCACCGGCGCTACTCCGTCGGAGACCAACCGCGTCAGCATCACGGTTGAAGGCGATTACCGGGTAATTCGCGCGAACGGTCTGCCGGATCATGTCGCCGGCCAGTTTCCCAATCGCAACAATCCCAACCGCATCTCCGCGCAGAATTACAACTTCCGCGTCCCGCTCCATCCCCAGGCCGCCGCGACGACGTCGTCCTTCGCGCTGGGTTTGTTCGGCATCGCGGTGAACGGCGTGGTGTTCGACCCCGGCGCGGCGGAATGGTGGAACGGCGACCGCGAATGGCAATACGAGCCGCTGGCCGGCGCGATCAATCTCGGGGTGGATGCCAGCAACGCCCATGTTCAGCCGACGGGCGCTTATCATTACCACGCCATTCCCACGGGGCTGTTGAGCCGGTTGACCGGCGGCAAACCCAAGGTGGCCTTGGTGGGCTGGGCCGCCGACGGATTTCCTATCTACGGTCCGTGGGGCTTCGCCGACGCCACTAGAACGAACAGCGCGCTCAAGAAACTCAGCTCGTCATATCGCGTCAAGCAAGGCGTCCGGCCCTCGGGACCCGGCGGCAACTACGACGGAACATTTGTCGCGGATTATGAATTTGTGAAAGGGGCGGGGGACCTGGACGAGTGCAACGGGCGGTTCGGCCCGACACCGGAATTTCCCGGCGGCACCTATTACTACGTGCTGACGGAAGACTGGCCTTTCATCCCGCGCCAGTTTCACGGCACGCCCGACGCCAGCTTTTTGCGCCGTGGTCCGGGTGGTATGCGTCCGGGATTTCCCGGCGGCCCGCAGCGTCGTCCCGGTCCGCCTCCGTTTGGTCCGCGTCCGCCGATGCAGGGCAGCTTTAATTCGCTGAAAGATTTTTCGGTCTTCACGCTGGCTTAAGGTTCGTTTGGCTAAAGTCGCATCATGAAAAATGAATTCACAACGAGTGGTCCGGCCGAAAAGGTCTGGATGATTGTGGATGACGACGAAGGCATGCGGGAGTTCATGCACGCCTTGCTGGAGTCGGTCGGGCGTTGTGAGGTGCAGAGTTTTTCATCCGCCCCGGAGGCGCTGGCGGCCTTTACGGCGACGCCGGACGCTTATCAGTTCGTGCTGACGGACTTTGAAATGCCGGGCATGAACGGCGCGGAGTTTTGCCGCCGGCTGCATTCGCTCAAGCCGGGGCTGCAGGTGCTGCTCGTCTCGGGCCAGGCCACCATCACCGACGCGCAGGCGGAGGTCTGGGGATTCTGCGGACTGATCAAAAAGCCTTTCCCCGCGGCCGAGCTGCAGGAAATTTTGGAAGCCATTCACTGAAACAATCGAAACAAACGCCGCCGTAACGGCGGCATAACCAAGAAAGGACAGATAAAATGAAAACCACCAGCAAAGCAGTCGTCGCCATGCTCGCCCTCGGCGTCTCGGCATGGGTCATCGTCGCCCAGGACAACAACACCGGCACCGGCGACGGTCCCCGTCCGAATCGCCGGCAAAATATGAATGACCAGGGCGGTCCCGGTGGCCCCGGAGGTCCGGGCGGGCAGGGTGGTCAGGGCATGCGGGGCCGTCGTCCCGTGCCGCCATTGATCAACGCGCTCGACGCGAACCATGACGGCGTGATTGACGCCGATGAAATTGCCAATGCCTCCGCCGCCTTGAAGAAGCTCGACAAGAATGGCGACGGCAAGCTCACCCAGGACGAACTCATGCCGCAGGGCATGGGGCCGGGCAACGGCCAGGGCCAGGGCGGTCCCGGACGTCCGCCGCGCGGCGGCGGTCCCGACCACGAAGGCCCGGCCGGTCCGCCGCCCGGTGACCAATAAGAGTGTTGTTGGTTGATGTTGCGCCGGCCTCGGAACTTTTCCGGGGCCGGCCTTTTCGTTTTACGAACACGGGGCGGCGAGGTTTGAAATTGACCGGCACCGTCCAATCTGAATACTTCCCGCCATCCAGATGCGTCTGCCCTTGCTGCCCAGGCCGGTTCGATATCTCCCACTCGCGCGCCGAGTGGCCGTCGCCTTTTCCGGGAGCATTCCTTCACTATGATTCGTTTCAATTCCAACGCCGACATTTCGCCGTGTCTTTCCGTGGTGGTGCCTGTCTTCAACGAGGAGGCTACAATTCAGCAGGTTTTGAAGCAGGTTTTGGAGCAGCGGCCCGTCCAGGAGATCGTGGTCGTGGACGACTGCTCGCGGGACAGGAGCTGGTCGGTTCTCCAGGAGTTCGCCAAACAGGAACCGCGCATCAAGCTCTTCCACCACGAGGTCAACCAGGGCAAGGGCGCCGCCCTGCGCACGGGCTTCAGCAAGGTGACCGCGCCCTACGTCATCGTGCAGGACGCCGACATGGAATACGACCCGGCGGAGTATTTTCTGCTGCTGGAACCCATCCTGGCCGGCCGGGCTGACGTGGTGTTCGGCTCGCGGTTTCAAGGCTCCGGCGCGCACCGCGTGCTCTACTTCTGGCATTCCCTCGGCAACAAGTTCCTGACCATGTTCTCCAACATGATGACGGACCTGAACCTTACGGACATGGAAACCTGCTACAAGCTGTTCCGCCGCGAGGTGCTCCAGAAAATTCAGGTCGAGGAAAACCGCTTCGGCTTCGAGCCGGAAATCACCGCCAAGGTCAGCCGGCTCAAGCTCCGCATCTACGAAGTGCCCATCTCCTATCACGGCCGCACCTATGCCGAAGGCAAGAAGATCGGCTGGCGCGACGGCTTCAGCGCGCTGCGGTGCATCGTGAAGTACAACCTCCTGTCGCGCTGACCGTCTCTTGGAACCCGCATGGCCGCTCCTTCGCCAGTTCGACGCCCCGGTCAAGCCTTCCGCCCCTTCCTGTGGTTTTTCCTCGCGAATGTTGTTCTCTGTCTCTTCGTCTTTCGCGGCGGAATCTGGGGCGACGCCTTGCTGGCGCCACTCGACATTCTCCCGGCGGTGCTGCCGAAATATCGCTTCGTTGATCCGCAATCCACCGGCATTCCGGCAAACCATTTCATCATTGACCAGGTCACCTACGATCTGCCGGTGCAGACCTCCATCTACCGCGCCTATCATTCCGGTGAAATCCCCTGGTGGGATCCCTACAACTGCTCGGGCCGACCCTTGCTGGCCGAGTCCCACATCAACGGCACGGAACCCATCCGCGTGCTGGCCTACCTGACGCTGCCCTTCGAGCTGGCCTACAACTGGACGCGCATTCTGAACTACGTCTTCAGCGGGCTGGCGATGCTGCTCCTGCTGCGTCATTGGAATTTTTCCGGAACGCTTTCCCTGCTGCTCGCGCTGGCCTATGAATTCGCCGGCGGCTTCGTGCTGCATTTCGGCCATCCGTGGATTCAGGCGCAGTTCAATTACTACCCGCTCATCTGGCTGGCGTGGGACGCCTGGTTTCACCGCAAAAGCTGGTGGGCTTTTCCGCTCGGCATCGCGGCCGTCGGCGGCGCGTTCAATGCCGGCAACCTCCAATCGCAGGCCTACATCGTGATCTTTGCCGGTGCCATTCTGCTCGGCTACGGCGGATTCTCCTTCGCGAACTGGAAGCGGATGCTTCCCATCGTCGCCGTCTCGGGCGTGCTCGGCCTGATGCTCGTTGGTCCGCCGATCTTGAATGAGCTTCAGCTGTTCTCCCTGCGGACCCGCGTCATCGCCCTCAAGGTGGAATCCAACTCCATCGCCGGGATTGGCACCTTCGCCACTTTTTTCCCGTGGAGCCTGGGCACGTTTCGGACGCTTGATCTCGGCAAGTTTTTTAATTCCTCCAACATGGGGTTCTACCTGTTCGCCGGCAGCGTGGCTGTGATTGCCGCCATTCTGGCAATGCGGGGGATGGTCCGCACCGAGCTGTCTCCCGCGCGTCGCACCGCCGTCTGGCTGATGCTCGCTTATCTCGTCATTGCCTGCTCGCCGTTCGTGAACATCTTCTACACCCGCAGCGCCGGTCTGGGTTTGCTCGGGCTCATCACCTTGGCGGCGCTCGGATTGGAACGCCTGTTCGCCGATGACCTGCCCAAGCGCCGGCTGGGCTGGTTCCTTGCCGTCGGCATCGGCGTCGTCGTGGTCGGGGTGAACGTGGCGAGCCTGGTGGTTTATCCGAAGTTCATCCCGCGCATCGAACGGGTGGTGCAGGACAAAGTCGCCCGCACTTCAAGCGGCATGCAGGAGGCCCAGGCGCTGCATGAATTCCAGATCCACAACTTCGCCAACGAGGTCTCGCTGAAAAATCCGGAGACGCTTTTCGCCGCGCTGGGAATTCTCCTCCTCGCCGGTGTCTGCCTCAAACCCGCGTGGCGTCGTCAGCGCTGGGCTTTGCCGGCCTTGCTGATTCTGAATCTTCTCCCGCCGGTGATGTTTGCCCGGCGCTACATTCCCGTGCAGCCCGTCGCGCTCTGGCAGCGGTTGATGGCGTCGGACACGGAGCCGCGACGGGTCGCTGACCTTTTGAACGCCGGTCATTTCCGGCTCGCGGAAACCTACCGCATCAGCATGGAACGCCTGTATCCCAATGCGATGTCGCATTACTTCCAGGTCCACAACGTCCACGGCTATTCCTCGCTCCAGCCCTACAACTTCGACGTCGCCACGTCAGAGATGCGCGAACGGCTGAAGCCGCAAATGGCCGATTACTTCTACGAAAGCCTTGTCCCGCAGTCGCCGGTCGGTGAACTGAAAAAGAACCCGACGCCCGGTCTGGCCCGGTTTCAATGGCCGGACGGCTCCGCGCGGGAGCTTCGCATCGAGCGCGAAACCATGAACTCCCTCGTGCTGGCCATCGGCGACGGCCCGGCGGCTGATCTGCTCCGCACCGACACCTGGTATCCCGGCTGGTCTGCCACGGTGGGCGGACAATCCGTTCCGGTTGAAAAGGTCGAGCCGTTCTTTTCCCGAATGAAAATCCCCGCCGGCCCGCAGACGCTCACGCTGCATTACACCCCGACCTATCTGCGGCTCGGTGTGATGCTGTCGCTCAGCTCCCTCGTCCTCACCGGCCTGATCGCGTTCGGCTTGCGGCGGCGTTCCCGCGTTTCCTGACCAACGAAATGCTTGGACGAAGCCCGGAAAGAAATTACCGTTCGTCCGCGCAATGAACCCGGACCCACGATCAACACCCGCCGCGGCCAGAGAGCCGCTCGACCTGACCATCGTGATGCCGTGCCTCAACGAGGCGGAGACCATTGCCGCCTGCATCAAGAAAGGCCTGCGCAGCCTTGCCGAACTTGGACTGCGCGGCGAGGTCGTCATCGCCGACAACGGCAGCACCGACGGCTCCATTGAAATCGCGGAATTTCTCGGCGCGCGCGTCGTGCGCATCCCCCGCAAGGGTTACGGCAACGCCCTGCGCGGCGGCATCGAGGCCGCCCGCGGACGCTGGGTCATCATGGGCGACTCCGACGACAGCTACGACTTTTCGGCGCTGGGCCCTTTCGTGGAAAAGCTCCGGCAGGGTTTCGAACTCGTCATGGGCTGTCGCATGCCCTACGGCGGCGGCACCATCCTGCCCGGCGCGATGCCGTGGAAGCATCGCTGGATCGGCAACCCCGCGCTGTCCTTTATTGGCCGGCTGTTCTTCAAATGCCCGGTCACGGACTTTCACTGCGGGCTGCGCGGCTTTGAGCGCGACGCCTTCCAGCGGCTGCAGTTGAAAACCACCGGCATGGAGTTCGCCTCCGAAATGGTCATCAAGGCTACGTTGCTGAAACTCAAAATCGCCGAGGTGCCCATCACCTTGCACAAGGACGGACGCTCCCGTCCGCCGCATCTGCGCAGCTGGCGGGACGGCTGGCGGCATCTGCGGTTCATGCTGTTGTTCTCGCCGCGCTGGCTGTTTCTCTGGCCGGGCCTGCTGCTGCTCGCGGTGGGGCTGCTGCTGTTCGTGCCGCTCAGCGTGGCGCCGGTGCAGGTGGGCCGGGTGCAGTTCAATACCAACACGCTGCTCGTCGCCGGCATGATGGTCGTGGTGGGATTCCAAGTCCTCTTCTTCGGCGTGTTCACCAAGCTCTACGGCGTGGCGCGCGGGCTGATGCCGGAAAGCCGGAACTTGAATGCCGTCGTGCAGTTCTTCTCGCTGGAGCGGGGAATTGCCGCCGGGATTTTGATCCTGCTCGTCGGCGTGGCGTTTCTGGCGGCGGCGGTGTGGAAATGGAAAGCCGCGGGCTTTGGCCGGCTCGATTACGCGGAGAGTCTCCGGCTGGTGATTCCCGCCGTGACCTGTCTCACGCTTTCCGTGCAGACCATCTTCTCCAGCTTCTTCCTGAGCATTCTTGAGCTGAAGCATGACTGAGCGAGCGGTTTCTCGGATGGGCCGCCAAGACTGTCAGGCAACCACTTGAAAATCTAAAATGGTGCGAAGTGGCTGAATGACCAAGAGCTGAACCGCGCCGCTGATGACCTACGCCAACCCGAAACCTGTATCGAAACTGACCGACATAAGCAGTCTAACGACCCAAGCTCAGCGACCCGGCGCACGGGACGCAACGATTGCAACCGCGACGCGCTCGCCGGGTTAGATGGCATGAAGGGTTGAGCGGCGTGAGCGACAGGCGCACGCTGTGTTTATGAAAAGAAACATTATGACCCCGACCCCTCATACCGGCAGCGACATTAACCCTTCCTCCGTGGCAGACAAGCCCGGAGTGCGGCACACATACACGCTGGGACTGGACGTGGACCTGCGCTGCGTGGTGACGGCCATCCAATGTGATCAGGGCCTGATCGCCCCGGCGCGCAAGTATGCCCGCGCCCAACTCGTGGCCTGGGTGCGCGAGCAGGTCAGCGCCGGGCACACCGTGCGCACGGTGTATGAATGCTGCGGCTTCGGCTACACCTTGCACGAAGAGCTCACGGCGGCTGGCGCAGAGTCGTTGCTGACCACACCGATGCGCCTGAGCCTGGAACGCCGCCGCAAGAACGACCGGCTGGATGCGCGGGAACTGTGCGTCCGCCTCAGCCGCTACCACGCGGGGCAACGGCATGAGTTGCGCCCCATCCGCCTGCCCAGCCGGGCCGAGTGTCAGCGCCGGGAACTGGGCCGCCAGCGCGAGTTCTTCAAACGCGAAGTGCGCCGGCTGGAGAACCACGGCCGGGCGTTGCGCATCGAGCACGAACACCAGACGCTGCCCGCCGGCTGGGCCGGCCCGCGCAAGTGGAAACAACTCTCCGGCGAGTGCAGCGACTTTGTCCGGCAACAATTGGAGCCCGTGGCCCGGCACATCCGCAGCCTCAAGGTGGAACTGGAGCGGTTGACCCGAGAACTCGAAGCGCGCGTGGCGGCCGAACCGATCCCGCACGGACTGGGCGCGCTGACCGTGTCCCTGTTGGACGGAGAAGTGTGCGACTGGGGCCGGTTCCAACACCGCAAAGCCGTGGGCAGCTACACCGGCTGCTGCCCGAGCGAACACAGCAGCGGCGGCGTGCAACGCTTCGGCGGCATCGACCGGCACGGGAATGCCAGAGTCAGGGTGCTGCTGGTCGAAGCCGTCTGGCGGCTGTTGAAATGGCAGCCCGGCTGGCACGCCCGGCAGAAGTGGCTGGCGAAGCTCAAGCACGGAGCGTCGCTCAAGAAGAAGAGCGCCGTGGCCCTGGCGCGGCAACTGGCCATCGACCTGTGGCGCTGGCGAACCGGCAGAGCCACCGCCGCGGAACTGGGCTGGATCCTGAAACCGGCGGCGCAGGAAAGCACGCCGTCCTGACTTCCGACTTCCAACTTGAGAACGGATATTCCAGCAGAGACAAAGTTTGGCCGCAGGGTGGTGCGCTGCTCGGCGCTGCAGCTGGTTAGCGAACCAACCGTCTCCGAGACGGGGCAATGACGCAAGAAACTGACTTGGCTCTCGTTGCATTTGGCGCTTTCTTCAGAGTGGCGGGCGGCGGCAAGTAAACCGGCCTGCCACTGGTGCTCCATCAAAGCCCGTTGTGTTAGCGTGGTTCCCAAGCCGCCGTGCAAGTTCACTGGTGAGATGCCACTGTTTTTCAGCGGCGTCATCCCGATTAAGAGACTGTCTCACTTGCTTTTCACACGCTTGGGGCCGCTCGCCCGCCATCAACCTTAACGAAAGCAAACCTATGTCCGTCCGCAAAAAAGTAAAAGCCAAATCCAACACCCAGCTGCCCACGCTCCATCCGCACGCCGCCGGCATCGACATTGGCGCCACTGAGATACAGGTGGCCGTTCCGTGCGACGCTGACCCGGACCCCGTGCGCACCTTTTCCACCTTCACAGATGATCTGCTCAAGTTGCGCGACTGGCTCAAAGCTTGTGGCGTTAAAACCGTGGCCATGGAGTCCACCGGCGTGTATTGGATTGCGCTCTTTCAAATCCTCGAAGCCGCCGGACTGGAAGTCTTTCTGGTCAACGCGCGCCATTGCAAAAACCTGCCCGGCCGCAAGACCGACATCAGCGACTGCCAATGGATTCAGTATCTCCACTCCGTCGGTCTGTTGCGCGCCAGCTTCCGTCCACCCGAACAGATTTGCGTCGTGCGCTCGCTCCTGCGCCATCGGGCCAACCTTACCCGCCATGCCGGCAGCCATGTGCAACACCTGCAAAAAGCCCTCACGCAAATGAACCTCCAACTTCATAACGTCATCAGCGACCTGACCGGCGTCACCGGCCTGGCCATCCTGGAAGCCATCCTCTCCGGAGAACGCGATCCCCTAAAGCTGGCGGCACTCAAAGATCATCGCATCAAAGCTTCCGGCGACACCATCGCCCGCAGCCTGCGGGGCGACTGGCGGGCCGAGCACCTCTTTGTGCTCCGACAAGCTCTCGACACCTGGAAGCATTACCAACACCTCATCGCCCAATGCGATCAGCAGATTGAGAAAGACCTCGGACGCTTGGAAAGCCAGCCTGCCGCGCAGCCTTTGCCGCCGCCGGCCACCACCCATCGCAAACCCCAGCGCAACGAACCTCGCTTTGATGCCCGCGCCGAACTCCATCGCCTTTGCGGCGTCGATCTCACCCAGGTGCCCGGCCTCCAGGTCAACACCGCGTTGGTGCTCTTCACCGAACTGGGGCCGGCTTTCGTCACTCGTTTCCCCACCGCCAAATGCTTCGCTTCCTGGCTGGGATTATGTCCCGACAACCGGATCACCGGCGGGCGGATCATCTCGGTAAAAACCCGCGACGTCAAAAGCCGTACGGCCCTGGCCCTGCGCCTGGCCGCCCAAAGCCTCTGGCGTAGCAAAGATTATCTGGGGGAATGCTTCCGCAGATGGAAGGCCCGCCTGGGAACCCCCAAGGCCATCACGGCCATGGCCCACAAACTCGCCCGCATCCTCTGGCACCTGCTCAAACACCGCCAGCCTTATGATCCAAACGTGTGGGCCAAAGCGGAAGAAAAACTCAAACACAAGAAAATCAAACGCCTCCAACAAAATGCCGCCGCCCTCGGCTTCAAACTGCTTCCCCCTTCTATGACTTAGACGCTAGTTTCTTAAGAGAGACCGCGTCAATTCTCTGTCTGCAAAAATCATAAAATGAATCCCACTCGGTATCGTCTCGGAACGCGCGGCGTGGAACAACGTGCGCAGCATACTGTGCAACGTAAATGAACATGTGCCGTCTGGTGCGTGCAAGCTTCTGAACGCCTGACCACTTGTGGTCCGTCTTGTTGTAGGCGGTCTCCTCGACAAAAGAACCGTCCGCAAGAGTGATGGTGTGCTCTGTCAGCAGCGTCTTGTTGCGGCGGGAAACCATGCTCAAGACAACCGTGAGCGCAAAGAAGCCGGCGATAAGAATGAACGCGATAAGCTCCATGATGAAAAAGGTGATGACCTTCGCGACCGGTGACACGTCACTGGGAAGCGCCTGAACAATCACGAGGGTGACGAGAATGAAGCCGATGCCATAAACGCCGATGACGAGCGGCGAGCGCGGGTAGTGGTAGAAGCAGAACGCCATGATGTCGCGGAACGTGTTTGTGTATCGAATTGTCATGGGCGTGGCCAAGCGGTCTAACAGTTAATATACGTCCTATTTGCCGTATTATATTGCGACATAATCGACGTTGACTCTCTGCTAGTTGCTTGTAAAGAATTATTTGCATGGAGTTCACCCAAAATATCAAAACAGCAAAGGCGGCGTTTGTTGTCCGGGAAGGAATCATTCCCAACCCCAAGCTGAAGTTGCTGGATCAGGTGCGGGAGGTTTGTCGTTTGCGGCATTTTTCGCTGCGCACGGAGCAGGCTTATGTGGGATGGATCCGGCGTTTTTTGGTGTTCTGCAAAAACCGGGCCGGTGTCTGGCGGCATCCGAGCACGCTGGGGGGTGGGGAGGTGACGGAGTTCCTGTCGCATCTGGCCATGGCGGAGAAGGTGAGCGCCTCGACGCAGCGGCAGGCAATGAACGGGGTGGTGTTTTTGTTTCGGGAGGTTTTGGGGATGCCTTTGTCGGGCCTGGAAGAGCGGGTGCGGTCGCAGCGTCCGGCACGGCTGCCCACGGTTCTGAGCAAGGCCGAGGTGCGGCGTTTGTTGGGGGTGATGGAGGGCACGCCGCAGTTGATGGCGCGGCTGTTGTATGGCACGGGCATGAGGTTGATGGAGTGTCTGCGGCTGCGGGTGAAGGATGTGGACTTTGAACGAAACGAAATCCTGGTGCGGGAGGGAAAGGGCGGGAAGGATTGTCGCACGTTGCTACCGGAGAGCCTGCGGGCTCCTTTGCAGACGCACTTGCAACGGGTGCGTCTGTTGCATGAGAGGGATTTGGCGGACGGGCTGGGCTGGGTGGCTTTGCCCTATGCTCTGGCGCGGAAATATCCGCAGGCTGAGAGGGAGTGGGCGTGGCAGTGGGTGTTTCCTTCGGCCACCCGGTCCCGTGATCCATTGAGCAAAAGGCTGGGTCGGCATCACACGGCGGAAACCGCCTTGCAGCGGGCGGTGAAGGCGGGAGTGCGGGCCGCGGGTTTGGGCAAACCGGCCAGTTGTCACACGCTGCGGCATTCGTTTGCGACGCATTTGCTGGAAGAGGGTTATGACATCCGCACTGTGCAGGATTTGCTGGGGCACAAAAGCGTGGCCACGACGCAAATGTTGATTCGCTCGCGCCCGCTCGCTCACCCCTGTCGGGGCTTCTCGCTTCGCTCGAATTCCTATTTCGGTTTCCCAAACCGAAATAGTCACGCCTGTGATGGCAAAGCCGGGGCTGGGGGTGCGGAGTCCGCTGGATGGGTGAGGGCGGTGGCGGCGGCCGTCTCGGGCGCGGTGGAAGTTGGCGGACACGGGTCTCTGCGGAATGTGGCTGCGGCCGGGGCCGGCCGCACTCCGGGCAGGATTTGGCTTTTGCGTTCGGGGGACATCTGCATCATGCTGGCCGCATGGAACCAGCGGCCGTTGCGGCTGTCATCGTGATTCTGATTTCCGCCGGCGCGAGCTTCTTTTTCTCGCTGGCGGAGACGGCGTTGTTTTCCCTCGGCAAATGGCAGGCGCGCCAGCTGGCCGAGCGCGACCCCGCGGCCGGCAGCCGCATCCTGCAGCTGCTCAGCCAGCCGGAGGATCTGCTCGCGACGATGGTGATCGGCAACACGTTCGCCTCGGCGGCGATGGTGGCGACGGGCTTCTGGATGGCGCTGCGGGGGAGCTGGTCTCCCATGCCGACGGTCGTCGGGCTGTTCATCCTGGTGCTGTTCGTGGGCGAGGTGCTGCCGAAGACGCTGGCGGTGCGCCGGTCGGAACTTTGGGCGCGGCGCGTGGCGGGGCCGTTGATGTGGCTGGAGCGGTTCGGCCTGGTGCTGTGCCGCGTGGCGCAGAAGATCAACGACGCCATCCTCGGCGCGGCGCCGCAGGCGGTGAAGCCGCTGCCGGCGAACGCCAACGCCGAGTATCAGGAACTGCTGGAACTGGCCTATCAGCAGGGAACGCTCGCGCAGTCCGAGAAGGAAATCATCCTTCAGATCATCCGCCTCGACCGCCGGACGGCCAGCGACGTGATGACGCCGCGTTCGCAGATGGCGTGCATCCCGGACGACCTTTCCATCGAGGACATGCTGGCGGCGGCGCGGCAGCACCGGCATGGCCGTCTCCCGATGTTTGACGAGACGCCCGACACCATCGTCGGCATCCTCAACACCCGCGCGCTGCTGCTGGACCCGCAGATTGATTTGTCCGAGGCCATCGAGTTTCCGTCGTTCGTTCCCGCGAGCATGAACCTGCTGCAGCTGCTCAAGAGCCTGCAACGCCAGCGCCGTTCGATGGCCATCGTGCTGGACGAGTTTGGCGGCACGGCCGGGCTGGTGACGACCGAGGACATCCTGGCGGAGATCGTCGGGAAGATTCGTCCGGAGATTCAGAGCGAAGGTTTTCTGCTGGAGAAGCTGGGCCAGGGCCGGTGGCGGGTGAACGGGGCGACGCGCGTGGATGATTTTCGCCGGGAACATCCGGCGCTGGGCGAGGTGGCGGAGGTGGAGACGTTGAGCGGCCTGCTGGTGCATCTGCTGGACGTGGTGCCGGCGGCGGGGGAATCCGCCGTGTTCCGCGGCCTGAAGCTGACCGCGCAGGTGGTGGAGGAACGCCGCGTGCGCGAGCTGCTGGTGGAGGTGGTGAAATGATGGACGGCCTTGCCATCTGGATTGTCTTCGCGGTGTGCCTCGGGTTGTCCTTCCTGCTGTCGGGCATGGAGGCGGGCGTGTTTGCGCTGAACCGCCTGCGCATCCGCCAGCAGATGCGCGCGGGCCGGAAATCCGCCCAGGCGCTGCATGGTTATCTGGAGAATCCGGAGAACTTCCTGTGGACGATACTGGTCGGGAACACGGTGGTGAATTTCTTCGTGCTGGGCTGGCTGGTGGTGGTGCTTTACCAGTCGTTCCAAGGCCACAAGTTCTGGTTCATCGCGCTGTTCGCGGTCATCGTGTTCCTGTTCTACAGCTTCTGCGACCTGCTGCCGAAGATGCTGTTCCGGATGTTTCCGAACCGGCTGTGCATGGCGATGGCGCGGCCGTTTCGGCTCGTGCATCTGCTGCTGCGTCCGCTGGTGTGGCTGGTGGAGAGCTTCTCCGGCGCGCTGCTGCGGTGGACCGGCGGACGGGTCTTCACCGGGCATCTGTTCGGCAACCGCGAGGAGCTCCGCTTTCTCATGCAGGAATCCTCGCAGGAGCTCACCACCGAGGAGCGCGCCATGATCAATCGCGTGCTGGATCTGCCCAGTCTCACCGTGCGGAACATCGCGAAGCCGCTGGAACAGGCCGTGACGGTGGACGCGCAGGCGCCGGTGAGTCGCGCGCTGGAACTCTGCCGGGAACATCATTTCTCGCGGCTGCCCGTCTGGGAAACCCGCGAGCGGCAGCGGCGCATCGCCGGCTTCATCAGCCTCGACGTGCTGCTGTTTCAGCCGGACCTGAACCCCGCGCGGCCGCTGGTGGAGTTTGTGCGGCCGGCATTGTATTTGAACGAGGACATCCGGCTGGAGGTGGCGCTGCGGCGGATGCAGCGCAGCGGCCAGCGGCTGGCCATCGTGCTGGGACGTGACCGCGGCGAGATCGGCATGATCACGCTGGAGGACATCATGAAGGTCGTTTTCGGCGGGGTGAGATGGTGATATGAACTGGGACATTGTCATCAGCGTCGGTTTGAAGATTGTGGCGGTGATCGCCCTAGTGTTGATGAACGGTTTTTTCGTGGCGACAGAATTTGCGCTGGTGAAGGTGCGAAGCACGCAGCTGGAGACGTTTGCCGCCAGGAAAAAGAAACGGGCCATCATGGCATTGCATCTGGTGCGGCATCTCGACGCCTATTTGAGCGCTTGCCAGCTGGGAATCACGCTGGCAAGTCTCGGGCTGGGCTGGATTGGCGAGCCGGTTTTTGTCACATTGCTGCAGCCGGTCTTCGATCTGTTTCACGTGCAGAGTGAGGCTGTCCGACACTCGGTCTCCATCGGTGTCGGGTTCAGCGTCATCACTTTCCTGCACATCGTTGCCGGCGAAATGGCGCCAAAAACCTTGGCGATACGGCTCGCGTTGCCGACGGCGCAGTGGGTTTCGTATCCGATGCACTGGTTTTATCTGGTGATGTTTCCGTTCATCTGGGCGCTGAACCAGAGTTCAATTCATCTGCTGCGCTGGCTTGGGATGGAGCCGGCGGGCGAACACGACCATGCGTATTCGGAGGAGGAGCTGCGGCTGCTGATCCAGCCCTCCGGCCGGCCTGGAAACATCTCCGGAGCGGAGCGGAATCTTGTGTTGAACGCGCTTGATTTGCGGCGCCGCACCGTGCGCGAGGTGATGCGGCCGCGGCAGGAAATCACGCCGTTGAGCCTGGACGCCAGCATCGCCGAATGTCTGGACGTGGCGGACAAGACGCGTTACTCCCGGTTCCCGCTCTGCGAACACGGCGACCTGGACCGCACCCGCGGCGTGGTTCACATCAAGGACCTGTATTCCATGCGGCTCAAGGCGCGGTCCGGCGCGGACCTGCTGCCGGTCGCGAAGAAGCTCATCTACGTTCCGGAAACCGCGCGGCTGGAGCGCCTGCTGCAGCTGTTCCTCGAACGCAGGCTGCACCTCGCCCTGGTCGTGGATGAATTCGGCGGCACGCTCGGGCTGATCTCGCTCGAAAATATTCTCGAGGAAGTGGTCGGCCAGATTCAGGACGAGTTCGACCAGGAAAAGCCGCTGCTCACCTCCGCCGGGGAGGGGGCGTGGGATGCCGACGGGGCCTTGCCGTTGCATGAGCTTTCCGAACTGGTCGGCGAAAACCTGGTCGAGGAAGGCGTGACCACCGCGAGCGGCTGGGTGACGCAGAAGCTGGGCGGTTTTCCAAAGGACGGCGATGTGATTGCCGTGGGTGAGTTTCAACTGCGCGTCGAGGAGATGGAGGGCATGCGCGTGGCGCGGTTGAAAATTATCCGGAATGCTTCTCCGGTGGTTTCTCCGGCGGCGGATATCTAAAGGACGGCAGTTCCCGGTTCAGCGTTTTGGCGCTTTGGCGGCATGCGGATCATCGCCGCGCAGATGCGCCACCCCCTCGCGAATCGCCGGCGCCAGAATCTCCAGGCACTCGCGCACGGCGGAAGGCTTGCCGGGGAGGTTGACGATGAGCGACCGGCCACGGGTGCCCGCCACGGCGCGCGACAGGATGGCGGTGCGGACCTTCTCAAACGACTTCACGCGCATGATTTCGCCGAAGCCGGGCAGCTCCTTTTCCAATACCGCCCGCGTGGCTTCCGGGGTGACGTCGCGGATGGAAACGCCCGTGCCGCCGGTCGTCACGATGAGGTCGCAGCCTTCGACATCCGCGAACTCGCGCAGCTTGGAGGAGATCAGGGCGAGTTCGTCCGGCACCACGGCGGCGGCAAACTCGGAGCCGCCCAAAGCCTCGCGCAGGCAGCGTTCGATCTCCGGCCCGCTCAAGTCCTCGTAGATTCCGGCCGAGGCGCGGTCACTGACGGTGATGCGTCCGATCCTCATGGCTTCACCTTTTCCAGCACGGCGATGTTTTCGATGCGCATGGTTTTGTCCACGGCCTTGCACATGTCATAGAGCGTGAGGGCGGCCACGCTCGCGCCGGTCAGCGCCTCCATCTCCACGCCGGTCTGCGCGCTCGTCTCCGCCGTGCAGGTGATGTCAATGGCGTCGCGCCGGAGCTTGAACGTCAGCGCCACCTGACACAGCGCGAGCTGATGGCAGAGCGGGATCAGGTCGCTGGTGCGCTTGGCCCCCTGCACGCCGGCGATGTTCGCCACCGTCAGCACGTCGCCTTTCGGCAGGGCCTTGGCCCGCAGGGCGCGGATGGTGGCGGGCAGGCAGACCAGCCGGGCCGAGGCGGTGGCGCGACGGCGCTGCACCGGTTTCGCGCCGACGTTGACCATGCGGGCCGAGCCGTTTTCGTCGAGATGGGAGAAGGTCTTTTTCATGTTAGATCGTGAAGCGAAATTCCACCGTCGCGCCGGCGGACAAATCCGTCTGACCGGCGCGGAGCCGGAGCAGCGCATTGGCGCGGGCGAGCGACGTGAGGTCGCCGGAACTGCTCCAGGGCAGGGCGGTGAGCTGCACGCGGCCGTCCCGGCCGCCGGCCTGCGCGGGCCAGAAGGTTTCGCGGGCGTTGCCGCCCGCTTCCAGCGCCGCCGAGAGCGTGCCGGTTTGGAATCCGTCGTCCTGCGTGCCGGCAAGCCCTTCCAGCGCCGCGCGGACAAACACATTCAGGCAGACAAAGTGCGCGAGGGGATTTCCCGGAAGTCCGAAGGCGAGCTGCCGGCCGCGGCGCGCGACGATCAAAGGCTTGCCCGGCCGCGTGTTGGTCTTGCTGAGCAGGATCTCAAAGCCGAAATGCTCCAGCAGGCGGCGGGTGAAATCGTGTTCGCCGACGCTCGCGCCGCCGGAAATCAGGAGGACATCGGTGTCGTTCAGCGAGGCCTTCCCGCACTCCGCGATGGCGCGGGCTTCGTCCTCGGGCACGCGACGCTGGTCGGGCGTGATCTGCCAGTGACCGAGAAACGAGCGGACGAGAATGGAGTTGGAGTCGCGGATCTGGCCGCGGCGCGGGGTTTTTTCCGGCGGCACGATTTCGTTGCCGGTGGCGAGGTGCAGCACGCGCGGCAGCCGCGTCACCGCCGGTTCAGCCTGACCAAGGCTTGCCAGCAGGGCGAGCGCGCCGGGCGGCAGGCGGGTGCCGGCCTCGAGCAGGGTTTGTCCCGCGCGCGCGTCTTCGCCCCGCCGCCGGATGTTCGTGGCTGGATTTCTCCGCACGACGTAAACCCGGCCGGCATTCACCTGGACATCTTCTTTCATGACGACCTGCACGTCGTGGGCCGGCAACGCGCCGCCGGTGGAGATGCGGACGGTCTCGCCGAGCTGCAGCGCCCGCGGCTTCCAGTCGCCGGCGCGGATTTCATCGACCAGGTGAAATTCCGCGGCGGGGTCGTCGAGACGGATGACAAACCCGTCCACGGCGGAACGGTCAAAGGCCGGCTGATCCTCCGCGGCCTGGACCGTCTCGCGCAGGATGCGGCCGTTGGCTGCTGCCAGGGAAACCTTCTCGGTGCCGAGGGGCGTGGCGAGCGACCGGAGGAGCGCGATGATTTCATCGGAGCTCGCCGGGTGGGTGATGGGCTGGACGGGGTTCACGGTTTCAAGGAGGCGAGTTCGTCGCGGTTGAGCGCGCGGCGTTTCCAGATCGGCACATCCTGCTTCAGGCGGTCCATGAATCCGGTGAGCATGGCAAAGGCCTCCGCGCGGTGTCGAGCCAGCGCAATGATTTGAACCGCGGTTTCGCCGACGGGAATGACCCCGATGCGATGCGTGACATGGACGGACTGGCAGGGATGGCGTTGGCCAAGCTCCGTGAGGATTCTGCGCATGACGTTTTCCGCCATGGGCTGATAGGCCTCGTATTCGAGCGCGGCGATGTCCCTCCCGGCTTCTTCACCGCGGACGATGCCGGCGAACTCCGCGCGGGCGCCGGTCAGGGAATTGCCGGCGGGAACGTTGGCCGCACCAATTCGCCGCGAGGTGATGAAGATATCGAGGTGCATCATTCAACCGCCGGAGACGGGTGGAATCAACGCCACCTCGTCGGCGTCGTGAAAGCGAGTCTGGGCATCGGCATATTCGCCGTTGCGGGCCAGGCGTGTGATGGGGCGCAGCCGCGCCAGCCGCGGTTCGGCCTTGAGCAACTGCGTCCACAGCTCGTCGGCGGAGGCCGGTTCGGAGAGAGGCAGGGACAGCTCCGCCGCGCCGACGGCATCGCGGGCTTGGGAAAAGAGCAGGACGCGCATGTGGGAAGGAGATTTCAAGCCAGGGCTTCTAGCAACAATTTTCCACCGGCAAAGACCAGCACAGCGGCCAGCACGCGGCTGAACGTTACGCTGCTCCAGCGGCGCGCGCCAAAGTAGGTTCCTCCCACCGCCCCGAGCACGGCGGGAATTGTCAGCCAGAGCAAACTGCCGGCGTGGGTGATTTTGTCCCATCCCGCTCCGAGCAGTCCGGCGAGGGAATTCAACACGATGAATCCGGCGGCGATCCCGCCGGTGGTCTTGGGTTTCACCCAGCGGCAGGCATACAGGATGGGGCTCAGGAAAACGCCGCCGCCAATGCCGGTGAGTCCGGCAAGGAATCCCAGCACGGCACCAATCAACAAGCCCAGCGGCCAAACAAAGTGCCGGGTGGCGACATCCTCGGACTGCCAGCGGGCGCGGAACAACAAGGTCAGACCGGCGGCGGACAGCACCGCCCCCAGCACAAGCTTGTAAGCCTGGGGGCTGATTTTGATCTGGCTCCCCAACCACGCGCACGGCACCGAGGCGAGGGCAAACATCCAGAGGATTTTTCCGTCGAAATGTCCGGCGCGGGTGAAACGATACCAGGCGATTCCCGCCACCAGGACGTTGGTCACCAGCACCGCCACCTTGGCCGAGGCTGGCGCGATGCCCAGCACGGCCAGCGCGGCGAGATAACCGGTGGCTCCGCCATGCCCGACCGACGAGTAGAAGAACGCCACCGTGAAAACGGCGGCGAGCAAAAGGATCCAGGCAGAGGAGCTCAGTTCAAGCATGGAGGCATGGTCGTCTCAGGATTTTGTGCTTTCAACCGCTTCTGTAGCCGGCATGCGCAAGGCGGAGCAAGACGATTCGCACAAACCGATGAAGGTTTCTTCGGCGAGGTTCAGGCGTTTGCCGCGCCAATGGAGGATGCCCCAGTGCCGCTGCAGCTTGCGCCGGCCCAGGGGCAGCGCCACCAAAGAGCCTTCCTCGATTTCCTTCCGGGCGATCCACGGGGCGAGGATGCTGACGCCCAGCCCAAGTTTCACGAGTTCCTTGGTCGCCTCCATGCTGCCCACCTCGATGACGGAGTTCAGCGCCATCTCCTCGCGCCGGAAATAATTTTCAATCAGCCCGAAGGTCACGCTGCGTTTGCTGTAGAGGATGTGGTTCTCGCGGGGGATTTCACCGCGCTCGACCTTGCCGGCGCGCGCCCACGGATGCAGCGGCGAGGTGACGAACTGCAGTTCATCGGTGAACAGCGGATGAAATTCCAGCTGCGGCTCCTTTTCCACCTCCAAGGTCAGCGCCAGATCAATCCGATGATGAAGCAGCGACGTGACCAGTTGATCGGTGTCGCCGGTCTCCAGCGCGATGGCGTGGTCGGGAAAACTTTCCTTGAATTCGCGCAGCACCGGCGGGATGAGATGCTGGCAGGCGGTGGTGCTGGCGCCGAGGCGGAGACGGCCGCGGCCCCATTTGCCGAGCTGCCTGAGTGAATCCCGCGCCGTTTCCATTTCGGACAAAATTTTTGAGGCGTGCTTCAGCAGCTGTTCGCCGGCCTGGGTGAGCACGACCTTTTTGCCCAGCCTGTCCAAAAGCCTGCACCCGGTGTCGTTTTCCAGCGCCTTCATCGAATGGCTGATGCCCGATTGTGTCAGGTGGAGCTCGCGCGCGGTCTGCGTGAAGCTGGCCGTGCGGGCCAATACGCAGAAGGCCCGCAGCTGCCGGCTGTCGAGGGGAGTTTTCATCTATGAAAGCCTTTCATCGTTTTCATGGGAAACTTCCAGTGCAGTCATTGTGCCACCGGCCGCGGATTGGCACGGGCGCGGCTAAAGGCGGCATGCGTAACGAAAGAACCGGCATGTTGAACGAACGATCACAACTTCAAAAGGCCCGCGCCCTGCGCGTCGGCTTTGTGCCGCTGACCGACTGCGCGCCGCTTGTCATGGCGCAGGAGCTCGGGCTGTTCTGGAAACTCGGCCTGCGCGTCCGGCTGGAGCGGGAGCTGGGCTGGGCCACGGTCCGCGACAAGATCATCTATGGCGAGCTGGATGCGTCGCACGCGCTGGCGGCCATGCCGGTCTCGGCGTCCTTGGGGCTGGGATCGGTGGCCAGTGACTGCCTGACCGCACTCGTCCTGAATCTCCACGGCAACGCCATCACCTTGTCCAACGCGCTGTGGGATCGCGGCGTGCGCGACGGCGACACGCTCCGCGAGGAAATCAGACGCATCCGCCGGGACCGGATGCTGACCTTCGGCGTGGTGTTTCCCTTTTCCTCCCACCGGCATCTGCTGCGCAAATGGCTTTCCGCCCACGGCATTGATGCCGAGCGCGATGTCCGCATGGTGGTGGTTCCGCCGCCACAGATGGCGGCCAATCTCAAGTCCGGCAACCTCGACGGCTGCTGTGTCGGTGAACCCTGGAACTCGGTCGCGTCCCGCGCGCGGCTTGGTCAGGTCATTGCCAGCAGCGCTGAACTTGATCCCGGGCATCCCGAGAAGGTGCTCATGGTCCGGCGGGAATTTGCCGAGCAGCGCGCCGGCGAGCACGCGGCGCTGGTGGCCGCACTGATCGAGGCCTGCGCCTTCTGTGCGGATTCAAATAATTTCGGCCGCATCGCCGAAACGCTGTCACGACCGGAGTTTGTCGGCGTGGCTCCGGAGATCCTCCACCGCGGCCTCGCCGGCCGGATGGATTGCGGCGGCAGCGAACCGCGGACCGTCCCGGGCTTCTGCCTGTTCCACGGCAGCGGCGTCAACGAACCCACCGGCGACAAGGCCGCCTGGGCCTTGGACCTGGTCCGCGCCAGCGGCCTGTGTCCGCAGCCGGGCCAGTTGAACTTCGCCTTTGCCAAACGCATTTACCGTCCGGACCTGTTCGACCAGGCCCAGCGGCTGATCAGTGAACCCAACACCCCCGTCACTCATGAACTCGAAACCAAAGCCTGATACCACGATTGGATTGAACCGCCGCGACTTTCTGAAACGCACCGCCAAGGGCGCCGCGCTGGCGACGCTGTTTGCCGGACTGCCCAAGGGCTGGACCGGCACCGCCTACGCCAGCGACGCGCCGGAAACCGCCGCCCTCAACTTCGGCATGATCGCGCTGACGGACTGTTCGCCCATTGTCATCGCCCACGAGAAGGGGCTGTTCAAAAAATACGGCATCGCCTCCACCGTCACCAAGGGCGCGAACTGGGCGGCCATCCGCGACAACCTTTCCAGCGGCACCATCCAGGCGACGCACATGCTCATCGGCATGCCGCTCGCCAGCACGATGGGCCTGGCGGGTTCCCCGAAGAAGCCGATGATCATTCCGTGGCTGATGAACCGCAACGGCCAGGCCATTTCACTCAAGAATGATTGGAAGGGCAAGGTGGGCGCGGATCCGGCGGCCATCAAGCCGTTCGTTGAAAAGGCCAAGGGACTGGGCGAACCGCTGACCTTCGCGATGACTTTTCCGCCCGGCACCCACGCCATGTGGATGCGCTACTACCTCGGCGCGGGCGGCATCAATCCCGACAAGGACGTCTCGCTGATCGTGGTGCCGCCGGCGCAGATGGTGAGCAACATGAAGATTGGCAAGATGGACGGCTTTTGCGTCGGCGAACCCTGGAACGCCCGCGCGATTCAGGACGGCATCGGGTTCACCTCCGTCAGCACGCAGGACATGTGGAAGGATCACCCGGAAAAGGTCTGCGCGTTCCTTGCGGAGTTCGCGGACAAAAATCCCAAGACGGTCAAGGCCGTGTTGAAGGCCCTCCATGAGGCGAGCGTGTGGCTCGACGATCTGAACAACCGTCCGGAGCAGTGCGACCTCGTCAGCAAGCCGACCTACATCAACTGCGACGCGAAGACGATCCTTGGTCGGCTGCAGGGTCACTACGACTACGGCGACGGCCGGAAGAAGGAGGACGAGTTTTACATGCACTTCAGCAAGCGCAACTGCAACTACCCGCAGCCCAAATACGCCAAGTGGTTTCTCTCGCAGTATCGCCGCTGGGGCCTGGTCACGGGCGCGCCGGACTACGAGGGCATATCCAAGCAGGTCATGCGGACGGACATTTACGAGGACGCCATGAAGGAAATCGGCTACGCGCATGGCGGGCTCAACAACGACAAAGAAACGCTGTTCGACGGCGCGACCTTCGACCCCGCCGGCGATCTCGAGGCCTATGCGAAGAGCTTCGCCGTGAAATCCATCAAAGGCTGAGTGCCTGACGACCCTATGAACAACTCGCCCCTCAAAAAAATCGACTGGCTGCTGCTGCCGCTCATCGGATTCATCGTCGCCGTCGGCATCTGGCACGTGGTGAGCCAGACGCTCTCCAAGGATCTGCCATCACCGGCGAAAACCTGGGCGGAAAGCCGCGACTACGTGATGAAACCGTTCGAGAAACGCGGCGAGATGGACCAGGGCATCCTGCGGTTCACCTGGTATTCATTGATCCTCGTGGCCAAGGGATATGCCATCGCGCTGGCCGTGGGGACGCCGATCGGTTTCCTGCTGGGGCTTTCGAAGGCGTTCACGAAGACCTTCGATCCCATCATCCAGGTGCTGCGGCCGGTGTCGCCGCTGGCGTGGCTGCCGCTGGGGTTGGTGCTGTTTTTGAGCGCGGGCAAGAATGCGAGCGAACTCGGCGCGCTGTTCACCATTGCCGTCTGTTCGATGTGGCCGACGGTGTTGAACACCGCCGTCGGTGTGCGGGCGATTCCGCAGGACTACCTGAACGTCGCCAAGGTGCTGAAGCTTTCCCGCACGAAGACGTTGTTCAAGGTGCTCATCCCCGCAACGCTGCCCTACATGTTCACCGGCTTCCGGCTGAGCCTGGGCATCGCGTGGCTGGTGATTGTCGCCGCGGAAATGCTGACGGGCCGTCCCGGCGTCGGCGGCTTTCTCTGGCAGGAATACAACGCGCTCAACTACTCGCACATCATCCTGTGCATCCTGACCATCGGCGTCGTGGGCTTCGTCCTCGACCGCCTGATGAGCCTGGTGGAGAAGCGCTTCAAGACTGCATGAGAGACTCACGCAAAGGACGCAAAGGTCGCAAAGGTCGCAAAGAGGGAAGGCCAATTTCCTTGGAAGCCGCTTTATGCTTGCTCGGTCAGACCATTCACGACCCGCTCGATGCCGTTCCTCAGATGCACCTCGCCAAAATTGATCAGCAATCCAAGCTTTCGCCGGCTCAGGCGCAATTGGGTGAGCAATTGCTTGCCGTGGACGCGTGCGAGCTGCTCGACGGATTTGAGTTCAACGATGACTTTGCTTTCAACGAGCAGGTCGGCGCGAAAGCCCTCGTCGAAGCTCAATTCCTCATAACGGATCGGGATTGCTGCCTGCCGTTCCACGGTCAGCCCGACCTTTCGGAGTTCGTGGGCCAGCATCACTTCATAGACGCTCTCCAAGAGTCCCGGACCTGTTGTCGAGTGAACCTTGAAGGCGGCGTTGAGAATGATCTTGGACAGCTGGTTTTCCGTCAGGGAAGTTTTCTCCATAGGCGGGCAGATTGCGGTTCTCCTCTGACAATATCAAGCAGAGCCTCACGCCCAGGACGCAAAGTCCGCCAAGGCAGCGCAGTCAGACCAACCTTAATTGTCTCCAATCCTTTGCGTCCTTCGCGCCCTTTGCGTGAGGCATAATTCCATGGCATTTCTAGAACTCAAAAACGTCAGCAAATCCTTCGGCCCCTCGCAGGTGTTGAAGGACATCAACCTCAGCATCGAGAAGGGCGAGTTTGTCGCCATCGTCGGCTTCTCCGGCGCCGGCAAGTCCACGCTGATCAACCTGATCGCCGGGTTGCTGCGGCCGGATTCCGGCACGGCGAAGCTGAACGATCAGGAGATCACCGAACCAGGTCCGGACCGGGGCATCGTTTTCCAAAACTATTCGCTGCTGCCGTGGCTGACGGTTTACGAAAATATCCTGCTGGCCGTCGAAGCCGTGAATCCGGACTGGTCGGCGGACCAACGGAAGGAACACGTCGAGCGCCACATCGCGATGGTGAACCTCACGCCGGCCCGCGACAAATTTCCCAAGGAGCTTTCCGGCGGCATGCGCCAGCGGGTTTCCGTGGCGCGCGGCCTGGCCATTGACCCGCAGATTCTCCTCCTGGACGAGCCGCTGTCCGCGCTGGACGCCCTGACGCGGGCGACGCTGCAGGACGAGATTTCCCGCATCCGCGAGGCGACGAACAAGACCGTGGTGCTCATCACGAACGATCCCGACGAGGGGATTTATCTGGCGGACCGGATCATTCCGCTCACTGCCGGACCGGGCGCGACGCTCGGCCCGAGCTTCACGGTGAACATTCCGCGGCCGCGCGACCGCAAGACGATCAACCACGATGCGCATTTCAAAAAGCTGCGCCGCGAGGTGGTGGACTGCATGTTGAACTCCCGCAGCCACGCGGCATCCGTGACCCGCAAGCTGGTGCTGCCGGACATTGAGCCCGAGGATTTGAATGTGCCGCGCTCGATGACGGGCTGGCGCCGGACGCCCGTCCGCAAGCACGAAATCAAGGAGGAGGTCGTCGAATCATGAGCAACTACGTCGAACTGTCCAACCTCTCCAAGGTCTATCCCACGCCGAAAGGCCCGGCGGTCATCGTCAAGGACTTCAACCTGAAGATTCAGAAGGGCGAGTTCATCACGCTCATCGGCCACAGCGGCTGCGGCAAAAGCACGGTGCTCTCGATGCTGGCGGGACTGAACGACATCTCCGACGGCGGCATCATCCTCGCCGGCAAGGAGCTCAGCGGCGCGGGGCCGGATCGCGGCGTGGTCTTTCAATCGCCGTCGCTGCTGCCCTGGCTGACCGCCTATGAAAACGTCATGCTCGGCGTGGATCAGGTGTTCTTCACCGCCAGCAAACAGGAGCGCCGGGAGATTGTGGAATACTACCTGACCGTGGTCGGCCTGGGCGACGCCATGCACAAGAAGCCTGCCGAACTTTCCCAGGGCATGCGGCAGCGGGTCGGCATCGCCCGGGCGTTTGCCCTGAAGCCCAAGATGCTGCTGCTCGACGAACCGTTCGGCATGCTGGATTCCCTGACGCGTTATGAACTGCAGCAGGTGCTGATTGAGCTGTGGCGCAAGAACAAGATCACCGCGCTGATGGTGACGCATGATGTGGACGAGGCGCTGTTTCTTTCAGACCGGATTGTCTGCATGACCGACGGCCCGGAAGCCGAGGTTGGCGAGATCATGGAGGTCAGCTTCCCCCGGCCGCGTGAGCGCAAGGCAGTCATGGAGCATCCTGATTACTACAAGCTGCGCGAGCAGTTGATCGAATTTCTCGAAGTGCGCGCCCACAAGAAACACCGCACCGGACAGACAGGCCCGGCGGCGTCAGTCGCCCAGACGGTTCCGGCCGCAGTCCCGGCCAAGCCGGCGGTCCGCGCCGGCGACAGCACCCTTTTGAGCACAGTTTGATTCCAGTCAAAGAACCCTCCCACCCAAACGGAGACATTGAACCCATGAAAATGAAATCAACCATCCTTGCTTCCAGTTCCCTGGTGCTCGCCATTGCGAACCAGGTCTATGCCCAGTACGCGCCGCCGCCGCCGCCCGCGCCGTTTCCGGGCTTCATCAACGAGGCGCTGCGCAAGAACGATCCCTACATGAACGCGTGGGACTTCGGCGGCAACAACCGCGCGCGCTACGAGCTCAAGGAAGGCTTCGGCATCGCCGGCATCACCGGCTCCGTTGACTTTCGGGACCACGGCGCCGGCGGCAAGCCCATCGACACCTACAACGAGTATTTCACCGACAAGCTGCGCTATCACATTGGCTACACCGCCAAGTGGTTCAGCGTTTACGGCGAGGGCCGGAGCAGCTTTGCCAACAATGACCAGCGCTGGGCCTACTCTGCCACCCCCACGCCGCCCGGCACCAAGAACGACAAAGGGCAGGGGCCGGAGTCTGACACCATCGACCTCCACCAGGCCTACCTCACGATTGGCAACCACAAGGAGTTTCCGGTTTCGCTCAAGATCGGCCGGCAGGAATTGTCCTATGGCGACGAGCGGTTGGTCGGCGCCTTTGCCTGGAACAACATCGGCCGCGTGTTCGATGCCGCCAAGCTCCGCTACCAGAACGAATGGTTTGGCGCAGACGTGTTTGTCTCCCGCGTGGTGGTGCCGCACGACGGCGAATTCAACTACAACAACGACTACGACAACTTCTCCGGCATCTACGCGACCACGGCGAAGATTCCCAAACATTCCCTCGATCTGTATTTCCTCGCCCGCAATTCCCAGGTGGGCGCCTTGGCCGCCGAGGAAAGCCCGCAGGCGCCGCAGCCCAGTCCGCGCAACATCTACACTGTGGGCGGCCGCCTCAAGTCGGCCCCGGGCCAGCTGGGCAACTGGGATTACTCGCTGGAAGGCGCGTATCAGTTCGGCAATTTCCGGGACCTGCGGCCCGGCGCCCCGACCACCTGGCTGACGCAGGACGCCTTCATGTTCGTGGCGCAGGCAGGCTACACGTTCGCCGATGTCTGGGGCACGCCGCGCCTGGGATTGGAATATGATTTCGGCAGCGGCGACGCCAACGCCAAGGACGGCAAGCACGAGACGTTCGAGAACCTGTTCCCCACGAACCACAAGTTTTACGGTTACATGGATTTCGCCTCGCTCCAGAACCTCCATGACGTCCGGGCCATCTTCCAGATCAAGCCGCATCCCCGGCTGTCGCTCGCGGTGGAGGGGCACGGCTTCTGGCTCGCCGATGCCACGGACAACTTCTACAACGTCGGCGGCGGTCCGCGCGGCGGGGTTGGCACCACCGGCGGCAACGGCTACGGCATCAATCCCAAGTTCGACCGCTTTGTCGGATCCGAACTGGATATCGTTGCGGGCTTCGCCATGACACGGTTCGCGCAGTTGGAATTAGGTGTCGGACACTTCTTCACCGGCAATTATGTCTCCCAGTCGCTCAGCGGAAAAGACTTTGGCTCGAAAGACGCTAGCTATCTTTACGTTCAAACGAGCATCAACTTTTGAACCGGTGGATGTTTGACCACCGTTCCTCCAGGCCGCGCCCCGGGTTCGGGGCGCGGTTTTTTTTGTCCCCGCCGCTGATTCAAAAATGACAGGCTGGAAAAATTTTGACATGGCGCACCCCTCCCGCCAGCGGCTCTGGAAATAATTTTCAAACACCCTCCGCCAATCCGGCTCCGCCGCTTCGCCTGACCTTGGGCAGCGTCCGCAAGGGGCCGGGCAAATGATGAATCACCCTCATTGGAAATATGAAAACTATGAGCCGGACGTTCGGTTCCGGTCCGCTCCTTGGCACGAAGCCAGCAACAGCCCTTTCTTGAAACGAACATGAAAGGTCTGCCTGTCATTCCTGAAAACGCGCCGTTCAACGCCGAGCAGCGGCTCTGGCTGAACGGATTCCTCGCCGGTCTGTTTGCCAATGGCGAGACGCCGGCTCCGGCCGCCGGTGAGGTTTCCTCCCGGCCGATGATTCCCCTGATGATCCTGTTCGGCAGTCAGACGGGCACGTCCGAAAAGCTCGCCCGGCAAATCGCCAAGGAAGCCAAGGCGCGCGGATGCAGTGCCCGCGTGGTGGATGCCGCAGCCCACACGTCGGTGGATTGGAAGTCCGAGCAGAACCTCTTCGTCGTCACCAGCACCTACGGGGACGGCGACCTGCCGGACAACGCGCAGGCATTCTGGGACTGGCTGAAGTCGGACGCGCCCGGCTCGCTGGCCCATCTGAGTTTTTCCGTGCTCGCGCTGGGCGACACCAACTATGAGCAGTTCTGCGCCGCCGGCAAAAAGATCGACGCCCGGCTGGAGGCGCTGGGGGCCAAGCGGATTCATCCGCGCGCGGATTGCGAGCTGGACTACGAGGCAAAGGCCAAGGAATGGATGAGTGCTGCGCTGGCGGTCATCACGGAAAACTCGTCGTCATCACCGGTCACCGCCAAGAGTGAAGCGCCCGGGCCGGTTCTGACCGAACGTTACGGCAAAAAAAATCCCTTTCCGGCGCGGTTGTTGAAAAATGTGCTGCTGAACAAGGAAGGCTCAGACAAGGAAGTCCGGCATTACGAAATCAGCCTGGCGGGGAGCGGGTTGTCCTACGAAGTCGGCGACGCGCTCGGCGTCATGCCGGTGAACTGTCCGGAACTGGTGGATGAAATCGTCTCAACCTTGAAGGCCAAAGGCGACGAGATTGTTAATGTCGGCGATGCGTCTTTTCCATTGCGCGAGGCCCTTCAGCGGCAGCTGGACATCACCAAGCCTTCCCAGGAATTGTTCGCCACGATCGCCCACGCCGCGCCGGCAGGGGATCTGGCTGCGCTGCTGGCCATGGAAAAGCGCGAGGAGCTGCGCAAGTGGCTCTACGGTCGGGGCGTGATTGATTTGCTGCATCTGCTGGCCGAGCCGCTGCCGGTGGCGGATTTTGTGAAGCTGCTGAAACGCCTGACGCCGCGGTTGTATTCCATCTCTTCCTCACCGAAGGCGCATCCGGGCGAAGTCCACCTGACCGTTGGGGCCGTGCGCTACGAAACCCACGGCCGCGAACGCAAAGGCGTCGCCTCCACCTTCCTTGCCGACCGCGTTGGTGACGCCGACTACGTCAAGGTCTTCGTCCAGCCGTCGCACGGGTTCAAACCGCCGTCCGACGGTGCCACCCCGATCATCATGGTCGGCCCCGGCACCGGCATCGCGCCGTTCCGGGCGTTTCTCGAAGAGCGCAAGGCCACAGGCGCCCCGGGACGGAACTGGCTGTTCTTCGGTGACCAACGCCGCACCACGGACTTTCTGTATGAGGAAATCCTCACGGCCTGGCAGGCGGAGAAGTTTCTGACCCGGCTCGACCTCGCCTTCTCCCGCGACCAGGCGGAGAAGATTTACGTGCAGCACCGGATGCTCGAACACGCCGGCGAACTCTGGCGCTGGCTGCAGGACGGCGCGCACTTCTACGTCTGCGGCGACGCCAGCCGGATGGCCAAGGACGTGGATGCCGCCCTCCAGCAGGTGGCGGTGTCGGCCGGCGGCCTGAGCGCTGACGCCGCGGCGGACTACGTGAAGCAACTGAAATCGGACAAACGCTATCAACGCGACGTTTACTGACATGAGCACGACGCTTCCAGTGGAAAAAATCAACGGCGAGCCGCTCAACGACGCGCAGCGCCAATACCTCGACGGCTTCTTCTCCGGCCTCGCCGCGCGCGGGCTGACCTTTGGCGACGTCGAACCGGTGCCAACGGCCGGACGAAAGGTTTCGCTGGAGGAGTTGATCTTTGAGGAGCGGGTGAAGCACGAGCTGCATCCGTTGGACGCCTACGACCAGATTCTCGAAAACGCCGTCACGAACAAGGCGCCGGACAAGGAGGAGATATTCCGCTTCAAATGGAACGGTCTGTTCTTTCTGACGCCGAACAAGGAGGCGTTCATGTCGCGCCTCCGCATTCCCGGCGGCGTGCTCAAGGCGTTTCAACTCCGCGAACTGGCAAACATCGCGAAGGAGCTGACCAGCGGCTACGTCCAGATCACGACGCGCGCGAACTTTCAGATGCGGCTCATCCAGCCAAAGGACTGCCCGGAATTTTTGCGCCGCGTGCAGTCGGTTGGCTTGCACACCCGCGGCTCGGGCGCGGACAACATCCGCAACCTCACGGCCAATCCCACGGCGGGCATTGATCCGCACGAACTCATCAACGTCCTCCCGCTCTGCCAGGAGCTGGGCCAGCTCATCATCAACGACCGCTCGTTCTACGATCTGCCGCGCAAGTTTAACATCGCCTACGACGGCGGCGGACTCATTGGCACAGTCGAGGACACGAACGACATCGGCGCCAAGGCGGTCAAGGTCGGCGATGACATTTTCTTCCGCATCGCGCTCGGCGGGGCAACGGGTCACAAGGCTTTTGCCCGTGATCTCGGCGTGCTGGTGAAGCCTTCCGAGTTGAACAAGGTCGTCGTGGCGTTGGTCCGGGTTTACATCGCCAACGGCAATCGTGGTGACCGCAAGAAGGCGCGTCTGAAGCATCTGCTCGAAACCTGGTCGCTGGAAAAATATCTGGGCGAAACCGAAAAGCTGCTGGGGTATCAGCTGCCCAAGGCACCGGCGGATCTCAAGGTGGAATACGGCGAAACGAAGTTTCCGCATACACACATCGGTGTCTATCCGCAAAAGCAGCCCGGCCTGAACTATGTCGGCGTGGTCGTGCCCGTCGGACAGATCACGCCCAAGCAGATGCTGCGCGTGGCGGAGATTGCGGAACTCTACGGCTCGGGCGAAGTCCGGCTGACGGTCTGGCAGAACTTCATCATTCCCAATGTGCCGGCCGCCTTCGTGGCCACGGTCCAAAAGGCGGTGCGCAAGCTGGGCTTTGACACCCAGCAGTCATATCTGCGCGGCGGGCTGATTGCCTGCACGGGCAACGCCTACTGCAAGTTCGCGCAGGCCAACACCAAGGCGCACGCCCTGGCGCTGGCCGACTATCTCGAAAAGAAACTGGAGCTCGACCTGCCATTGAACATTCACGTGACCGGCTGCCCGAACTCCTGCGCGCAGCATTACATGGGCGACATCGGCCTGCTCGGCACGAAGGTCAAGGGCGAAGATGGTTACCACGTGTTCATCGGCGGCGGTTTTGGTGCAAACCAGGCCGTCGGACGCCAGGTCTTTTCCGGGCTCACCGTCGAGGATCTCAAGTTGACCCTGGAGCGGATGCTGAAGGGCTATCTGCGACATCGCCTGGCCGGCGAAACCTTCCGCAGCTTCACCGCCCGCCATGATTTGAATCGGCTGCAACGCTTCTTCACCAACGACGAATGATTTGCCCGATGCTAAAACATTCAACGATCAACATTCAACCTCCAACGTCGAACTTCGACGGCGGGCATCTTTTCCAGTTCCTCGGAGTTGAGTGTTGGGCGTTGAACGTTGAATGTTTCGCCGGATGGTTTTGGATTCAACCTCCATGAGCTTCCCAGCGCCAGAAGACAATCGCACGCTGGTGGACGCACTGCTGGCCGAACAGCAGCGGTTGACCGCCGTGGAACGGTTTTCCCAGGCCCACGAGCGTGGTGATTTCTCCGAACGGGAAAAACACTACCGCCGTCTCCTTCCGGCCAGCGCACCGAAGCCCGGCCAGCAATACGCCTTCGAAGTGGACCTCGACAAATGCTCCGGCTGCAAGGCGTGCGTCACGGCCTGTCATTCCTTGAACGGCCTGGATGACAACGAAACGTGGCGGAGTGTCGGGCAGTTGTTCAGCGACGACTGGCGCGCGCCCCGCCAGCAGACCGTGACGACGGCCTGTCATCATTGCGTCGAACCCGGCTGCCTCGAAGGCTGCCCCGTCCTCGCCTACGACAAGGACCCGCTGACCGGCATCGTGCGGCATCTCGACGACCAGTGCATCGGCTGCCAGTACTGCGTGATGAAGTGTCCCTATGAAGTGCCGCAGTATTCGGCCAGGCGCGGCATCGTGCGCAAGTGCGACATGTGCGCCAGCCGCCTTGCCGTCGGGGAGGCGCCCGCCTGCGCGCAGGCCTGTCCGAACGAGGCCATCCGCATCACCTTGGTGGACACGGACGTCTTGAAGGCGAGCTTTCGTGCATCGCCGGCGGCGGCCAATCCATTCCTGCCCGCCTCGCCGGCCCCGGCGCTGACTGTGCCGACGACGCAATTCAAATCCAGCCAGCCTTTGCCGTCCACGTTGCTGGCCGCCAACCACGCCGAAATTAAAACCGAACCGGCGCATCTGCCGCTCGTAATCATGCTGGTGTTCTCTCAGTTGTCAGTGGGATCCGCCTGCGCGGCGATTGCTCATCCGGCGGCCGGCAAGCTTGCGGTGATTTCGGCCGTCACCGGCCAGCTCGCCATCCTCGTGGCGTCGCTGCATCTGGGCAAACCGCTCAAAGCCTGGCGGGCATTTCTCGGCTGGCGGCAGTCCTGGTTCAGCCGCGAGGTGATTGTCTTCAGCGCCTTTCTCGGATTCGCCCTGCCCGCCGCCGCCGCGAACTGGATTCCCGTGCTGTTGCCCCATCAGGGAAAACTGCTGGCCGCCGCGGCGTTGACGGGATTGGCCGGGATGTTTTGTTCGGCCATGATTTACGCCGACACCGGCCGGGAATTCTGGCGGCGCTCGCAGTGCTTGGGGAAATTCTTCGGCACGACCTGGCTGCTTGGCAGTCTTGTCCTCTTGGTTGTCACCGGCCAGCCCGGCGGCTGGCTCGTCGGCCTGATCTTCACCGCCGCTGTGTTCAAGCTGGCCGTCGAACAACGGATTGCGCGGGAGCTGCCCGAGGGCGACGCGTTGACGCTGACGTCGCTCAACAAATCTGCGCTGCTGTTGAAGGGGCCGCTCGGACTCGCGGCGCGCGGAAGAATCGCCGCCGGCATGCTGGGCGGGATTGCCTTGCCGGGATTATGTCTGGTGTTGCCGCACTTCAAGGCGCTGGCAGTTGCGGCACTCACCTTGGCGGTCCTTGGTGAGTTGCTGGAGCGCTATTTGTTTTTCACCGCCGTGGCGCCAGTGAAAATGCCGGGGGGATTTTCCGCATGAAGGAAGAGCAGAAGAATTCATTGCTGCGGCAATGGACCGGGCCGCTGACGCAGGATCTGGTGTTGCGACCGGGTGACTTCGGACTTGGTCAGGTGCCGTCGAGGCTCAAGCCCGACGCCACCACCACGACGGTCTGCGGCTTCTGCTCCACCGGCTGCGGGCTGACGGTGCATTTGAAAAACGGCGAGGCGGTGAACCTCAGCGCGGATCCCCGCCATCCCGTCAACCGCGGCATGGCGTGTCCGAAAGGCTGGGAGGCGCTGACGCCGCTGGCCGCATCCGACCGCGGCACGGTGCCGTTGCTGCGCAATGCTTCGGGCCGGCTATCGCCGGTGGACTGGGCCGGGGCCATGACGGAGTTCACCACGCGGATGAAAGCCGTGCAAGCCAAGCACGGTCCACACAGCATCGCCTTTCTCGGCACCGGCCAGATTTGCACCGAGGAGATGGCGCTGCTCGGGTGCCTGTTCAAGTTCGGCATGGACGGACTGCACTGCGACAGCAACACGCGGCAATGCATGGCGACGGCGCACGTGGCTTACAAGGAGAGCTTCGGCTTTGATGCGCCGCCGTTCACCTACGCCGACTTCGAGGAGAGCGATGCGCTTGTTTTCATCGGCGCCAATCCCTGCATCGCGCACCCCATCATGTGGGAACGGGTGCTGCGCAATGCGAAGTCGCCGGCGATTGTCGTCATTGATCCGCGCAAGACCGAGACCGCCATGGCCGCGACGCAGCATCTGGCGCTGCGGCCCAAGAGCGACCTGGTGTTGCTCTACGGCCTGGCGCATTTGCTGGTGCAGCAAGACTGGGTGAACCGGGAGTTCATTGAGCGGAGCACCACGGGCTATGAGGAGTTTGCGGAGTTCGTTCGCCCATTCACCCCGGACCGCGTGGCCGCGGAAACGGGGCTGGGCATCAAGGAACTGTTCCGGCTGGCGGAGACCATTCATCGCGGTCGCGCCGTGAGCTTCTGGTGGACAATGGGCGTGAACCAGAGCCACGAGTCCACCCGCACGGCGCAGGCCATCATCAATCTCGCGCTGATGACCGGCAACCTCGGCCGGCCCGGCACCGGCGCGAACAGCATCACCGGCCAGTGCAACGCCATGGGCTCGCGGCTCTACGCGAACATCACCAGCCTCATCGGCGGCTACGATTTCAAAAACGCGGCGCATCGTATGCATGTCGGCAAAATTCTTGGCGTGCCCGAGTCAAAGATTCAGAAGCAGCCCAACTGGGCTTATGACCAGATCATCGACGGCATTCGTGACGGGAAGATCAAGGGGCTGTGGATCATCGCGACCAACAGTTCACATTCGTGGATTCAGCAGGATTCCTTCAATGATGTTTTGAAGCAGCTGGAGTTTCTCGTCGTGCAGGACATGTATCCCACCACGGAGACGGCCCGGCGCGCCGATCTGTTTCTGCCCGCCGCCGGCTGGGGCGAGAAGGAAGGGACGTTCATCAACTCCGAACGCCGCTTCGGCCTCGTCAAGAAAGTGTGCCGCGCCCCCGGCAAGGCCCTGAGCGATTTCAGCATCTTCAAACTGGTGGCCCAATACTGGGGCTGCGGGGACATGTTCGCCCGCTGGTCGTCGCCCGAGGCCGTGTTTCAAATCCTCAAGGAGCTTTCCCGCCATCAGCCCTGTGACATCACCGGCATCCACGACTACGCCATGCTGGATGCCTGCGGCGGCGTGCAATGGCCGCTGCCGGAAAATGCCGAGGGCCGGCCCCCAACCGCGCCGATCACCGAGCGCCGGCTGTTTGAAGACGGAAAGTTTTACCATGCGGATGGCCGGGCGAGATTTCTGTTCGACCTGCCGCGCGCCCAGCCTGAACCGGCGGACGCGGCCTTCCCGTTTGTGCTGCTGACCGGCCGCGGCACCTCGGCCCAGTGGCACACCGGCTCGCGGACGGAAAAGTCCGACGTGCTCCGCCGGCTGCGTCCGGAAAAAATTTACGTGGAGATCAATCCGCTGGACGCCCGCCGGCTGCGTCTGGCCGCCAACGACCGGGTGAAGGTTTCCTCGCGCCGGGGCGAACTGGTGGCGCATGCCTTCGTGACCGCCACGGTCCAGCCGGGACAGGTGTTTCTGCCCATGCATTACGCCGAGACCAACCGCCTGACCCTGGCGGCGTTTGATCCGCACTCGCGGCAGCCCAGCTACAAGGCCTGTGCCGTGAACGTGGAGCCCTGGCCGAGGAAATGATTTCCCCCGCGGCCGCATCCTGTAAGCTTCCCGGCGTGAAAATCCGCCGGATATTCATTTCGCCAGGCCATAATTATTTCGGCCATTACAACCGCACCGCCGGGGAGAATCCCACCGTGGAGGTCCGTGAGGTGGAGTGCCTGGCCGGCCAGGGACTGCTCGGCGATCGGTTCTGCGGCTTCAAGGAAAACTACAAAGGGCAGGTGACCTTCTTCGCGCAGGAAGTCTTCGACGACGTCTGCCGGCAATTGTGCGTCACCGACAAGTCCCCCGGAGTGACCCGGCGCAATGTCATCACCCGGGGCGTGGATTTGAACACGCTGGTCGGCCGCGAATTCGAGATTCAAGGCATCACGTTTGCCGGTGTCACCGAATGCAGCCCGTGTCATTGGATGAACGAGGCCATCGCCCCCGGGGCCGAGGCGCTGCTGCATGGCCGCGGCGGATTGCGCGCGCGGATTCTGACCGACGGCCGCCTCCGGGTGGATGCGCCATGACGCTCACGGCGGCGCTGCTGGTTGGTGGTTTGTCCCGTCGGATGGGCGTGGACAAGGCGACATTGCCCTGCGGCGACGGCATGCCGCTGTGGCGACGGCAATGGGCTTTGTTCGACGCGCTCAAACCGGCGGCCCGAATCATTTCCGGGCGTGAAAAGCCTTGCTGGTGTCCTCCTGAGATCGAAGTCGTCTGCGACGAATCGCCGTCACGGGGCCCGCTGAGCGGTCTTCATGCTCTGTTTAAATCAGCCAGCACCACTCATCTCCTCGTGCTGGCCGTGGACCTGCCGTGCATGACGGCTGATCATCTGGTCTGGCTTCGTGACCACGTCACCCCGGCATGCGGGGTGATGCCGTGGGTGAATGGCGGGCTGGAACCGTTGTGCGCGATTTATCCGGCGACCCGGGCGGTTGCGGAAATGGCCGCCAGGCAACTGGCCGGTGAGAATTTCTCCCTGCGGACTTTTGCAGGCGGGCTGATCAGCCAAGGATTGTTGCGGAAGGTTTCCGTGCCTTCCGGCGAGTGGCGGCTGTATCAGAACACGAACACGCCCGGTGAGTTTGCGGCTGCCGTCCGTTCCGCCGGCTCACTTCTTTAGCTTCGGCAGCAATTCGTCCTGATATTTTTTCAGCTGGGGCGCCTTGCGATCCACGTCCTTCAACAATTCTTCCGCCTCCTCCGGGGTCCGCACCACCTTGGTCCGCAGGAACACCATCAGCTCCACCTGATGCTGTGACTTGTCCTGCTTCTTGAATGCCCACTCAATGATGGGGATGTAGCCAAGGATGGGCGTGCGCCGCTGGATGTCGGAGGTCTGCCGCTGGATGATGCCGCCAAGAATAAGCGTCTGACCGTCCTTGGTGGTGAGATCGGTGCGGAAGTTCCGCGTGTCAAACACCGCGCCGCCCAGCACGGTCTGGCCCGGCGAAACGCTCGAAGACTCGGCGTGAATCTTCAGGTGGACGTCGCCGCTGTTGTTGATATGCGGGGTGACTTCGAGCACGACGCCGACGTCCTTGTATTTGATGCTCGTGTTCTGCGAGCCGACGGAAGATACCTGCGTGGTGTCCGGCACGGGCACCTGCTGGCCGACGAAGAGCTTGCCGGTTTCATTGTCGTTGATGGTGATCTGCGGCGAGCCGATCACGCTGGCGTCGGTGTTCTTCTTCAGGAACTGGACCAGGAAATCCATGTTGACCGAGCCGGCCACCACGCCGGAACGCAGGCTGGCCAGCGCCTGGGAAACGGCGTCGCCCTGCGCATTGAAGGGCGAGAGCGGGGTGTTCACCGTGGTTTTGCCGTTGAAGCCCTTCTGGTAGTTGGCCGTGCCTCGCACCATGAGTGAATTCTCGTAGTCCTCCGTGCTGAACACCTTGCTGCCGTCCGGCGACCACCGCACGCCGAGCTTGTCGAGATAGTCGGTGGAGACCTCCACGATGCGCGCCTCGATGGAAACCTGGTCGGTCGCCGCGTCGAGTTCTCCGATCAGCTTCAAAATCTGCGGGAAGTAATGCACGTTGGCGGAGATCAGCACGGAGTTGCCGCGTTCGTCGGCCACGGTGCGGACCCGTCCCACAAGATCACTGACCGCCCGGGTGGAGGCGCGGTCGCCCGAACGGACATTGTCCGGCTGTCCGCCGAGCCAGGGGAAGTAGCCGTCCTCCTTCGCCTGCTGCTCCAGGTTGAAGCCGGTGGACGAGGTGGCGTTCTGGTTCTGCTGCTGGTTCTGTGATTGGTTGCCGCCCCCTTGGTTGGGATTTGGCTGCGAGGAGCCGCGAATGGCGGGGGAGCCGTTTTTCGCGAACAGAATGTTCAGGCTGTTCGCCACCACGGAGGCCTTGGCGTATTTCAGGCCGATACGCATCGTGCTTTCGCCGGCCTCAGACGGACGGTCGAGCTGTTCCAGCACGTCTTCGACCACGGCGAGGTTCTCCTTGGAGTTCGACGTGATGATGAGCGTGTTCGAGTAAGGTTCGCTGGTGATGCGGACCTTGCCATACAGGCGGCCAACGTCCTTGTCCGCCGTTGAACCGCCGCCGGAATCATCGCCGAAAATGTAATCGTAGTAACTGCGCTGCTGCTGCTTCTTGAGAAAGAGCTCGTTCAGCACGTCCTCGATGTCCACGGCACTGACGTATTTGAGCTGGTAAATTTTCGGGGCAAGGCTGTCATCGGCGACCGGCGCGTCGAGCTGCTTGATCATGTCGCGGATGCGGTCCATCTGCCCGGGCGGCGCCTGGACGATGACGGCGTTGCGGCGGCGGTCGGCGACGACGCTGACCTTCTTCTGGGGCGTGTCGCTGCCGGAATAGCTGTAGAAATAGCGGGCCTGCACGGTGGAGGTCTGGTTGAGCTCCTGCAGCTGCCGCGCGACGTCCTGGGCGTCGGCATTTTTCAAGATGAACGTCTCCGACGTTTTTTCCATGGCATCCTCGGTGTCCAGAGAAGCCACCAGCTTTTGGATGGCCTCGAAGCTCGCCGCGCTGGAAAGCACGATCAAGGCGTTGGCGCGTTCATCGGCGGCCACGTCGAGCGACTTGCCGCTCATCTTCTGATACAGGGGGCCGATCTCGCGGGCGAGCTGCATGGCGGCGACATTCTTCAACGGCAGCATGCGCACCGCGACGTCGTCGGGCTTGTCCGTGTCCAGCGCCGCGATGAGCTCGCCGACGATGCGGATGTTGTCGTTGTAGTCCGTGATGATGAGCTGGTTGGCGCGTTCATCCACGTCGATCAGCGCCTTGTCCGTGAGGGCGATGCGGATGCGGTCGCGGAGGTCGGCGGCCTGGAGATGCTGCAGCGTGAAGACCTTCACGAGCTTCTGCCGGCCCTCCAGCAAATTGGTCGTTGACCCTGTGGCGATCTCCGGACTCATGCGTGGTTCCTGTCCTTCCGGCACGACGAGAATGGACCGTGCCGATTCAATCACCGAAACCTTCTCCAAGGCCAGCGCGCGATACACCAGCACGATGGCTTCGCGGGTGGTCATCTTCTTCGAGCTGGTGATGGTGAGCTGGCATTGCACCTGGGGATGCTTGAGCACCGTCTTGCCCGTGGTCTGGGCCAGCCATTGAATGATCATGTCCACGTTGGCGCCCTGGAAGCTGAGCTGAATCTCATCCACGGCGTTCGTCTTGGTGGCGTCGGCGTTGGTGGACGTGAGGCTGGTTGCCGGCAGTTCGGCAGGCAGCCACGTGCCACCGGCCTCCTTGGAGCCCGAGCTGGAACTCGAGGGGCTGGAGGAATCGCCGGGCGGCATGTCCGGCATGCCGACGGGGCGGCCGTTGATCATGCGGATCTGTGCGGCGGCCGGCAAGGTCAGCAGGCACAGCAGCGCGGCGCACCAGCAGGCCGCCTGAGAAACTTGTCTGGACTTAAGCGTGAACGTTTTCATTTTGAAATCTCCTTGTCTTTGGGCATCAGGCTTTCTCCGCCATAACCATTGAAAATCATCAGCTCGGATTTGTTTCCGTCCTGCTCGACCAGCACGCGGTTGATGCCGATCCGCAGGAGCTTGAGTTCGCCGAGGCTGTCGCCTTCCTTGACCAGCCCGGTCTGGCCGCTGGGAGTGCGGAGCATGGCGCTGTTGCCGGCGATGCCCAGCAACGCCATCGGCATGGGGCGGATGATCTGGCCGAACAGCTCGCTTTCATAAATGCGGTCCACCCGCGCCTTGATTTCCGGCGGCGGCTCGGTGGATTTGCCACCGCCGCTTCCGCCGCGCATCGAGGGGTTCATGCCGCTCATGGCCATGGCGGGCATGGACGGACTGTTGGTGGCTTTGGATTTTTTCGGCGGGGCGTTGGTTGAGGCGCCGCCGGCGACGGCAACGTTGGTGCCCGCCCCGATCACGGGCGATGCGGCCAGGGCCGCCAACGGACTGTTCGTGGAAGTCTCGGCCGGCGAATTTGTCGCGGCCTTTACCAAGGCGGGCGTTGGACTGGTCGGGGCCGACGTTCCCGCCAGGTCACGAGCCGCCTTCGAGTCCGTTGGCGAATTGGTTCCAAGCTCCGCTGTCACGGCCGGAACGGTGTTGGTGTTCTTGGCCTTCTGGATGATGACGTTGGTCGCCGCCGCGTTGGTGGAAAGCATCGCCGCCAGATTCGTCGAACCTGCGCGCACCGCCGGGTTCGTGCCGGACTTTGCGGCAGTTGGTGCGCCGCCCGCCGCCGGCGTGTTCGTGTCGGAAGCCAGCCTGGGCAGGGCCGGGATGGCGACGCCGCGCAGCGGATTCACCCGCAGCGCCACCTGCACCAGTTGATACAGCAGCATCGCGCCCAGAATGGCGCAGGCCAGCTTCAGGACCGGTCCAAGACGTTCACGCACGGGGCACCTCCGGCTTTTTCGTGGCGTCAAAATCCAGGATGATGATGGTCAGGTTCAACTTCGTCTGGTTGGGTTTGGTGGGGTCGAGCGAAATCTGGGCGGAATCGATGACCAGCGGATAGCCGCAGGTTTCGAGGCGGTTGAACAGGGTCATGGTGGCCTGCACGGGGCCGAAGCCCTCCAGTTGAATGGAGCCAATCTCCCTGCCGGAAGGGCGTCCGGGAGTTTCGCGAATCGTGCCGAGCTGGAATCCGCCTTCCTTGGCCGCCTTCTGAATCGCGGCGCTGGCCTCTGCAACAATCGTGCTGCGGTTCAACTTCGCGGGGTCCAGGCGAAACCGCTCCATCAGATTGGTCGTCACGGCGATCTTGCCCTCGTACCGTTTCACCTCGGCCTTGAGGTTCTGCGCTTCGACGACGAGCCGGCGATACTCGGTGCGCTGCCGGTCGAAAAAGTTCCAGACTTTGAGTCCGCCAAACAACACGAGGTAGGCGCCGATGAAAATGCCGGCATAGCGGACGGTCTTCTTTTCCTGGTCGGTCAAGGTTCTCATGGAATTTCAACGTCGGGATCGGGGACTCGGAATGCCTTCGGGCATCCCGGGCATGCCCATCGGCATCATGCCCGGCGAAAAGCCGCCGCCGCCGCCCGCGGGGCTGTTGGTTTTTGCCCGTTCGATCTCCGCCAGGGTCGGGCCGTTGGTCCAGCCCACGCGCGCCTCGTAGGCCTTCCACTGCGCGGAGATGCGCAGGTTGACCTTCTGCCGGTCGGGCGTGGGCGACTGCTCCTCGACCGCGACGCTGGAAAAGAATCCCGAGTTCAGCAGCTTTGAGCGGAAATCCGTCACCTGGTCGCCGCTCCGCATCGAGGTGCGCAGGGAAACTTCGCCGCGCCGGTTCATGTTGAGGGAGTCCAGCTTCGTCCCCGGCGGCGCGCACCTGGCAAAGGTGTAGAGTGCGTCGAGGTAGGGCGGCTGGCTTTGCTTGAGCGACTGCAGGAACTCCAGCTCGCGGTCAATCATGGCGAGCCGGACCTTTTCCGCCTTCAGCCGGCTGAGCTTGCGCGCGAGGAAAGGCTTCAGCAGGAGAGCCTCGGCAAACGGCAGCAGCAGCAGCACGACGAGCAGCACCGCCGCCCGCACCGCCCACTGCCTCACCTCCGGTTCGGAAAGCTGGAAGGCCCGGCCGTTCGCGCGTGTCTTGACCTGGATGGCCAGCGGCGGCACGCCGTGATTTTGTTCAACGAGGCGCTTGAGCCCGATGATCGCCGAGGAATGGCCGGCTCCGGTCGCCAGCTTCAAGGTTTCGCAGGCGACGTCGTTGCCGAGCTGGCGCTGCAGCTGCGCGGCCAGTTCGTCGGTGCCGTTCGCGATGAAGATCTTTCGGCCATTCCAGTTCGGTCCCAGCGCCCTGCCCACGACTTCAGCCAGCGACGTATCGGCGTTGGCGGTCAGCACCCGCACAGCCGAGGTCACGCCGGGGTTGCAGAGCGACAGCTCGGATTGCTTTCGGCCCAGCTCAAGCATGGCAAACGGATGCAACTGCGCCGGGCAGGCGGCCTGCCGCGCCACGCCGGCCAGGGTGAACACGGGCGTCAACCCGCTCGCGGCCAGCACCGCCGCGTAATCTTCGACGACTTCTTTCTTAACCGCAGCAACCAGCACCTCGCGGCGGGAGGCGTCGCTGCCGGATTCCAGGGCCTGCCAGCCCCAGGCCAGTTCATCCGGTGAAAGGGGAAACTCGGCCTCTATCTGAAGTCGGAGCAGCTGCTGAAGGTCGTTGCCAGCGGAGGCGGGGAGGCTGAGACGACGCAGCGAGACGCCGTTGGCCGGCAGCGCGCAGCAGGCCGTGGCGCGGGACTGCCAGGGCTTCCGGTCCGCCAGTTTTTGCAGCGCGGCGACGAGCTGTTCCCGGCAGGTTTGCGTCAGCCGTCCGTCCGCGCCGCGTTCCAAGGGAAGATCGAGGCCCTCCCGGTCCCGCAATGCCCGCAGGGTGCCGGCGGTGATTTCGACAAATACCGGTGATGGTTTCATGAACGAAAAATCAGTCACAGATCGTCCTCCCGATAGGAAAGCAGCGCGAGGTCGTCGAGCCCCACATGCACGACGGCTTGAATCCGCTGGCGTGCGCCGGTGGAGCGGATGCGGCCTTCGCTGGTGATGCGAAACGTCTCCGACCGGGCGCAGACAAGCAGCGCGAATTGTTTGAAAATTTGCTGGTTCATTCCGGGAACCTTCAACAGCCAGGCGATGTTCGGAAAGTAACCGTTCGACTGGCGGTAGGAAATGATCGATTGCGCCAGGTCGCGGTCCACGCCCGGCAGGCAGGACAGCACGGTCAGGCTCGCGGTGTTGATGTTGATCAAGCCCGCCTGCTGCTTGTCGGAGGAAATCGTGACGTCGTCGGCAATGTCCATCAGCAGGCTTTCGTTGATCAGCTTCGGGCCGGACGACTGGCTGTTCGCCGGATCTGATGAGCCGCCGCGTGAATTGCCCCGGCCGCGGTTTTGATTCTGGTTGTTGGACGTCTGCGTGACGTCGAGGAGGTCGCTCAGGTTTTGCAGCGGGCGGCCGCCCCGGTAGGAAACGATCGCGCGCGCGATGGCCGGCGTGATTCCCTGAACGCCGCTGAGGGTGGATTCATCGGCCGTCTGCACGTTGATGCGGTCGGTGCCGCTGGCGCTGACGTTGTTGACCGAGGAGTTCACCGTCAATGCCGCCGCCCAGCCGGTGTTCTGGTCCGAGGGCAGGCCGTCCTGGCTTTTTGCACCGTCGGTCCCCTCCGGCAACGAGCTGAGCATCTCGTTCAGATGCGGGTCGTGGCCGAGCAGGAGGTCGGAGGAGATGCCTTTGACCATCAGCAGTTCGCGGACGCTTTGGAAAGGGCCGTTGCGCGGCAGATACGGCGGTTGCTGCGAAAGATAATACTCCGCCTCCGCGCCGCCGGGTGAAACCGCGTTGTCGCTGTCGCGCCAGTCGGCGATGGAGGCGAAAATCTGCTGGTTTAGTCCTTCGAGCTTGGTGAGGGTCTCCGACTCGGCGGTGTTGAGGTTCAGCCGGCTCTCCTCGTCGCTCACGCCGAAGACAATCCCGCCGCCTTCATCCTGCCGGGCGCGGCGCAGCACGTTGAACTGGCCGCGGCCCAGCCGGACATCGCGAAACTGTTCCGGCGTGTTGTAAAGTTCGCCGGTGTGGTTCTTGCCGCTGCGGCTGCGGTCGCGGGCGTTTTGATAGAGCAGGGCCTTGGCCTTTTCGATGCCGGCCAGCGCGAGGTAATGCGCCTGCACGCGGTCGCCGTAATTCTTCTGCACCATCAAGTCCATCCGCGCCGTGTGCAGGACGGAAATCACCACGACGGACAGCAGCACGATGCACCAGAGCAGGCCGACCAGGATGGAGGCTTTGCGTCGCATCAGAGGGCGCCTCCGTTCGCCGCGCCGTTCGCGCCGTCCGCCGGTGCGCCGGAATCGGAGCTGCCGGCGGTGGACCCGGATTGCGACGACGCGGCGAGGTTCAGCCGCGCCACGGTCTGAAAGACGAACGGCGGTTCAATGTCCCGCGCGCCGGTTTGATCGGAAATCTTTTTGGATTTTGGATTCGAATCCAGCATCAGCGTGATGCGCACCGCCTCGGGCATGCCGGAAAGATTCGGCTGGGCCTTCTGCGAGGTGTCGCGCTTGCCGGATTTCATTTCGCCCCAGGAGTCATACCAGTCGAAGCCGTCGAAGTATTCGAAGCGCACGCCGACCACGCCTTTGGCGATCTCCTCCTTGTTGCCGCCGGACAACGGATCGGGCGCGATGGTCGGGTTGCGCCGGCGCCACAGGCTGAACTGGCCGGTGTCCGGGTCCTGGTCCACGTAAAAGCTTTCCTGGCAGAAATCGCCTTCGCGCGGATGCCGCGGCGTGTAGTTATGCGTTCCGAAATCCAGGTTGTCGGCGTCCATCTCGCCGATCAGCCGCCGCATGCCGAGGAACTGATAATCCTTGGACAACGGGCACGCGCCGCGCAGGTCCGCGCTGAGAATGGCCATCGCGACCCGGGCGTTCTGAATGATCTCCGCCCGCGGTTCGACCACCCTCTGGCTGTTCAGTCCGGCGTTCAAACACAGATAGGCGCTGACGAGAATCAACGCCATCAACGCGGAACTGATGACCACCTCGATCAAGGTGAAGCCGGGGACGGCGTGGCGGGAGCGCAGGATCATGACGCGGCGCTCGCTTTCTTTTTGGACTTGGAATCCTTCGCCTTCTCGCGCGCGTCGGCGGGAATCTCGAACAGCAGCGTTTCCAGTTCGCAGATTTCCTCGCTGGTCCGGGTGTTTAAAATCGTCACCACCACATGATGCAGACCGTCGATGTCCGACCGGCTGATGGTCTGCTTCCAGTGGTAGAGTGGCAGGGCCGCGCCGCAGTCGCCGTCGAGTTCGCCGTCGGTCAAGGAGCCTTCCGCCCGGAGCGTTTCAATCTTCCCCTGCGCGAAGAGCACCGCCGAGGTTTGCAGCTCCGACTCCTTGCTGGAGGCCAGGGCGGTGCTGATGCCATGCGTCAAACCCGCCAGGGCCACGCCCAGAATCAAAATGGCGACCATGACTTCAATCAGTGAAAACCCGGCGTGGTGGCGAGTGGCTTTCATTGGTGTTCCAGTTCGAACACATGCACGCGCGCGGTGGTCGCGTTAAGTTTCAGCCCCAGCCGGAAACCGGTGCGGTCCTGCAAGGAAATCAGCACGGCGTCGGCGGTGCCGTCGGGATAAAAGCTCACCGCCTCCGGCACGGGAACGGATTCCTCGCGTCCGGCATCGGCGAGCACCGGACCTTCCTGCGGACGCCGCACCTCGACGGTGATGCGCTCGTCCAGCTTGCCGGTGCCGCCGGCGACTTCGGTGAGCGGTTGAAAGGCTTCCAACAGACCGTCGCGCACCGGGCGTTCAATGAAGTATTTGCCGCTGTGGGTGTCGAGCTGGACGCGATGGGTCTGGTTCAGGCTGACCGCGCGGCTGGAGGCCAGTTCGAACACGCTGATCAGCTCGCGGCTGGTGGAACGAAGCAGCGCGTCTTCATAGGTCCCGCGCATCTCGGGAATGATCAACGCCGTCAGAATGCCGATGATGACGATGACGGTGATGAGTTCGATGAGCGTGAACGCGCGTTGATAAAAATGCCGGGAGGCATCGCGCTGGGCGATGTCCGGGGGGCATTTCTGTTGGCGCGTCCGGCAGTGCATACGTCACCAGTTGCCAATGTCCGCCGCGTCGCCTTCGCCGCCGTCCGCGCCGTCGCCGCCGCGCGACCAGATGTCAAAGCTGGAGGCGTGATGCGTGCCGGGGGCGCGGTATTGATATTCGTTGCCCCACGGATCGTTGCGGAGCTGCTTGACGTAAGGCCCGCGCCACTTCTTGTTTTCATCGCTGGCCGGCGGATCCACCAGGGAACGCAGCCCTTCGTCGGGTGTCGGGTAGCGGTCCATGTGCACGTAGAAACGTTCCAGGGCGGATTCAATCTCGGAAACCTGGGCCTTGGCAGCGCTGACCTTGGCGTCGGTGGTGGTGCCCATGAACTGGGGAATGATGGTGGCGGCCAGGATGCCGAGAATCACGACCACCACCATGATTTCGATCAGGGTGAAGCCGCGGGAGCGGATGCGGAGGTTTTGGTTTCGTAGTTGCATAAAGCGTTCAGTGAATGGCGCGGCTCATCTTGAAGATGGGGAGGAGCAGGGCGATGACCATGAAGCCGACGAGCGCGCCGACAATCAGGATGAGGATCGGCGCGAGCAGGGAGATCAGGGTCTTCGTGCGGGCGCGCATGTGTCGCTCCTCGATGTCTGCGACCTTGAGCAGCATTTCGTCGAGTTTGCCGCTTTCCTCGCCGACATCAATCATCTGGACAACCGTTCGCGGAAAAATCCCAAGCTTGCGCAACGGTGCCGCGAGGGAATCGCCGCCGCGGGTTTCCTCCGCCACGCGCGCGATCTGGGCGGCGAGCACGCGGTTGCCGATGGTGTTCTCGACGATCTTCAACGCCGGCAGCAGCGACACGCCGCTCTTGACCAAGGTGCCGAGCGTCCGGGCAAATCGACCGAGCGCCGCCGACTGAAACACCGCGCCCATCAGGGGAATCCGCAGCTTCACCCGGTCCCACAGTTCCGCGCCGCGCGGGGTGCGCAGGAACCACGACAGCCCGCCGACGGTTCCGCCCACCGCCAGCAGGATCAGCAGCCAGTGCTGATGCAGGACGCTGCTGACGCGCAGCAGAATCAAGGTCGGCAACGGCAGCACGGTCAGCATCTCCTGCAACATCCCGAACAGCCGGGGCAGCACGACCGTCAGCAGCACGGCGACGGTCGCAATGCCGAACAACAGGACAAACATCGGATAGGCCACCGCCGCCAAAACTTCGCCGCGCACCTCGTCCTCGTGTTCCAGCAGATCGGCGAGATCGTTCATCACCTTGGGCAGCACGCCGGCCTCTTCGCCGACGCGCACCATGCTGACATAAAGCGTGGAGAATAGTTTGGGATGCTCGGCGAGGGCGGCTGAAAAGGAATCGCCCTTGCGGACGGCCTCGGAGATTTGCAGCACCACGGCCCGCATCGTGACGTTTTCCTCCTCCGCGCCGAGGCTTTCCAGCGCCTGCGGAATCGGGATGGCCGCGCCGAGCAGGGCGCTCATCTCCCGGGTCAGGGCGGTGATCTGCTTCCGGCTAATGCCGCCGCCGAAACTCAAGCCGGCGGGTTTCGGCGAACTCACGGATGCCGCACCCGACGGCGACGTTATTTCCAAGTTCGAGGGAAACAATCCGCGCTCGCCCAGCAAACGCAGGGCGGCCCGGCGGTCCTCGGCTTCAATCACGCCGCGCACCGTGGCACCGCCGGCTTCCACGGCCTGATAGGTGAAGGAGTTCATTCGAGCAGGTCACCCGAGGACACGCGCAGGATTTCCTCCAGCGTGGTCATGCCGTCAGCCGCCTTCTGCAGCGCGTCCTGATGCATGGTCATCATGCTTTTTTGCGCAGCGGCTTTCAGTTCGGCGTTGGAGCGTTTCTGCAAAATCAGTTCGCGCAGCTCCGTCGTGACGGCGAGCAGTTCAAAGATGCCGACGCGGCCGCGATAACCGGTCTGCCGGCATTCCTCGCAGCCGCGGCCGTGGTGGAAGTCGCCGCTGATCTTCCCGCCGCCGAGCGCTTCGATCTGGTCGCGCACCGAGGGCGGCACGGGGGAAGTCTCCCGGCAGTTCGGGCAAATCCGCCGGACCAGCCGCTGGGCCAGCACGCCTTCCAGCGCCGATGAAATCAAAAAGGCCTCCACGCCCATGTCGATGAGGCGTGTCACCGCGCCGGTGGCGTCATTCGTGTGCAGCGTGCTGAAGACCTGGTGGCCGGTCAGCGCCGCGCGGATGGCGATGTCGGCGGTTTCGGAATCGCGGATTTCGCCGACCATGACGACGTCGGGGTCCTGGCGCAGAATCGCGCGCAGGCCGGTGGCGAAGGTAAAGTTGCGGCTGGCGCGGACGGGAATCTGGGCGATGCCGGGCAGCTCGTATTCAACCGGATCTTCGATGGTGATGATCTTCAGCTCCGGGGTGTAGATGCTCTGGAGCAGGGAATAAAGCGTGGTCGTCTTGCCGCTGCCGGTGGGGCCGGTGGTGAGGAAAAGCCCGTGCGGTTTTTCCACGAGCCGGGACAGCAGCTGGGAGCGTTGCGGATCCAGACCGAGTTCCTCGGTGGTCGGCACCTTCGAACCTTTTTCCAGGAGACGCATCACCAGGCTTTCGCCGTAAATCGTCGGCATGGTGCCCACGCGGATGTCCACCCGGGAGCCGCGATGATGAATCTGAATGTGGCCGTCCTGCGGCATGTAGCGCTCGGCGATGTTCATGTCCGCCATGATCTTGATGCGGGAGACCAGCGCGGCGTGAAGATTCTTGGGCGGCGGCGGTTTTTCCTGAAGCAGCCCATCAACGCGGTAACGGAGCTGGAGAAAATCCTCGAAGGGCACCAGGTGAATGTCGCTGGCGCGCTCGCGAATGGCGGTGGAGATGATGACGTTGACCAGGTTGACCACGGTGGGCTCGTTGGCCATCACCTCGATGTCGTGGAGGTTCTTCGTCTCGCCGTTGGCGGTGCCGGCCGGGTTCAGGTTTTCGATCATCTTCTCGACCGTGACCTGATAATGCTCGGCAATCTTCTCGGTGACCTCCGCCTCCGCAGCCGGCGCTTCCAGCACTTCCAAACCGGTCAGCAGGCGGATGTCGTCCAGCACCTTTTCATTGCCGGGCGTGACGCTGGCGATGTGGAGGATGCCGTCCTGGATTTTGCAGGGGAGAAGGCGGTGACGTTTGACGAATTCGGCGGGCAGGGCGCGAACGGCTTCAAGCGACGCCGCCAGCCGGTTGTCTCCGGCGGATTCCGGCAGCTCGACATTTGGGTTCGCACCGGAATTGTTCATGCTGAATCAGTTTGGTTCGGAATTCTGCAAAACGTAAAACGCACCTTATCCAAGACGTCGCCCGGGGCCAATACTATTCAAAGTCCGTGCGGCGATTCTTCATAGACAACGGCAACGCGGAAAAGTTTCGGACAAAGTTGATCTATTTACAGGGCCTGGACGCGTCATCTCCTTGGATATAGAAGCAAAACCACCCAAAGGTTACTGAAAATATGCGGACTGCGAAATTACCGGGGCAAAACCAGACCCTGATTCCTTTTCAGCCAGCCGGTGTGCTGACTCGCAGTGACCTGCACCCAGTCGTCCTTGGTGTCCACGATGGCAAGCTCCGCTCCGTCATGCGCGGTGAACACGGCCTTGGCTTCGTCCAACGGTCCGCTGCGAACGGACGCGTCCGCTGTGTTCACGATCAGACGGGGCGCGGCCTGGGCGGACCAAAGCAGGCCGAGACAGATGCCGAAAACGACCGTGGCGAGTCCGCCGGCCAGGGCTGGAAGACGCAGGGAGGACTTCAACGCGGGCCGCCATTGCATGGCGGCCAGTGACAATACGGAAATCCAGAACGCTGCCACGAGCAGCAGAGTCCATTCGTTCACGGTCAGGGAACCCAGCCAGTTCTGCCAGCGACTGGTCGCCGAGGTCGGTCCTTGGATCTGGCCGCGGGCGAACCGCAGGTTGGTCTGGATGTCCGGGTCGCGCGGTGAAAGCTGACGGGCCTGTTCGTAGGCGTGGATGGCCTGGCCGAGATGTCCGGATTTGAACTGGGCGTTGCCAAGGTTGAAATACAGCGCGGCCGAGACCGGGCCGGTTGCCGCCAATGTTTCGTAGGCCGCCGCCGCCTCCGTGAACTTGCCCTGTTCATAAAGTTTGTTGGCGGCATCAAAACCGGCATCCGTCGCCGCCCGCGCTGTGAAGGTCAGACAGCCAAGGAGCAGCAGCATGAACACGGCGGCCCAGGCCGGGGTGGAAATCATCGGACGGCTCTTTGCGTAGGATGTCGTCATGACTTCAACTCCTGAACGCCTTTGAGCACGGCTTCGAGTTTGGGAATCAGTGCCGCCAATTCCTGGCCGGAGGTCACCGGGGCGTAACGCGCCAGGTTGTGGCTTTGGAACAGTTCATGGAGCGCATTCAGCGTCTCCGCCGGGACGCCGCGCGGCTCCAACTGTTCCTCGATCACTGCTTCCGTGATGGACGACGCCGGGACGTTCAACCGTTCGCCGAGTTGTTCCTGAAGCAGGTGGAAGAGCGTGGCGAAGAAATCGTCCGACTTTTTATCCGCGGCAAACTTCCGCAGGTCGCTCAGGCCGGTGCGAACCGTCTGCGCCACCTGGCGCTGGCGTCGCAGCCGGGGATTCGCCGCGAATGAATCCGTGCGCCGCCGCCAGACAATGGCGCCAACCAGCGCGAGAACCGGAATGCCCTGCATCGTCAGAAACACCGGCTGCCGGAGCCACGGGCCGGCGGTGGAGGCCGGCGCGCCAAACCGTTGCTTGATGGAGACGATGTCCTTCGTCAAAGGCGGAGCGTCCTGCGTCGGGCGTCCCACCGCGGCCACGCTCGGCTGCACCGTCACGCCGCCCGGCCGGACAACCAGGGGAATCGCCGGCTGGGTCAAAGTCTGATAGGCCTTTTTGTCCGAGTCGAAATAGCTGAACGAAATCGGCGGCAGTTCGTGGATGTCGGCGCTTTGGGGAACGATGACCTGCTCGAAGATCTTGGTTCCTTGGATGCCGAGCGGGTCCGTGGTCTCGATCTTGGCGGTGGGCGGGTAGGTCTTGAAATCATGCCACGCCGGCTGATCGGGCAGGCTCAAGGCCTCCAGCGCGCCGCGGCCGGTGAGCTGCACTTTCACGGTGATGGGATCGCCCGTGGCGACATTTGTCGGCCCGGCGGAGACTGTCAGGGTGAAACTGCCCACGGCGCCGTTGAAGTTCGCGGGAGCATTTTCTTTCGGCACGGCGAGCGAGGTGATTTTTTGCGCTTCGGCGGCGATGGGCACGCGGCGTTCGTCGTATTGCTGGAACATGCCGAAAGGATCAAAGGCGTCGCGGCGGCGTCCGCCCGTCGGCAGTTGGAGCGTCAGCGTGGCGTTGATGGAGTCAATGGTGATCGGCCCGGTCTTGGCCGGGGAAATCGCCGTGACCAGCGTGGCGACCGTGTAATTGCCGTTGCCGGCCTGAACCTGCCGGCGCTGCGCGTAGCCGGTCTTGAGAATGTTGCAGCCTTCGACCTTCAGCGGCGACGAGTTGTTGGCGAGCTGCTCGAAGCTTTGCAGGATGCCTTCGGCGTTCGCCACGCCGTCGCGGATGAAAAGCTGCAGCTGCACGCCGCAGATTTCGCCGAGGTACACTTCCTTCTTCGGCACAAACAATTTCAGAAACGCCAGTTGATCGCCGCCGCCCGCCGTGTCCGTGGCGCCGGCCTTCACCACCTTAAGCTTGAGCGGTTGGCTGGTCAGGACTTTGCCGTCCACAATCGCTCCCAGCGTCGGGATGGTGTAATCCCCGGGTTGGGCGGGAATCACGGCGTAGGTGTAGGTGTAGCTCGATGAACTCCGGCCATTGTCGATGGTGTAGTTTTGGAAGCTGCCCTGGGGGGAAATTTGGAGGTTCGCGATGCTGGGCAGCGCCGGCATGCTCTTGGGCTTCCCGTCGTCGAACTTCAAGGTGAGCGTGGCGTTCTCACCCACTTGAATCGCATCACGGTCCAACGTGGCGGTGAAGGTCGCCGCCCGCAGGCTGATCCCCGCCAGCAACACGGCGAGGCCAAGCCAAGCCCTGAACCATCCGCGAAAGAGCGCGGTTCGACCCCACAACCCAATTGTTTCTGCGACTTGCTGCATTCGTTAGTCCGCCATTTTTGCCTGCCATCCGGCGGCGAGGCAAGTTTCGCCTGCCGGACATTGAATGGACAGCACATCTCTAAAAACGTTCGGCCAATCCAATTTCCGGGCGTTGAGGATCTCCCCCGAAGGCGGTGGGAGTCATTATATGATTGAATCAAAGTGGAACACCTGTTACCGTCCCGCTCAACAATTCCGCAGTTATCCGGCATTGGCATTATGACGTACTCACTCTTTCGGGGCCGACACATCCTTGGCGTTTTCATCATTGGAATCAATGTTTGTGCTCAGGCCCTCAGCATAACCAACGGGCCCTTCCTCATACAGACGAACAGCGCTCCGCTGGCCTGCAAAATTCAACTGTCCACCGAGACTGACTCCCGCGTCAGTGTGCAGGTGTCCACGGGAACCAATACCTGGAGCAAGGGTTTCTTCAACTACACGAACAATCACTCGGTAATCCTGGCCGGATTCACGCCCGACACCACCAACGTCATCACGGTCAGCGTCAAGGACCGGGCGGGAAACTCCGTCACCGCGCCGGCGCCCCTGACTTTCCAGACCTCCCCTTTGCCTGCGACTTTTCCCCGTATCACGCTGCGAACCAACCAGCCCTCGCGGATGGAGCCGGGTTACACCCTGTTTCGTGCGGCCAATGTCGGCAGTCAGGCGTTTCTCGTAATAGTCAACAACCAGGGCGAGGTCGTCTGGTATAGCAATACCACAACTCTGCTGGATGTCCGGCAGCGTCCGAACGGAAATATTTTTGCCTACACCGCAAGCACCTTCTTTGAGATTAACTTGTTTGCAGAAGTGGTCGCCAGCTGGCCGATGGCTCCTGGCTACCCGATTGACTCTCACGATGGTGTGCCCACCGATCATGGCACAATTCTCTACCTCAGCGGGGCAACGCAAAGTGTGACCAATTTCCCCGGAAGTTCCACCGATTCAAACGCGCTGCCGCACACGGTGACGATTACGCATCAGCCCGTGGTTGAGATTTCCATGACCAATCCGGCGGCGTTTCAGGTTTGGAGGACGATCGACATGATTGATCCCCTGCATGTCACCTACTTTTATCTCGGCGGGATCAACAACGTGGATTTTGAACATTCCAACGCCGTCTCGGAGGATCTGCGTGACGATTCCCTCATGGTGTCCATGCGCCATCAGAATGCCGTCATCAAATTCGCCCGCACAAATGGACAGCTCAAGTGGATACTAGGTCCGCACGAGAACTACGCTCCGGCCTATCAGCCATACCTCCTGACCCCGGTCGGCGAGCCGTTCGCCTGGAATTATGCCCAGCATGCTCCGAAGGTCACTCCACAGGGCACCCTTTTGATTTTTGACAACGGCAATTTCCGGGCCAGCCCCTTTGCGGTGTCGGTGGCAAACTCAAACAACTACAGCCGTGCGGTCGAATACAGCATCAATGAAAACACGATGGAGGTCTCCCAGCTGTGGACCTTCGGCTCGAATGTCGTGGAGCGCCTGTTCAGCCCCACGGTCGGAGATGTCGATCAGCTGCCGAAGTCCGGAAACATGCTGGTCACCTTTGGCAACGTCCGCTTCATCAACGGGGCCACCACCAGTTCGAATAATGCAATCGCCTCGATGATCCGCATTCAAGAAGTGACCCACACCGAGCCTGCGGAAATCATCTTCGATCTGGAAGTGTTCAATCGCACGAACACCTCGCCCGCCTACAACGGTTGTTCCGGGTATCGCAGCGACCGTATTCCCAGTCTCTATTCATCAATTCCAATGGCGGTGCAGGATCTCCGGGCGGGGCTCACGAACGGCCTGACGTGTCTGGCCTTTTCGGCCGATCCGGTGATGAATCATCGGATTCAAGTTTCCACCAACTTTGTGAGCTGGACGGATCTCGGGTCGCCAACCAATTCAAGCGGCTTGGGCGACTTCCTTTTTGCCGACCAGGACTCCACCCAATCCGGGGCGCGGTTTTACCGGGTGGTGTCCTCAACTCCCTGAAGGCGTCAAACCAGGGGGTGGCTTCGGGGTTGCGAGCCGAGCAACCCCTTCACCAGTCCGTCAATGGTATGCGGCTTGGCCTCCACGGCGGGGTTCAATCCCAGCGCCTTCAGCGCCTTGGTCGTTTCCGGTCCGATGGTGGCCAGCCTGATCTGCGGGTACTGCTTCAGCAGCTTCGGCAGGTCGAAGCGGGCGTGAAAGTGTTCCACCGTCGAGGCGCTGGTGAACGTGATCCAGTCCGCGCCCCCGGCCAACAGCTGCGCCGCCGCGCCGGTGCGGTCTTCCGTTTCCGGCACCGTCCGATAAACCGCGACGTCATCGACAATCGCCCCGAGTTCCTCCAGCGCCTTGGGTAGTTCCGGAGTCGCCTTCTCCGCGCGCAGCAGGCAGACCTTGGCGTTCTCAAGATCGAATTCCTTGTGCATGGCCCCGGCGATTTTTGACGCCAGCGCCTCCTCCGGCATGCTGTCCACCTGGAGATGCAGCTCGTTCAATTTCGCCGCCGTGGCCGGGCCGACGGCCGCGATGCGCACGCCGCCGATGTCGCGGAGATCCTTGAACTGCTTGAAAAACAAATCGAAGAACAACGTCACGCCGTTCGGGCTGGTGAACACCAGCCACTGGTAGGAATGCAGTTCGAGCAGGGCGTCCACAAAATCCTGCCGCGCCTCCGTGGGCATGATTTTGATGGTCGGAATCTCCAGCACCTCCGCGCCGAGTTCGCCGAGCTGCTGCGCCAGCTGGCTGGCCTGTTCGCGGGTGCGGGTGACCACCACGCGCCGGCCGAGCAGGGGTCGTTTCTCAAACCAATTCAATTTGTCGCGCAGGTTCACCACGCTGCCGATGATGGTGATGACCGGGGCGGACATTTTTTCGCGCTCGGCCAGGTCGGCAATGGTCGCCAGCGTGCCAACGATGGATTTTTGCCGGGCGGTGGTGGCCCAGCGAACCATCGCCACTGGCGTCGCGGGCGGAACTCCCTTGGCCAGAAATGTCACGGTCAGTTCGCGCAGGCGTTTCAATCCCATCAGAATGATTTTCGTGCCGGGAATGCGCGCGATTTCGTCGAAGTTCAGGTTGGAATCTTCCTTGCCCGGATGTTCATGGCCGGTGAGGACCGTGAAGGTGGAGCAATGATCCCGGTGCGTGATGGGAATGCCGGCATAGTTCGCCGCCGCCACGATGGACGACACGCCGGGGACAACCTCGAAGGGGATTTTCGCCGCCACGAGTTCCTCGGCCTCTTCGCCGCCACGGCCGAAGATGTAGGGATCGCCGCCCTTGAGCCGCACCACGCATTTGCCCTCCCGGGCTTTTGCGATGATGAGTTCGTTGATCGCATCCTGGGAAAGCGCCTCGGACTTGCCCTGGCTGCCGCGGGAGATCAGTTCGGCTCCGGCGGGCGCGAGCCGGAGCAGGTCCGGGTTCACGAGCATGTCATAGATGACCACGTCCGCGCGGCGGAGCAGCTCCGCGCCGCGCAACGTGAGCAGACCGGCGTCACCGGGGCCCGCGCCAACCAGATAAACTGAGCCTTTGAAATTCACGGCGCGCAGTCTAGGCGGCTGCGCGGGTTTGGCAATTCAGCAGTGGCAGGAAGATGATGTGGCCGCCGCGCGGGAGAGGATGGTTCGATGTCCGCGACGATTTGAAGGTGTGTCCCAGCAAGCGAACGGTTGGGTGGCGGAGGGAGGCGGCGTAGTGCGGGTGGGGAGCTTGTCTCCGGGCGGGCCCGGATTGTAATTTTTACCGACCCGCGAGGAAAAATGCACCGGCTAAAAACAATAAAACAACCACTGGAAACCAAAGGCGCATGAACGACGCGATCTCGGCGCGCTCTGGATCGCGAACATCATACAAGACCCGGACAGGCTCTCCGACACGATAAACAAAATGACTCGACGCCATCTCCGAGCAAACCGATACCTCGCGCCCCTCCCGGGTCAGGAACTTGAATGCCGGACGGTACAGCCTCCGTCCCCGCCTTCCGCTCACTTCTTCAACACGATGCACCATGCCGCTCGCCGAACCCCAAGTGAACAAGCGTCGCAAGTTCCTGGAAGCCAAGCCCACGGCTCCCAAGGCGAAGATGCCGGAGATAATTTGGAAAAAAATTGGCATGCTTAAGCGGCCTAACAGTAAGCCGCCGCCTTCCTTGGCAGTCCCTCTGGTTTCATGCCGCGACTCTATTCTCGCTGGAATCCCTTGTCGAAAAAAATCTTGGCTTGGAGTGCGCCCGTCCTTGGGCGCTGCGAGGCCATCCGTTGGAGCGCGGCGGAACTTGGCGGACGGGTCTCCCTTGGAACTTTGCTGCGGCCGCAGACGGCCGCACTCCGGGACTTTATCCGTGTTCATCCATGTCTATCCGTGGTTGTCTTTGCCCCCGTCCGTCGGGGCCATGAACTGCTTTCCCCCTTTGCGCCGGCGGGGGAATTTGCTTTCATCCCGCCATGCCGAATGTTTCCACCGTCCGCCTGGCCGAACACTGCGACCGTCTCCTGCACACCGCTGAAATCGGCGACTACGACGGCGCGGTCAACGGCCTTCAAGTCGCCAACCGCGGCACGGTCACACGTCTGGCGGCAACCGTCGATGCCAGCCTCGCCACCGTGAAGCTGGCCGTCGCGGCCAAGGCGGATCTGCTTATCGTGCATCACGGACTGTTCTGGGGACCGACGCATCCGTGGACTGGCAAGCGCCATGAACTCATCCGCCTGCTGGTGGAAAACAACCTCGCTGTTTACAGCTCGCATCTGCCGTTGGACGCGCATCCAAAGCTTGGCAACAACGCCCGGCTCTGCGCCGCGCTTGGCTTCAAATCCCCGCGCCCGTTCTTTTTCAGCCACGGCCAGAACATCGGCCTGCAGGTGCGTCAGACTATTTCGCGCGACGAACTCGCAGTGCGGCTGCAGCGCGCAACGGGGTCGAAGCCGTTGCTCATCCCCGGCGGCAACACGGTTAGCCGGCGCATCGGCGTCGTGACCGGCGGCGCGGGCGGTGATTTGAAAAAGGCCGCCGCCGAAGGCGTGGACACGTTCATCACGGGCGAAGGTCCGCACTGGACTTACGCGCTCGCCGAGGAGTTGGGCGTGAATGTCTTTTACGCCGGCCATTACGCGACGGAGACGTTCGGGGTGAAGGCGCTGGCGGCGGAGCTGTCCCGGAAGTTCAAGCTGCCCTGGACGTTTCTCGACCATCCGACCGGGCTGTGACGCATTTCGATGGTAGGGCGGCGTTGGCTCATTCCAACAAGGCCAAGAGGCAGCTTTGCCCTACCCAAGAAGTGACCTCACGCCAAGAGCGCAAAGGACGCAAAGGTGTTTGGTTGTTCCTTCTTTGCGTCCTTAGCGGCCTTTGCGTGAGGAAATGGAATCTGCTGGAAACTTCGCCAGCGGGCGGGGCTGTGACGCATTTCGATGGTAGGGCGGCGTTGCTGCGCCGCCTCATTCCAACAAGGCCAAGCGGCAGCTTTGCCCTACCAACATAAGTTCGGTCAGGGCGCGGGGCGGCGTTGAAACAAATCCCCGATGTGCGCGGCGGGCGGAGTCTCGGTGGCGGTGTAGGCCTGCTTGATGAAGTCCTTGAACAATTCCTCGCGGCCTTCCGGCGTCGGCAGGGTGCTGGCCCGCCAGGCGTAAATCCACTCGATCACGCGGCTGCCCAGCGCGCGGTAGCTTTCAAACTGCGATTCGCTGAACCACTGGTCGCTGGTGGGTTCGTGCGGGAATTCCGAACACGCGCTGGCGTAGTTGAAGATGTCGCGCGATTCCTTGCCGAGCAGCGCGGGCTTCAGATAAATCAGCGTGCCCTTGCGTCCGCCGGGATCCACCGCGCTGTAATCGATTTCCCCGACCGCACAATACTTGCCCAGGGTTTTCCCCGCCTCGTCGGTGCGCGAATAAATGTCGAACTTGTCGAACGAGATTTTCACCCCGAGATCGACGCGGATTTTGCGGATGGCATTGCCGAGGTCTTCGAGGTTGCACGTCGGGTCGCAGCCGGCGTCGCTCAGGACGATGACGCGGACGCGGCGCAGGATCATTTCATAGAGGCCGAGATTTTCGAAGTGGCCGCCGTCGGACAAATAGACATACGGGCTGGTGCTGTCGGTGAGGCCGAGGCCTTCCTTGAGCAGATGCCGCAGCGGGGAATGGGGCGCGGAATGATGAAAACTTTCGTAGCCGAGCGCGCCGGGATTGCCGAGCCACCAGCCGAGACGGACGTTGAACAAGGTCATCAGGAGCGCCACCAGCGGCGAGGAGTGATAGCCCTGGTTGGGGCTGGCTGCCGCGCCGGAGATCGACAGCGCCGTGCCGAGCGACAAGCCTTCCTTGCGCAGGTTCAGCGCGTAATGCTTGGTGAAGCGATAGCCCAGCCGGTAGTTGCCGCAGTGCAGCGTGCTGGCGGTGAAGCTCTCGGCCTTGCGCTGCTGCCACGCGAGGTTTTCGCCGGAGACGAGGTTGAGCGCCATGTTCACGATGTGCACCGGCCGCTGGGGCAGGGAGGAATCCTTCGGGTCGCGCAGCTCCGGCAGCGGCAGGTTGTCCTTGGGATCCAGTCCGGTGAACGGGTTGGGTTTGCGTTCGGTGTTGGACGCGCCGAGATAGGCGCGCACCAGGCGGTTCCGGTAAATGGAGTGCAGGGAGAACTTGTTGATGTTGATCACGTGCGCGAGCGACCAGCTGATCAGGGCGGTGATCAGCAGAAAGCCCAGCGTCATCCAGACCGGCGCGTCGTTGATGACGCTCTGGTAGTCGGTGAAGGGATGCAGCGACGCGAGATGGGCAATCCGGGGATGCAGTTCGCTCCAGCCGGGCCGGACGAGTTCGACCTGCGTGACCACCCGCGAAACCGTGCCGATCAGCAGCCAACTCGTGACGAGGGACAGCGCGGCGACGAGCGTGGCCAATGCGAGCGGGGCCGCGAGCGCCAGGGCCTGGTTGGAAAGTCCGGCCAGTTTGCCGTCGCGGGTCTTGCCGTCCTTGGTCGCCGCCGAAAATCCCGCGTGACCCACGATGAGCGTGAACAAACCGCTCACGCCGCCGATGGCCCCGAGAATGGTCGCGGACTTCTTGGGCAGCAACAGCAGCCCGACCGGTCCGATCAGAACAATGGCGCTGAACAAGCCCCAGCCGACGATGCCGATCAGCAGCCACGCGCCCATCCGCGACCACCATTCGCGGTCGTCGTCCGAGGTGAACCGGCTGCTGACGCCGATGAAGACCGTGGCGGCAAGCAGGAACAGCAGGAGAATCGCCGGCGCGCCGAAGCTGCTGTAAAGCGACGGCAGCCAGAGCGAACTGCTCGTCGGCGTGTAGAGCGTGGCGGCGTTCCACAGAAACGCGCCGCCCAGCGCGCCGGTGGTCAGCATCAGCGCCAGTTCGGTGAACAGCCGCCGCCACTTTCCTTTGCGCCAACGTTGCAGGCACAGTTCCGCGAGCAGCCAGCCGGATAAATGCAGGAGCGCGCCCATCAGACCATAATGCAGCAGCTTCGGTCCCGCCGTGCCTTCGCCGCGGATGACTTCAAGGAACGTCCGCAGCCAGCGGTTGGTCGTCTCGATGTCGTGCCCGCTTTGCGTCCAGGACCACGCCGTCGTGACGCAGAACGCCGACGCGCACAGCGGCAGAAAGCACCACAGGAGGAAATGCTGCTGGTCGCGCCGCCGATACCACGACAGGCAGTTCGCTTCGAGATCCTCCGCCACGGCCGGCCGGTTCAAGGTGCTGAACGCCATGCCGACCGTCGCCAGCAAAAATCCGGCGAGGAACACCGCCGTGGTGGCCACGTCTCCGCCCTGGAGGTTGACGAGGGAGACGTGGAGCCGCGGAATGCAGAGGAGCGCGAGCAGCAGCGGCCCGATGAGCAGCCAGTTGAGAATCAGGTTGCGCAGATAGGTCGCCGCCAGCACCCAGCTGTCGGCGGAAAACCAGCCCAGCTTCGGCGTGAGGTAGTTGCTGTATTTGCGGAGATGCGCCAGCGGCGGCGGTTCGGGCTGCGTGACGGCGCCGGCCTGGATGCCCTTGAGCTTTTCACTCACGGCGTGAATGCCGCCCGCGCGATGAATCCACGAGCTGAGCCAGCTTCCGATGTAGCCGCCGCCCGACACGGTGGAGATGTAGTCGAAGTGCGGCAGCAGTCCCTGCCGCGCCAGCCCCTGCGTGACGCCGAGCGCAAACGTGGCGCTGCGGATGCCGCCGCCGGAAAAGCACAGCGCCACACTGCCGCTGCCTTCGTGGATGCGCCGGTAAATCGCGGAGAGATGAAGGTCCGCGAGCTTCTTCAAATGTTCGGGAAAGGCTTCCTCGAGCAGTTGCCGGTTGAGCCGGCGCAGCTCCGAGGCATCCAGTTCAATCCGCGTCATCGCGACGGTTTCCCGCCGCAGAGTGGCGCGGGGGAAATGGCGGTGCTGATACAGGCAGGTGCCCAGGTTCAGCAGTTCGTTGAGCCGCGATACAAACCATTCTGCCGTGGGGCTGGCCGGAAGAGTGTTCTGCTGTTCCGCCGGCAGCAGCGGTTGGAGGCGTTCGAGCAAGCCGGCCGTGCCGGCGAGATGTTCGGCGGTGAAGTCGCAGGTGAACTGCGTGGACTCCGTGCCGCGCAACGCGGTCTGCTCCTGGTCGAGCACTTCGTAGAATGGAACCGGCAGCTTGCGCCGCGACGTGCTGGTGTGAAAGAAATTGCCGAACATCACAAGGTCTTCAGGTATTCCACGAGAAAGCTCTTCTCCGCCTCGGTCAGGCCGGTGCCGTAGTTGTGTCCCTGGTTGCTGTCGCCGCGCACCGTCACGTCATGCTTCCAGCCTTTGCGCTCGGCTGACGGACCCCTGGTGATGAAACCGACGTTGACCGGATCGAAGACATCGTAGCCGCGATAAAACACCGTGGGACGTTTCTCAACGGGCTCCAGCAGATCGCGCAGCGTCGGCACAGAGCCGTTGTGCAGATACGGCGCGCGCAGCCAGATGCCGTCCAGCGGCGGGGAAAGATAGCCCGCGCTCTTAACCATGTCGGGCCGATGGAAGCCGAGTTTCTTGATCGCCGCGTTCGACTTGTCCGCGGCGGCCTGCGTCCACGAGTTCAGCCGCTCGCGGTCGGTGCCGATTTCGTCGAGCGGAATGATCTTCGACGTGCGTTCCGCGCCGACCTCGTGGCAGGACGCGCAATACTTCTCATACAGCGGCTGGCCTTTCGCCGCGTTGATCTCATCGACCTTGAACGGATATTTCGGCGCGGGCAGGGCGGTGAGGAAATCGCCCAGACGTTTCATGTCGGCATCGAAGGCCGCGCCGGGCTTCGGTTGAAAGCCGACGCTGGAGTCCACGAGGATGGTTTCGAGCGAACGGCTTTCGCCGCCCCAGTTCATGAACAGGTTCGTGCCCTGGCGGACGCGGAGATTCCACACCGACCCGAAATCGCACTGGCCCGCCGTGCCGTCGTCCGGCAGATGCGCGAGCATGAACTTCGGCAGGTTGAACGCGTCATCGCGGCCCGGTCCCCACGCGGGACGGTTGGAGCGCGTCATCCACGCGATCTGTTCGCCCTGTTCGATCAGCGCCTTGCGCGTCATCGGAATGATGGCGAAGCGGTAGAGCAGCCGGTCCACGACATCGAGCTGCGTGTCCTTTTTGATTTCGGTCAGGAAATTGTCCGCGTTGAAACGCGAGTCGCGCGCGGCGGCCGTCAGGAATTGAAACAGCGCCTGCGGATTGAACCGGTGCGCCGGCGCGCCGATCACCACCACGGACGGCGACTGCTCGCTGGCGCGGTACGTCGCCGTGTGGCAGAGCGCGCAGTTGTTGCCGACGCGCGGAAAGCCGATCTTCTCCTTCGTGAAGCCGACGGGCATTTCGCTGCCCGGCTCCCAGACCAGCCCAAACGCCGCGTAACCGCCCGGCCCTGGCATCAGGTCGGGAAAAATCCGCGGCATCGTCGCCCAGATCCAGTAGGGAAGGCCCGTCCGGGCCTCGCCGCCTAGCGAGCCGTGCTTGAACCATTCCTCGTCGCTGGCGTAGGGCGCGTGTTTGACGACGCGGAAGGCCTTGTACCAGATCACGCCGCCGCCGATCAGCGCGAGCGGCAGCAGGAGCAGGAACCATTTGAAAAGTGTCCGCATAAGCTGGGTCAAAAAGTTTTCAGATGCTCGACGAGGGCGTCCTTGTCCTCGGGGCTGAGGTTCGTCCCGTATTCCTCGCCTTCATGGCCCTGGTTGCCGTTGCCGGGCAGGCGCGTGTCGAACTTGAAATACTTCCGGCCTTTTTCCTCGGCGACATCCGAGATGAACCCGACGCGGTCATGATCAATCACGTCGTAGCCGCGGTAGAATTCCACGCGCCGCTTCGACGCCGGTTCGAGCAGTTCGCGCAGCGTGGGCACCGAACCGTTGTGCAGGTAGGGTCCGCGCAGCCAGAGGCCGTCCAGCGGCTGGTTTGCGTAGCCGAACGTCTTGCGGAAATGCTTGAAGCGCTCGTCCGGATAATCGGCGTAGAGCAGTCCCTGGTTCGCGCACAATTCCTCCGAGTAGGAATCCAGCCGGCGCCGGTCCGTTTTGATCTTCTCGATCGGCGTGACCTTGCCGACCAGTTCGCCGGTGAAGTCCTTGCCGTCCTTGCCATGGCAGCGCGCGCAATAATCCGCGTAGAGCTTTTCGCCGCGGCCGGACTTGGCGTAGTCGATTCCATACAGCCAGCGCGGCGGCGTGTTGGTCATGGTGAAATCCTTCATGCGCTGGAGGGATTTCCGGTCGAGCGTGGTCGGCGTGGCGCCGGTGCCGAAGGCGGCGCTGCGGTTGCGTTCCTCCACGGAGTTGTTGTTGCCGTCCCAGTGCAGCCACATGCCCTCGCGCTTGGCCTGGTTCCAGATGGACGGCAGGTCGCAGTTGCCGACCCATTCCTCGGGCGGCAATTTGTCCATCGGGAAATTCAGCAGCACCTTCGGCGGATTGAAGGTGTCCACCCGGCCCGGTCCGGTGTCCGGCTCGCGGTCCATGAAGCTGAACCGCTGGGCCAGCGTGATCAATCGCTGCCGCGCCAGATCAATGGCAAGGTAGCGGTAGAGCGTGCGGTTGATGAAGTCGTCGCTCTTGCGCTGGGCGAGTTCATCGGCGATGCGGCCGCCGTGGAAGTTTTCATCGCGCGAACACGCGAAGAGGAACCGTTCAAACATCTGGAGATTCATCCCGTTGGCGGGCATGCCGACGATGATGCGGCGCTGGCTTTCCGGCGTGTCACGGATGGTGCCGACGTGGCAGACGGCGCAGTTGAGGAACACGCGGTCCACGCCCTGGACATTCCGCTGCGAAACGCCGATGGGCAGGGCGCGGTTGGTCTCGTAGATGAACCCGAGCGAGGCGTAGCCTTTGCCGGGAAGCTGTTTGGCGAAAAGGTCGGGCAGGAGATTCCACACCGCGAGCGGAATGCCCGCCTCGCGTTCGCCGCCGGTCGAGCCGTATTTGAAATGCTCCAGCGGATCGGCGTACGTCACCGGCTTGTCCCGCGTGAAGCGCACGGCGAAATAGAGGACCACGGGAATCAGCAGGAGCAGAAAAATCCGCGACCAACGGAACGAGGGGGTTGAAGGTTCGTCGTGCTTCATAACAGGCGGACGGAGACCGCCGGAGCCGAGGGAAGGGAAACCGGCCCGCGCCGGGAGCCGCCTTGCCGCCGCGCCCGCGCCGGCTGGGTGAAGTCATGAACGTCCGTGCTCATAAAGTGCAATCACTGCTTACCACGCCACTGCCGCTGAATCGTCCCTCAACGCAAGCAGTTGTAATGCGGTCCGCCCAAACAAGCAAGGGATTTGGCCGGACTGGCCCGGTGTGGCGGCGGGCATCCTGCCTGCCGTGGACGGCGGTTTCCAACGCTGCGGAACCCGGTCCGATCCACCCGGCATGAACCCTCTTCAAGCTGTTTCTTCTTGTGAACCGACGCACCGGTTGTTGCCCCAAAGGGGCAATGGCCTCCAGCCCGGGGTTGGAGCGCAGCGACTACCCCGGGTGAATGGCCCAATCCGTTTCAACCGCAACGCGGTTGTGGGCGGGGCCGGGGCGCAACCACGTTGTGGTTGTGGGGAACAAAACACGGACGACCCAAGGTAGGCTCGCCGCCTCGCCAACCTTGGGCTGGAGGTCGGAATCCCTTTGGGATTCAGGCCGGCTGACAACAGGGGTGGATGCGCTGCTTAATTCTTTCGGACCACTGACCTGCCGTGGGCGGTGACCAAGCAATTGACGGATGAAGTTGAAGCTACTTTTCGTGAGAACAAAAGACCAGCGCCACCGGACCTGCCCAAGTTGATTCAGGGAGCGAAAGCGCAATCGGGCGAGAAGTAGTCAGCGTCACAGGTGTTGCCGTAGGGCGGGCTTTGCCTTCCGCCATTTCCTTGCTGTCAACGTTGCGGGGATGTGGTGCAATGCTGGCAGCCATGAAACTGCAATGTCCCTGCGGGGCGAAGTATGATTTTGAAATCACGCCGGACATGGTTCGGCAGCCGGTCAAACTGGTCTGCGCCAGTTGCGGGCTGGATTCGTCGGACTTCGTCAAGTGAGGGGTCAGTCCCGCCTTGAAAAATGGGGCGGATGGTTAAACTGGTCTTGTATCCCGGGAGACGCAAGAGTGAAGCCTTCACGCAGGAATGGCTGGCAAAAGCAATGGTGCAGAGGGAGAATGGCCGGGGCGAAACATTCGTCCGTGGTGGAAAATGAATTTGATTTTCAATGAATTTCAATGAGGCGGGATTGACCCCTTTATAATAGGGAACCATTCAAAACAGTGAATTTAAATACGTTAAAAGTGGTGGAATTGTTGGAGGGGAAAACGTGGTTTGGAGCCGCCGGGAAACAAAACGACGCCGAATACAGCCATGCACCATCCTGGCTGCATGCTTTGGCCTCTTGCAATGGCAGCGACTGGATGAGTGTTTTCGACGCGGGCTTTGAAATTTTAACAGCCAAAGTGCAGTCACGTTCGCTTTCACGTTATCAAGAATGGAATGTTCATATTGGAGAAGTGCGTCCCTTGCTGGTCGAACTTATAAAGCGAAAAGCCGGTAAAATCATGGCCGATCACCAGCTCCCGGAACAATTTTTTTGGTCTGTTTACGCGGGCCTTTTGGGTATCGCCATGGAGTGTGAGTATGCGGACATCGCTGACCCGGGCTTTTTCACAAATGAAATCCTGCCTTGCTATCTCAGAGGTCATTTTCCTTGCGGTTGGGAGGGTCAATTTCCAAACGGCCATCTCGTTGTTTATTGAATATCAGATTTGGATTTAATCATGAAACCTTGGACTGAGGCCAAACTTCGCGAGTTGGAAACCGTGGAATGGTTTTGCCATCTCGGTCAGGGCCAGATTTCGGGCGCGAAAATTGTGTCCACCTGGATGGATGCAGTGGTCAACTGCGCGTCGGTACAATGGGAAACCGTCCAACGCGACGCCATCTATCTGCACAAGCTGGCCGTTTACGACTGCATCCAGGGTTTTACACCAGAACAACGGCGCCAGCGCGATTTGGACGCCATACAGGAAGAGTTAACGACTGGCACCTTTTTGGAAGCCAGTCCCTATCTCCCGATCAATTTTCCCCAATGGGATCGCATCCGGGAGGAAATCAAGCCGCAGGTTGTCGCTCTGGTCACGGAAAAGACCAGGCAAGTCGTAGCGAAAGCGGGGCTGCCAGACGTTGTGGTTAAACGGGCCACATGGGACATCCTCTGCATGGCGTTGGAACATGAATTTGCGGAAGTGGTGCCCGTGAGTTTCTTCGATGCCATGGGAGCGTGTTACCTGCACGGGCACTTTCCATGCGGCTGGGAGGGAAACTGGCCTGAGGGCCAGTTGATGGTTTACTAAAGAATTGGTTGAGATCAGTCAGGATTGACGACACCACATTGAGCCGCTTGAACTCGACTTTCGAGCAAAGATAGAAGGGGCAATTTCCGCCTCTCCCATTTCCTTGCTGTCATCTTTCCGGGGATGTGTTCCAATGCTCGCAGCCATGAAACTGCAATGTCCCTGCGGGGCGAAGTATGATTTTGAAATCACGCCGGACATGGTTCGGCAGCCGGTCAAACTGGTCTTGTGTCAGGGGAGACGCAAGAGTGAAGCCTTCACACAGGAATGGCCGGCAACAACAATGGTGCAGAGGGAGAATGGCCGGGGCGAAACATTCGTCCGTGGTGGAAAATGAATTTGATTTTCAATGAGGCGGGACTGACCCCTTTACATCGTCGATGAAAAAGCATACTGGTCACAGATTATCTCCGACTGTGGATTTAACCCGTAAAACTTAACCCTTGGCACACACGTTACTCCAATGAACAAACATCTTTTCCTGACATTTGCCACTGCTGTAAGTCTTGTTGCTCAAAATCTATTTGCAGCCGAAAAAGCAACGGTAACTGGAGTAGCGACAAGTTTAGAGGCGTGGAAGGCAAATGAGGGAGATGTCGTTTTCTATGGAAAAGTCGTGGATCAATTTACCAATCCGGTTGTGGCAGCCGATGTCGAGGTGGATGTTCCGGAGCAAACCGGCTTTATGCAACGGGCTGCGAGAAAGAAGATGGTGGTCACGGATTCTAATGGAGAGTTTGAGGTGTCAGCAAAGACCTATGGATTGCGTAATCTTAATGGGAGTTTTCTTTTAATTGAAAAAATATCCAAGGATGGTTACGAATTTGTTCGCGCCAATTCTACAAATAGTTTCACATATCAGAAAGGATATACAGACTTTCATATTGCAGATAAGACAAAACCCGAAGTGTTTTCAATGCGTAAAAAGACACTTGCGCCCGCCTTCCTCTTTCAAGAGACAGATTTGAAGCTCGGATCGGGAATTGCCGCGTCCGCTTGGACCAACGGCTACGACTTCATCAAGGGTCATCGGTTTAATGATACACACCGGCTGATCTTTAACGATGAGCCGGTCTTTCCCGATATTCAGTGCAAGGCCACGTTCAACACCAACTATGCTACGTGGACGGTGACATTGATGCCGGGCAACACCAACGGCGGCATCATTGCCTCGGAACAGATGCTCTACGAAGCGCCGGAGACCGGCTACCAACCGGAATATGTGTTCACGCCCGAAGATCGTCCGCAGCAGGTAAAGATGGCTCATCTCTATCTGAAGAGCCGTGAGCCGGCCATCTACACGCGGATAGACATCAGGTATCTCAACGCCGGCCCGGAATTTTTCCGGTTGAGCGGTGAGTCGGTGACGAATCCGTACGGCGAACGAAATCTGGAGCGGGCCACCGACCTGCCGTGGGCGGTGACCAAGCAATTGACGGATGAAGTTGAAACTGCTTTTCGTGAGAACAAAAGACCAGCGCCACCGGACCTGCCCAAGTTGATTCAGGGAGCGAAAGCACAATCGGGCGAGAAGTAGTCAGCGTCACAGGTGTTGCCGTAGGGCGGGCTTTGCCTTCCGCCATTTCCTTGCTGTCATCCTTTCGGGGATGTGTTCCAATTAAGGCAGCCATGAAACTGCAATGTCCCTGCGGGGCGAAGTATGATTTCGAAATCACGCCGGACATGGTTCGGCAGCCGGTCAAACTGGTCTTGTGTCCTGGGAGACGCAAGAGTGAAACTTTCCCGCAGGAATGGCTGGCAAAAGCAATGGTGTAGAGGGAGAATGGCCGGGGCGAAGCATTCGTCCGTGGTGGAAAATGAATTTGATTTTCAATGAGGCGGGACTGACCCCTTTACAGGACGCCTCTACGATTATTTCAATGCCAAAGATTTCGCCTTGCGAAGCGGCACATTTTCATGGGAACGAAACAACGCAATGAAGCCGGATTTGGGTTATGACTACAACGACACGGATGGCAATGTTAATAATTACAACTGGCCGACCGAATATTTCCATAATGGCTCGGAAATTTTAGACTTCAATGATGTTGTAAACCATGACTGCTACCGAATTTATGCTTATGCTGCTGAATCTCGCACTTATGCTATTGGGACAGATCTAGTCAATGGGGTCTTTTCTGGGTTTGATCTTGAGTCGGTCACTCCCAAATATAATGAAGCCCATTATTCCCATAGCCGCCAGTTCCGATCGAACATCGTGGATGAAAAGCCATACTGGGAAAGGCTCAAAGAAGACTGCCGTTTTTGATCTAAAATCTTATGAAGGATTTAAAATTGATGGTGTGGGTCCTCGTGATCAACTCAATTATTTGCGCGGCTCAAGGGCAAAAAGTGGCCGATGCCGTTTGGAGAAGCATGGTGGTGCAAGGCTACCATGATGAAGAGGGGGAAATTTTGTTTTATGGCAAGGTGGTAGATCAGTTTACCAATCCGGTCGTAGGCGCAGATGTTGAAGTTTCAGTGCCTGTGGTCAATCTGTTGGGGGCGATGTCGTATGACAAAAGGTCGTTGGAAACTGACACGGATGGTAATTTTGAAGTTTCGAGTCGAACTTATGGAGCCACTAAACTAAAGGGACATGATCTCTACATTAAGGAAATTACGAAAGATGGATACGGTGGCAATTGGTGTAACGGGTCAAATAGTGGTTTTTCTTTTGCATTGGGAAACCGTTTCCAACCCGATCCACAGCATCCGGTGGTCTATCAACTACGCAAAAAATTACTTCCACCCGCTTTCCTCTTTCAAGAGACAGATTTGAGCCTTGAATCGAGAGTAGCCGCTTCTGCCTGGACTAATGGCTATGACTTCATCAAGCGACATCGGTTTGATGATACGCACCGGCTGGTTTTTAACGGTGAGCCGGTCTTCCCCGACATTCAGTGCAAGGCTACGTTCAACACCAACGACGGAACCTGGACGGTGACATTAATGCCGGGCAACACCAACGGCGGCATCATCGCGTCGGAACAGATGCTCTACGAAGCGCCGGAAACCGGCTACCACTCGGAATATGTTTTCACACCCGAAGATCGCCCGCAGCAGGTAAAGATGCCGCACCTCTATCTGAAAAGTCGTGAGCCGGCCATCTACACGCGCATTGACATCAAGTATCTCAACGCCAACAAGGAATTTTTCCGGTTGAGTGGCGAGGCCGTGACCAATCCCTACGGCGAGCGGAATCTGGAGCAGGCCACTGACCTGCCGTGGGCGGTGACCAAGCAATTGACGGATGAAGTTGAAGCTGCTTTTCGTGAGAACAAAAGACCAGCGCCACCGGACCTGCCCAAGTTGATTCAGGGAGCGAAAGCGCAATCGGGCGAGAAGTAGTCAGCGTCACAGGTGTTGCCGTAGGGCGGGCTTTGCCTTCCGCCATTTCCTTGCTGTCAACGTTGCGGGGATGTGGTGCAATGCTGGCAGCCATGAAACTGCAATGTCCCTGCGGGGCGAAGTATGATTTTGAAATCACGCCGGACATGGTTCGGCAGCCGGTCAAACTGGTCTGCGCCAGTTGCGGGCTGGATTCGTCGGACTTCGTCAATGAAATGATCCGCCAGGAGTTTGCCGGCCAGGCCGCCGCCGGGGCGGTGGAATTGCCCGAACCTTCCCTCACCGCTGCGCCGCGTTTGCGCATGGCGCATTCCACTGCGCCCGCCAATGAACCGCCCGCGGCGTCGCTGGCTTCCACCGGGCCGGACGTGGGCGGCATCTGTCTGAAACATCCGCGTCAGAAAACCGTCGAGTGTTGCCGGGTCTGCGAAAAGCCCATCTGTCCGCAGTGCATGGAACTGTTCGGCTACGTCTGTTCGCCGGCGTGTCAGGCGCGGGCGACGTCGCATGGCATCGCCGTGCCGGAGTTTGCCGGACAGCGCAACGTGGTCGAGGCGAAGCGTTGGCGGAAGATTGGCGCGGTGGCCGGCGGGGTGGGGTTGTTGCTGGTGCTGCTGCTCGGCGGATGGATTTGGTATGCGTGGTTTGGTTCCGTGCCGAAGCCGGTCTTCGCGGTGCGGTTTCCGGAGTCGGCGCATTCCGGGATGGTGCGGTTGAGCGGAGATCGGCAGGTGGTTTTTCTGCGCGGCGGAACGCTGGCGCGTTACGACCTGGCGACGCAGAAGGAAGTCTGGTCGCGGGATCTGCTGGACCGGGCGAAGATCGAGCGCGCCGTGGACCGGCAGATGAAGGAGATGCAGGCCATCGTGGACAAGGCGAACGCGGAGAATCCCGATTACGCGCCGAAGATGCCGTCGCGCGACAAACTGCTGACGCTGATGACCCGCGCGGCCGAGGCGTCGCTGGAACTGCGACTGACCGGAAACAATGTGAGGCTGATCGCGCCGGAGAAGATCACGCGGCTTGCGTGGGCGGACGGTAAGACGGCGTTGGAACTGGCGCGCGTTCCCAGTTACGGAAACCTTGGTGGCACCGGCGACGAACTGGTGTTTCAGCAAATGGTGGACGGTCAACTGGCCAACGCGCGGTTGAACCTCGCGAGCGGCGACGTGGCGACGGAGAAACTTCCCGGAACGGCCTTGCCGGAAACGGTCGTGGCGTCTGCGGGCAAAACTGGCGGGGCGGGTTTGCCGTTGGGACGCAACCCGGGCGGCGGGACATTGGACCCGGAGAAGGTGGCCGAACAGGCGCAGAACCTGTCGGCGCCGGCGCGCATTGCCCTGCCGGCGTTGCTGGCCACGGCGGCGAATCAGGAACGCACGATGGCGGAATTGAACGGCGGCGCAAAACCGAAGCCGGCCGAGGCGGCGAAAGCCAAGAGCGGGGAGCGCCCGCGGTTGTTTTCCGGTCCGCACGGTGTGGTGGAAATGAAGGTGCGGCTGCTGGAGGAAAAGATCACCACGCATTCGGCGATGAAACCGCCGCCGAAGAAGTCCGCGCTGAACGGCGACTTGAACGTGACGCAGACGGCGGAGGTGGCGAACGAAATGTTGAATGACATGCAGCGGGCGCGCGGCGGTGATGTCGTGCGGGTGGACGAAAGCCGTTACCAGGTGACGCTGCGGTTGCCGGAGTCGGCGGGGTCGAAGGAATGGAGCGGTGAAGTGACCGGACCGCCGACAGTGTTCGTGCTGCCGAACGTGAACCTGCTGGCGGCGGGGACGTCGCTGGCGGTGTTCGACAAGTCGAACGAGAAACTCTGGCAGGCGAATCTCAGCCAGCCGCTGGCGGATCATTTTGGCGGCGACGACGAAGCGGGGCCGTATGGCGTCGGGCCGTGTGTGGAACGCGGCGACACGCTTTACGTGTTTGATCCGGCGGTGCTGACGGCTTTTGACAAGACGACGGGCAAGGCGCGCTGGCGGTTGCCGTCGGTGGGCGTGGTCGGGCTTTTCTTCGATGACCGCGGCGCGGTGTATGTGAACACCACCACGGCCAGCCCGGACAAGCTGCGTTACTCGCGGCAGATCGACATCACGGACCGGACGAGCGCGGTGATTTACAAGGTGGACACGCGGACGGGCAACGTGAAGTGGAATACTGCCGAGCATGGATTCATCACGCATCTGTCGGGCAAGTTCATCTACACCGTGCAGTCGTACGATCCCGGTGACGACGAAGAGGGCGGGGGAAATGATCTGACAGAAATTTTGCGCAAGCCGCCGTTCCTGCGCATCCGCCGCATCAATCCGGACAACGGCCGGAAGCTCTGGGAGCATTTCCAGGAACGCGCGCCGCTGGACCTTCATTTCGACGACAACACCATCGAGCTGGTGTTTCGTAAGGAAGTGCAGGTGTTGAAGTATCTGGCGTGGTGAGGGCTGGGTTTGATTCCCGCGCTGTCTGCGGGCTGAACGCTTTTTCTCCCTCTCCACGCCCAAGCGGGGAGAGGGGATTCGAACTGCAAACATAACGCGCCTCCTCACCCCGGCCCTCTCCTCCATTTCATGGAAGAGAGGGAGCCTGCGTTTTACCCTGCGGGGCGGGGTTTATTGCCCGCGGTCGATGTTCACCGTGTTCTTGAACTTCATCTTCACGGTTTCGGAGACGCGGGCGAACAGGGATTTCTTGGTGGACTTGCGGGTGCCGCCGAGGGGTTCCACCGCACCGCTGCAAACGGGGCAGAGCATCAGCACGTTCTTGCTGCCTTTGCGCCGCAACTGATGGACACAGGCGTCGCACATGACTTCCTTGCACGCGGTGCATTGGTAGGTGACGTGCGACAGACGGTGACGCGGACAGACGATGGCGCCGTCCGGCTGCACGACTGGCGGGGCGGGAAGGTCGGTGCGGTTGAAATTGGGGATGGCCACCGTCACGTCGATGTTCTCGACGAGCAGTTCGACGTCGCCGAGCCGGAGCTTCTGGCCGGCGGCGAGTTCCGCCACGGTGACAGGCTCATCATTGACGAAAGTGCCGTTGGTGGAGCCGAGGTCGCGCACGGTGACGCCGCTTTCGCGGAGGATCAGTTCGCAATGCAGCCCGGAGATGGTGGAGTGACCGATGGGGAAGTCGGCATCAGGACTGCGGCCCACGCGATTGACGCCCAAACGGAGTTCAATCAGGGTGTTTTCCAAGCCGGGCGTCTGAATCTGGAGTTTTGCCATGCCTTATTGACGGCCAGTAAAGGCTGGATGTTCTCGAAAAGCGAGCAGATTTTTGTGTCGCTTATCCGTGTCCTCCCCGGGGTCAAGTTTGAGGCAAATCCCGGTTGCCCCCCCGCAGGCTTTGCGGCACCTTGCGCCCGACAAGCAACGCACTGAGCCTATGAACCAACTCGAACAACTCAAGCAGTTCACCCGGGTGGTGGCCGACACCGGCGACTTCGCCACGTTGAAGGAATACGCGCCTCAGGATGCGACGACCAATCCCTCGCTGATCTTCAAGGCCGCGCAGATGCCCGCGTACAAGGGCATCGTGGACAAGGCGATTGCCGAGGCGCGCCAGTCCGGCGCCGCCGACCGCGCGTTGATGGCGGAGATCATGGACCGCCTGCTGGTGTTGTTCGGTGCGGAGATTTTGAAGATCGTGCCCGGCCGCGTTTCCACAGAGACGGACGCCGACCTGTCCTTTGACACCGCCGGCCTGGTGAAGAAGGCGCACCGGTTCATCGAGCTTTACCAGAAGATGGGCATTCCCCGGGAACGCATCCTGATCAAGATCGCCTCGACGTGGGAAGGCATCCGCGCCGCCGAGCAGCTGGAGCGCGAAGGCATCCACTGCAACCTGACGCTGCTGTTCTCCCTGCCGCAGGCCGTGGCGTGCGCCGAGGCGAAGGTGAAGCTCATCTCGCCATTCGTCGGCCGCATCATGGACTGGTACAAGGCCAAGGAAAAACGCGACTACGCCCCGGCGGAAGATCCCGGCGTGCTGTCGGTGCGGGAGATTTACGCCTACTACAAGAAATTCGGTCACGACACCGAGGTGATGGGCGCGAGCTTTCGCAACAAAGGCGAGATTCTGGAGCTGGCCGGCTGCGATCTGCTGACCATCAGCCCGCAGCTCTTGGGCGAACTGAAGAACAGCACGGAGCCGGTTGCGCCCCGGCTCAGCGTCGCCGAAGCGAAGGCCAGCAAGATTGAGCGCCTCAAGCTGGACGAGAAAACCTTCCGCTGGCTCTTCAACGAAAACGCCATGGCCACGGAAAAAACCGCCGAAGGCATCCGCCTGTTCAACGCGGACGCCCGGAAGCTGGAGCAGTTCATTGCCGGACTCCTGTGACGCATGGACGCCGACGAGAACGACATCATCACGTATTTGAAGACCTGGTCGGGCCAGTACGTGTCCGCCCGGGAAATCGCCCGCAAGGCGGCGAGCAAGAAACGGTTTCAAAACGAGCCGGACTGGGCGGTGCCGGTGCTGAGCCGGCTGGTGGAAAAGGGAATCGTGGAGGCCGATTCCATGGCGCATTACCGGCTGGTTCCCGAACGGAAGAGCAAAAAACATCGGCGGTGGATCTCGCCGGAGATTCAGAAAATTTTGGAAAAGACCGGCAAGGACTTCAGCGAAGGCGTCGAGATCGACCAGCCCGAAACACCGGAAGGCTCCGGCGAGAAGCCAAAGGCTTCTTAGAACTCCATCTCACCAATGGTAGCGCGGTGTTGCTGCGCCGCCTTGCAAAATCAAAGCAGCAGCTTTGCTCCACCAAACGTCTTTGCAGGATGAGTAACAGCCCATGCACCATGGAGCGCGGACTTCAGTCCGCGAGCCGCATCCTTCAAACGGCGCGCCATTTCAGATTCCGCTTCTGACCATGGGCCGGGTGCGCGGCGTCGAGACAGCGCAGTTCCAGTTCCATCCCGTCGGCTTCCACCAGCGCGCTGACCCAGCCGTTCGGATTTCCCGCCTTGAAGACATAGGCCGTCGGCGGCAGGTTCACCAGATGAATGCCGCTGGAGTCAGTGGCGACGTCCCAGTTGTGGGTGTGGCCGAAGACACAGGCTTTGACCTGTTTCCGCGGCCGGAGGATTTGAAACAATGCCTCGGTGTCCTTGAGACCGATCGACTTTTCGCCGGCGTCGAGGTTGTGATGCACCAGCAGCACGGCGGGCTGGCGGCGGTTGGCGTCGAGGGATTTCTCCAGCCACGCCAGTTGATCCGGGCCGATGAGCCCCGGCGTGGACAAGGTCTTTTCCAGCGAATCGAGCAGGAACCAGTTCACCCGCGCGGTTTTGATCAGCGCCACCTGCCGGTCCGCCAGCGGACGTTTCACGGCCTTTTCGGATTTGAAGGCGTCCCAGAAATGCTCGCGGTTGTCATGGTTGCCCAGCAGCAGGTGGACCGGCAAAACGCCGCGCAACGGGTCGAGCAATCCGGCAAAGGTCGCGTAATCGCCTGGTTCGCCGGAGTTCCACGCGCAGTCGCCGGTGAGGAACAGGCCGGCGGGACGTTCCGTCTGGGCCAGCAGGTCCCTGGTCGCGGCCGAAAAATTGTCGGCCATGTTCGTCTGGCGCGCGATCTGGGCGCGGTCGGCGGCGATGTGCACGTCCGAGAAGAACGCCCAGCGGTTTTTATTGCGGGGAATCCCCGCCGCCCGCAGGGACGGGGCCAGCGCCAGGCCGAGGCCGGCCATCAGGGAACGTTGGAGAAAGGCGCGACGGGAGAGTGGTGGCAGATGAACGGGCATGCGGGGGTTCTACCTGCGGCGACGGAGCGAGACAAGCAGTTTCGGCCGGGCGGCCAAATAAATGAACGCGCTGGCTTCTTGGCGGTCCGAGCTTTAGCCTGAATGCGAACCTGCAAAACGAATCAGAAGTGACCGAGGCATGGCAGCAGATTTGAACCAACCGGCCAGACCATCCTGGTGGCGAACGATTGTCATCGGTCGCCGGCCGGTGTTCACCCTCGTCCGCATCATCGTGCTGGTGCTGCTGGTGTTTCTCATCCGGCAGTTTGTGCTGACCCCCATCCAGATCGTCGGCCCCAGCATGATGCCGACCTACGCCGACCGGGGCGTGAATCTCGTCAACCGCCTCGCCTATTTCTCCCATGAACCCGCCCGCGGCGATGTTGTCTCCATCCGCACCTCCGGCGACCACATCATGTATATGAAGCGCGTCATCGGACTGCCCGGCGAGACGGTGGCGTTTCGCGACGGCCATGCCTTTGTCAATGGCCAGCAGCTGGACGAGCCGTATGTGATTTATCCGTGCGACTGGAATCTCGCGCCGGTGACGGTGGAGCCGGGCAAGTATCTCGTCATCGGCGACAACCGTTCCATGCCGCCGGACAACCACGTTTTCGGCCAGGCGGAGCGGCGGCGCATCGTGGGCCGGGTTTTATTATGCAAAAATTTATTCGTATCCTGGGGGCGCTCGCGCTGATCGGCCTCGGTGTCTGGCTGTGGACGGTCTGCTTTCCCAGCCCCGAAAAGGTCATCCGCAAGCGACTTGTCGCGCTTGCCGCCACGGCCTCGTTTGCGGCCGAGGACGGCATGATCGCCCGGGGCTATCGCGCGGAAAAGCTCGCCGGGTTTTTCGCGCCGGACGCCGAGATCAAGATCGAGGTCAAAGGTGTGGAACCCCTGCACGTCACCGGCCGCGATGAGGTCACCCAGCTCGCGTTGCTGGCCGCGCGGCAGTTGAAGGGATTGAAGGTCGAGTTTCTCGACATCAACATCGTGCTCGGGCCTGACCAGCAGACCGCGAAGGCGAATCTCACCGCGCGTCTCGCCGTGAGCGGCCAGCGGGATTTTGAAATCGTGGAGCTCAACTTCTCCCTGAAAAAAGTCGAGCGCGCCTGGCTGATCCAGCAGGTTGAATCCGTGAAGACCCTGTCGCGAATTGGTTTCGCTCCCGCCGCTTGAACGCCGAAGCCATCCGCCACCTTTGCGCCGCGGACAAGATTCTTGCCCGCGTCATCCGGCAGGTCGGAGCCTGCACGCTCAAGCCGAAGCGGCGGCGCTCGCCCTTCGAGGCGCTGGTCACGGCGGTGACGCATCAGCAGCTCAACGGCGCCGCCGCGATGACCATTCTCAAACGCGTCCTCGCGCTTTATCCGGGGAGACGGTTTCCCACGCCCGAAGATTTGCTCGCCACTCCTGATGAAAAGCTCCGGGCGGCGGGACTGTCCCGCGCCAAGATTGCCGCGGTCAAAGACATTGCCGAAAAAACGGTGTCCGGCGTCGTGCCGACGCTGCGTCAGGTGGCGCGGATGAGCGATGCGGAACTGATCGAACGGTTGACCGTAGTGCGCGGCGTCGGACCGTGGACAGTGGAGATGTTCCTGATGTTCACGCTGGGACGGCAGGACGTTTTGCCGGTCACGGACTTTGGCGTGCGGAAGGGGTTTTCGGTCGTGTATGGCCTCGCGGATTTGCCGACGCCGAAGGAGCTGCTGGCCCACGGCGAACGCTGGCGGCCGCATCGAACCACCGCCGCGTGGTATCTTTGGCGGGCGCTGGAACTGCCGAAGCAGGGCGGCTAGGCCTTCGCCCGCCGGGAAACAAACCGGCTTCCCGAAAGCAGGAACCGCAACGGCAGGTCCGCCGCCTTGGTGATGCCGATGCGCGGCGTCACGACGACCGGGCCGTTTTCGCGACGGAACTTTTTCCAACCGGGATTCTCCGCGATGAAAAGTCGGCTGGAGGCATCGCACAAATCCACGCCATCCAGCTCGCGCGTGATATTCATGGCCGCGCACAGCTTGGCGGGACCGTTGGTGAGCTGATTGGCCGGGGAGGGGCGTTGACGTTGCATGAAGTCTTTGCCCAGCGCGGGTTCGATGGCGCGGATCAGCACCGCCTCGGCCACGCCTTCAGAGCGGCAGACCGCATTCACGCAGAAGTGCAGGCCGTAGATGAGATAGACGTAGCCGTAACCCGCCGGTCCGAACATGACGCGATTGCGGTCGGTGGGACCGGGTGCGCCATGACATGCGGGATCGTTTTTAAGATAGGCCTCCACCTCGACGATGGGGCCGCCGACCGGTCCGTCGGGAGTGTTGCGCACGAGCCAATGGCCGAGTAACCGCGGCGCGACGACTTTCGCCGAGGGCTGGTAAAAGGAGCGGGGCAATGGCGCAAACGTGTTCATCAAACAAACAGATTTTAATTCATGACGAGACCAAGTCGAATGTTTCGGCGGGCTGAAACATTGTTTCCAAAGGCTGTCCTTGTGGTAGAGTGATCCAACAATTTCCCCCTATGATAAAAAACGCAATTTGGCTTGTCCCGGTCATTCTCGGCGTTGTGGTCTTTGTTCTGGCGGCGTGGCGCACTGCGATGCTACGTCGGTCCGGGGTTTTGCCTGCGAAGGGGCAGGGAACCATGGCGGACGTGGATCGCTTGATCAAAGCGGGACATCGCGTTGATGCGATTCGCTGTTACCGCGAAATTCATGGCGTGAGTTTGGTGGAGGCCAAACTGGCTGTGGACAAGCTGGTCAACTGAACCGCGCCATCAAATGGAAGACTTAACTGGCATCAAGCAGTCGCTCGGCCTTGAACACTTTCGCCGCCACATCTTTCTCTGCGCCGACCAGACCAACGCCAAGTGTTGTGCCAAGGAGGCCGGGTTGGAATCGTGGGAATTTCTCAAACGCCGCCTGAAGGAGCTGAAGCTGGTCGAGCCGGAGCCGCAGGTGTTTCGCACCAAGGCCAACTGCCTCCGGGTGTGTGCGCGTGGACCCGTGGCCGTCGTTTATCCGGAAGGCGTCTGGTATCACTCGTGCACGCCCGCCGTTCTCGAACGCATCATCCAGGAACATCTCATCGGCGGACAGGTCGTGGAGGAATTTGCTTTTGCCCGAAACGATCTCAACCACGGGCGCTGACCGTCAATTCACCGGGGCGGCAGGGGCGGAGGCATTGGCGGCGGCGGACCCGAAGGCGTGAAGACCGGGCTGGGAATTTTGATGGAATCGCCCGGCCGCAGCTTCTTGAAATCCACCCCGGGATTCGCGCTTTGCATCGCCTCGGCAGAAACTCCGTAACGTGCTCCGACGCTCAGCGCGCCTTCGGCAATGCCCAGCACATAGGGATGGGTTCCCTGGACGTAATCCGGCTGCTTGGCCTTGGCCGGGGTTGCGGGCGGCAGCACTTCGGCGGGCAGCTCCTGGCCGAGCGCCTGGGCGTTGGCCTTGAGCTGCTCCAGCTCCGCCTGCTTCAGGGCCAGCGTGCGCTGCTCCACCGTGTAATTTGTGTTCGCCCGGATGCGGGCCAGCTCCTCGGCGGTCGCCTGGTTCAGCTCGTAGATTTTCTGCGCCGTCTCCGGGGAGGCTCCCGCCTTCTGCGCGGTTTCGACCGCGTCGCGGAACTGCGGGTCGTGCAGCATCAGAAACTCCTGGTAGCGGTCCTTGCCGAGCGCCTGCTTCACCGCGCTTTCCCGCTGCTGCAGCAATTGATTGCGCGCCAGGACGCTGTTCGCGTCCGACTTCCCGGACAATTGCTCCAGCTGCTGGTCAAGGGAATCCGTGGCGCGGAACACGGCGCGGAACTCCTCCGGGGAGGCGTTGAAGTATTTCAGCTCGCCCATCTCGTTGCGGAGATTGGAGGAGGCCTGGGAGTATCGCAGCAAAAACTCCTCAAGCTGCGGGGGCGTCATGACCCGCGCGAATTCCTGCCGGATTTCCTGGCGCAGCCGCGCCATTTCCGCCGGGTCGGGGTTCTTGCCGGCCAGCCGTTGCGCCTCGAGGTAATTTTGCAGCCGCTCGTTCGCCCGCTGGCTGATGTCCTGGATGCTCTGCTTCACGTCGGCCGGCAGATAGCCGAGCACCGGGCCGTCGAGCGTCAGGCCGGGCTGGGTGGGGCGGGGAAGGCTGACGAGGTCGCCGGTTTCCCATTTGCTGCCCAGCAGCTGGGAGAGCAGGGTGCGCCGCTCGGTGTCGAGCATGCGAATCCGCCGCTCCGCCGCCGCCACCAGCTCGGGGTCGGGCTCGCTGCGCCACCATTGCTGCTCGGGCGAAACGATGTCCGGGTCCGTGGCGATGCGTTTGGCAAAGAGCGCGTTGACGTCGGCGATGATGATGTCGCGGATGGTCTGCTCCGGGCAGTCAATCTCGCGCAGGTTGGCGATGAACTTCTGGTAATCCTCGGACTCGACCTGGGTCCAGGAGAAAAACTGGCGGCGGATGACGACGTTGGTCTTTACGGTGGCGGCGCTGGAGCGTCCGAATTCCGCGGCGGCCTCGTCGCGGGAGATGGCCTGGCGCCGGACCGAGACGAGCCAGACGGCCAACGCGAGGTTGGCGGCCAACGACAGAAAGAACAAAACACGCCAGCGCATAGGTTTCTCCGGCCCATCCGTGCCACACTCAATTGAAAAAGGCAACGCGCAAAAAGTTGCGGCCGCCGGGCTGTGAAATTTTCTCGCCCGGCGCGCCGCTTCCCGGTTTAATCCCCGCCGCATGAAGAAACAGAAAGCATACGCCGCCGCCGGCGTTGACATCGATCTTGGCAACAAAGTCAAAGCCACGCTCCCGCAACTGCTCGCCAGCACGCACCGCCCCGAAGTCCTCGGCAAGGTTGGCGGCTTCGGCGGCCTCTTCGCGCTCGACGTGAAGAAGTATAAGCAACCCATCCTGGTTTCCTCGGTTGATGGCGTCGGCACGAAGCTCAAGATCGCCTTCACGATGGACAAGCACGACACCATCGGCGCGGACCTCGTGAACCATTGCGTCAACGACATCGCCGTGCTCGGCGCGGAGCCGCTGTTCTTCCTCGATTACCTCGGCACGGGCAAACTCGAGCCGCACGTCTTCACCGACATCATCAAAGGCTTCGCCCGCGCCTGCGCGGAAAACAACTGCGCCCTCATCGGTGGCGAAACCGCGCAGATGCCCGGCTTTTACCAGAAGGGCGAATACGACGTCAGCGGTACGATCGTCGGCGTGGTGGAAAAATCCCGGATGCTCAACGGCCAGAAAACCGTGAAGCGCGGCGACGTCGTCATCGGCATCGAATCCAGCGGCCTGCATACGAACGGCTATTCGCTGGGACGCAAGATTTTCTTCGAGCAACTCGGCTACCAGCCCAAAGACAAAGTTCCCGGCCTCAAGAAATCCATCGGCGAGGAATTGCTGAAGGAACACATCAGCTACGGCCCGCTCGTGCAGAAGCTGCTCAAACGTTTTAACTTTCGACCTTCGACCTTCGACTCTCGACCTGTTCGCGCTTTTGCCCACATCACCGGCGGCGGTTTCGTGGACAACATCCCGCGCGTGCTGCCGGAGTCGCTCGACGTCGTCATCCGCAAAGGATCGTGGGACATGCTGCCCATCTTCCAGATCATCGAACAGAAGAGCGGCGTGCCGGACGAGGAATTGTATCAGGTCTTCAACATGGGCATCGGCATGGTCGCCATCGTCTCCGCGGACAAGGCGGACGCCGTGCTTAAATTCATCAAGTCGCAGCAGCACAAAGCCTGGATCATCGGCGAAGTGGTGAAGGGCAAGGGCGAGGCGCGGGTGGTTTGATTTGTAGGACACGACGTAAGGAGTGCTTCCGGTGTTTCCCACCGAACGATTCCTCATGTAATTGCCTACACGACTGACTTGTTGACGTTGCTACAGTTGTAAGAAGTCTTGCTGGACTCGACGTGAGGGGTGTTCCCAATCTCCATTCCTGCCTCCGTTCCCCGGATGACTGTTTACAGGGTTGGTGCATGCGTGGCTTGACCGGGTACACCTTCCATGAGTTAATCTCTTTAATCAGAAGCATCAAAGACCGGTGATGATTCCCATATTCTTAAAATTTCCACAGTCCCGTGCCTCCATGAAAACCCTTTCGCTATCTACTCTCGGCCTCGTTGCGGCGTTCGTCCTTCTTGCTCCATGTCCGCACGCTGAGGCCGCGCAGCCGGTCATCACCCTCAACGGCGGCGCAATACTCACCAATGAATGTCACTTCACCTTCACCGATCCCGGTGCGACGGTTACCGGCGTGCCACTCCCCATTGCCGGAGGAGGTGCGCACAGTCTGGCGATCAAGAGCGATGGGACTGTTACCGCGTGGGGTTATAATGGCGATGGCCGGACAAACGTCCCGGTGGGGTTGAGCAACGTGGTGGCGATTGCCGGGGGAAATGCTCACAGTCTGGCGCTGAAGAGCGACGGGACAGTCTCTGCGTGGGGATTCAATAGCGATGGCCAGACGGACATCCCCGTGGGCTTGAGCAACGTGGTGGCTATTGCTACGAGATTTACTCACAATCTGGCACTCAAGAGTGACGGGACAGTCGCGGCGTGGGGAGACAATAGCGATGGCCAGACGGACATCCCCGTCGGGTTGAGCAATGTGGTAGCCATTGCTGCAATCGCTAATGACAGTCTGGCACTCAAGAGCGATGGGACGGTTGTCACGTGGGGAGGCAATCCCTCTGGCCAGACAAACATCCCCGTGGGGTTGAGCAACGTGGTGGCTATTGCCGGGGGAGGTTTTCATAGTCTGGCGCTCAAGAGCGACGGGACGGTCGCGGCGTGGGGATGGAATAACAGTGGCCAGACGAACATCCCCCTGGGTTTAAGCAACGTGGTGGCCATTGCCGCAGGCGCGTATCACAATCTGGCACTCAAGAGTGATGGGAATGTCGTCGCGTGGGGAGCGAATTTTAATAACTATGGCGAGACCACCATTCCCGTTGGCTTGAGCAACGTAGTGGTCATTGCTGCGGGATTTTATCATAGTCTGGCGCTCAAAAGCGACGGCACGCTCGTCGCGTGGGGAGCAGGAACAACCAACACGGGTTCAAATCAGCAATATGGCCAATCCATCATCCCCGCCGGGCTGAGTATTGCGCGGCCAGTAACCGTGAGTGGCAGTGTGAACACCAATTCACCCGGCAATTACTCACTTACCTACACCGCCACCAATTTCCTTGGCGGCATCGCCGCGCCCGTTACCCGCACGGTGGTGGTTCAAGATTCGCTTCCACCGGTCATCACCCTGCTGGGCGCGAACCCGCTGGTCGTTTTAACCAACTCACTGTTCGTTGATCCCGGCGCGACGGCGCTGGATGCCTGCGGCGGTAGTTTTGCTGTGACAACCAACAGCACGGTGATCAATTCCGTGCCCGGAACGTATGCCGTCCATTACAGCGCCACAGATGGCAATGGCTATACCGCCACCAACACCCGCGTAGTGCAGGTGATCGTGCCGCCGCCGGTCATCACCCTCAACGGCAGCGCACTGCTTACCAATGAATGTCACACCGCCTTCACCGATCTCGGCGCGACGGCCACCGGTGCACCGCTCGCTATTGCCGCAGGAGAATTTCACAGTCTCGCACTCAAGAGCGATGGGAAGGTCACCGGGTGGGGACTCAATGACATTGGTCAGACGAACATCCCCGTGGGTTTGAGCAACGTGGTGGCAATTGCCGGGGGCGGATTTCACAATCTGGCGCTTAAGAATGATGGGAAGGTCGCTGCGTGGGGGTACAATAGCTTAGGCCAGACGACCATCCCTTCGGGGTTGAGCAATGTTGTGGCAATTGCCGGGGGCAGTTTTCATAGTCTGGCGCTCAAGAACAACGGGACGGTCCTCGCATGGGGATGGAATAACAGTGGTCAGACGAACATCCCCGTGGGGTTGAGCAACGTGGTGGCCATTGCTGCGGGAGCAAGTCACAGTCTGGCGCTCAAGAGCGACGGGACTGTTGCCGCGTGGGGATGGAATGACCATGGTCAGACGAACATCCCCGTGGGGTTGAGCAACGTGGTGGCCATTGCCGGGGGATATGTTCACAATCTGGCGCTGAAGAGCGACGGGAAGGTCGTCGCGTGGGGCAGCAATACCTCAGGCCAGACGAACATTCCCGTGGGGTTGAGCAATGTGGTGGCCGTTGCTGGAGGCGTTTATCACAGCCTGGCACTCAAGCGCGACGGGACGGTCGCCGTGTGGGGACGAAATGTTGAAGGACAGACGAACATGCCCGTAGGGTTGAGCAACGTAGTCGCCATTGCCGGTGGTGGTTATCACAGTCTGGCCCTCAAACGCGACGGAACGGTCGTCGCGTGGGGAGCGGGAACTACTAATACTGGTTCAGGATTCGACTATGGCCAATCCATCATCCCCGCAGGCTTGAGTATTTCGCTGCCCGTAACCGTGAGCGGCAGTGTGGATACGAACACGCCGGGCACTTACACGCTCACCTACACCGCCACCAATATCCACGGCGGCATTGGCACAGTCTCCCGCACCGTGGTGGTGCAGGACACGCTCCCGCCCGTCATCACCATGCTGGGTGCGAACCCGGTGACCCTTTTCACCAACACACCTTTCATTGATCCCGGCGCAACGGCGTTGGACGCCTGCGGCGGCAGTATTGCCGTGACGACCAACAGCACAGTGTACAGTGCCGTGCCTGGGCGGTATGCCGTTGGTTACACCGCCACGGATGGCAATGGCAATGTCGCCACGAGCACCCGGGTGGTACAGGTGATCCTGCCGCAGGTCATCACCCGCAACGGCGACGCAGTGATCACCAATGAATGTCACGCCGCCTTCACCGATCCCGGTGCCGCGGCCACCGGCTTACCGATCGCCATTGCCGCAGGCGGTATTCACAATCTGGCGCTCAAGAGTGACGGGAAGGTTGCCGCGTGGGGATCCTCCCCTGGCTCTGGCGTGACGAACATTCCTGTAGGATTGAGCAATGTGGTGGCCATTGCCGGGGGTAGTTATCACAGTCTCGCGCTCAAGACCGACGGGAAGGTCGTCGCGTGGGGAGCGAATTTCAATGACTATGGCCAGACGACCATCCCCGTGGGGTTGAGCAACGTGGTGGCTATTGCCGGTGGGCTTTATCACAGTCTTGCGCTCAAGAGTGACGGGACGGTCGCTGCGTGGGGAAACGATGGAAATGGCCAGACGACCATCCCCGTGGGGTTGAGCAACGTGGTGGCCATTGCCGGGGGCGGTTCTCACAGTCTGGCACTCAAGAGCGACGGGACGGTCGCCGCGTGGGGATACAATGCCTTTGGCCAGACGAACATCCCCGTGGGGTTGAGTATTTCGCTGCCAATAACCGTAAGCGGTAGTTTGAACACAAATTCACCCGGCAGTTACCTGCTCACCTACACCGCCACCAATATCCACGGCGGTACCGCCACGACCAACCGCACGGTGGTGGTGCAGGACACGCTCCCGCCAGTCATCACCATGTTGGGCGCGAACCCGATGATCCTTGTCACCAACACCCTGTTCGTGGATCCCGGCGCGACGGCGCTGGACGCCTGTGACGGCAGTTTTGCCGTGACGACCAATGGCACGGTGAACGTCTCCGTTGCCGGGACCTACACGGTGCGTTATAGCGCCACTGACGGCAACGGCTACTCCGCAACCAATACCCGCACCGTGCTGGTGTATGACTTTGATCCGATGGTAATGAACACCAACGATTCCGGGCCGGGATCATTGCGGCAGACGGTGGCCAATGTGGCTACGGGCGCCACCGTCACCTTCACCAACACGCTCTCCGGCAAGACCATTCTTCTGACCAGCGGTCCGGTGCTCTTGAACAAGAGCTTCAACATTGATGGCTCCGCGCTGGCCGGTGGCATCATCATCAATGGTAACCAAACCGGCGGGGTGTTTGATTCGATCACTGGCATAACCAACGTGTTCACGGCGCTGACCATCACCAACGGCGTGACCGCTTCCGGCGGTGGCGGCATCGTTTCGCGCGGCAACCTGACGGTGAATCGCTGCACCCTGGTTGGAAATTCGGCCGACCTCGGCGGCGGTATTTACAATGAGGGAGCATTGACTTTGAACAACAGCACCTTCGCCAACAATAGTGCCAGCAACGCTGGCGGTGGCATTTACAACACCAACATGCTCACGGTGAACAACAGCACCCTTGCCAACAACAGTGCCATCAATGGCGGCGGCATTCTGAACTTAGGGACGTTGAATCTCACGAACTCCATCGTGTGCAGCAACACTGCCTCTGTTGCCGGCCCAAACATTGATGGCAGCATTTCATCCAGCGGGAGCAATCTGGTGGACGCCAACGCCCTCCTCGCCCCGTTCGGCAACTATGGCGGGCCGACGCTGACCATGCCGCCGCTGCCCGGCTCGCCCGCCGTTGATGCGGGCGTGGCCACCACGCTTACCACCGACCAGCGCGGCTTCGCCCGCCCCGTCGGTGCGCAGGTGGACATCGGTGCAGTGGAGTTCAGCATTACCGAATCGTGGCTGCAGGCCTTTCCCCTGCGCTGGGCCGTGGGCAGCAGCAACTGGAACGCAGTCGCTTTCACCTGGACAGACCTCGCCAATGGCAGCGTTCTCACGAACTACAGTTTCGGTCGCTATCTGGTATTTAATGACCTCGCCAGCGGCGCATCACCCATTCTCGTGACGAACACACTGGCCATCACCAACGGCGGCATCCTGTTCAGCAACGCGGCCAAGGCCTACACGCTCTCCGGCGCGGGTGTCATCAGCAACAACGTCTCCATCCTCAAGCTCGGCACGGGCACGGTCACCATCGCCAGCACCAACACGCTTTACGGCGGGCAGTTCACGCTGGGACAGGGCAAACTGGTCTTGAACACGGGCAGCAGCCTCGGCAGTGCGTCCTCGGTCGCCTTGCTGGTGATGAGCAACAACACTGCGATTCAGATCGGCGACACGGGCAACGCCACACCTAGCGTTCCCATCCTCATCGCCGCAGGCGCGAACGTGACGAACACCGCCAACGCCCTTGGCTCCGGTGCGAACGGCAGCATCACGTCCGAGGATTCAACCTGTGTCATCAATGATAATTCGAGCTTCACCTATGGCGGAAATTTTCAGACGTTCACCGGCACGCTGAAAGTGAACTCTGGCACGACGCGGTTCGGAATTTCCGGCAGCGGGCCGATCCTTGGCTCGTCCAATGCCAGTTTCATCGTGAACAGTTCGTCGCCGGGACTGCAACCGCGCAATCACAATACCACGGTGCATCTTGGCGCGTTGTCCGGCACGGGCACGCTCGCCGGATCGCAGACCACCACCGGCCCCAACACTACCACGTATCAGATCGGCGCGTTGAACCTGAGCACTACGTTCGGCGGACGGTTCGTGGACAACATTTCACCCAGCACCAACGTCGCCATCATCAAGGTCGGCACGGGCACGCTCACGCTCACGAACCATTCGCCACACAGCGGTGCCACCATCGTGAGCAACGGCATGTTGACGCTTGTCACCAGCGGCTCGCTCTCTAACAGCGCCGTGACCTTGGCCAGCGGCGCGACCAACGGCGTGACGATCGCCGCGGCGGGCGGCAGCACCACGGTGAGCAATCTCACCTACGCGGTGGGGACAACCACGGTGCGATTTGATTTTGGCGCAAACCTCCCCAGCGCGAGCGTTGCGCCCTTGCGAGTGAAAAATAACGTCGCTGTGAACGGCACGTTGAATGTCATCGTCACCGGCACGAATTTCCCGAACGGGACGTATCCGCTCGTGAGCTATACGGGAACATTCAGTGGCACGCCGCCCGCGCTGCCGTTCTCGCTGCCATCGCCGGTGGGGGGGTATCTCACGAACATCACGGCGGGCAAAGTAATGGCGCTGGTGGTAACCAATGGCAATGTGGTACTGGCCAGCACCCCACCCGTGCTCATCAACCCGGTGACACTGGGCAACGGCTCGTTCCAGTTCAATTTCATCAGTGATCCTGGCGCGTTGCTGACGGTGTGGGCCAGCACGAACGTGGCGTTGCCGTTCAACGCATGGAGCAACCTTGGTGCGCCCGTGGAATCACCCGCCGGCACGTTTCAGTTCACCGACCTGCAAGCCACGAACAACGTCATGCGCTTCTACCGCTTGAGATCGCCTTAGAAAAACACTCCTGACGTCGGGGACTACAATTACGCGCAGGGTTGAGAGCAACATGTGAATGAACGCGAAACAAAATTTGATTCTGCTGCTCGCCAGCCTCACTACCGAGATCGGGCTGAGCGAACCTTCCTTGGTTGAAAAGAAAGCCGCCGAAAACGCGGCCATCAAAAAGAAAAAGGAATGGGAGTCGTGGAACGCGACCATTTTTGGACTGCGCTCTGCCACCGCAGTCCAAGACATGCATCTCAACCAGCCATTTCCGACCGGTTCGCGGGTGGAAATTGAACCGGCGGCGGGGGTGAGATGAGAAAGGCGCCGGAGAAATCTCCGGCGCCGTTCGTTTAAACGGGGGAATCGGCTTACTTCGGCTTGTTGGCCGAGTTGGTCTTTTCCAGGTCGGCGGCCTTGATGACTTCGATCTTTGCGCCCTGCTTCATTTCTTCGGCGGACGGCACGCGGATGATGTCGCTGGTCAGCGGCTTGGGCGCCAGAGTGGTCGGTTCCGGCGCGGGGGCGGGCGCCTGGGTGTCGAGCAGTTCGACGTCGAAAATCAGCGTGGAGCCGGGTTCGATGCCCGGACGGGGCATTTCACCGTAGGCCAGCGTGGCGGGGATGAACAGCTGCCACTTCGAGCCGACCTTCATCTTGAGGAGCGCCTCGGTCCAGCCCTTGATGACGTTGCCCACCATGAACTGCGCCGGCTGGTCGCCGTGCTTGGCGGAGCTGTCAAACTCGGTGCCGTTGATGAGCGTGCCGCGGTAATTGACCTTCACCGTGTCGCTCGCGCCCGGCGTGGCGCCTGTGCCTTCGGTGACAACCTTGTATTGCATTTCGGCGATGGTGCCGTCGGGGAGCTTGACCGGCAGGATCTGGACGCCGTCCTTGGCCTTGTTTTCCTTGAGGAAGGCGGTTCCCGCCAGGAGGTTTTTCTCGGCGATCTTCGCCTGTGCGGCCTTTTGGTAGGCCATGATGGCCTCGCGCGCCTGCGGTTGGGTGAGCTTCGGTTCCTTGCCTGCCTGAACTTCCTTCATGGCATTGAGCATCACGTCCAGGTCCACGTCCATGGCCTTGATCTGGTTTCCGAAGAAAAGTCCGATGGAATAACTCGCCTTTTCCTTGTCGTCCTTGAAGGCCGCGTCCTCGGCCCGCATGGTGGCGGCGCTCAAGGAGCACAGGGTCAACGCGGAAATTACTGCCAACTTTCGCCCGATATTCATGGTTTGCATTCGATTGGTTATAGGTTCAGAGGTCATTTGTTTAGCGCACCGGGTTGGAAAGTCGAGTCCGAAGATTTGTTCAAAAGTGTTTTCCGGCCGCCTGGTTTCCTGCTTCAATTCGCGGCCATGAAACTTCTGGTCATCGGTTCGGGCGGACGCGAACACGCCCTGGTCTGGAAACTCGCGCAATCACCGCACGCCACGCAGATGTGGTGCGCGCCGGGCAACGCTGGCACAGCCCAGGAGCGACTTGCCAGCAATGGAACGCTCGTCGAAAATGTTCCAGCTCATCCCCTCTTAATAAATGGGTTGATTGCGTTCGCCAAGCACCACAAAGTTGATTTAACAGTGGTTGGGCCAGATGATCCGCTTGCAGCCGGAATAGTTGATCGTTTTCAAGAAGCCGGGCTAAAAATTTGGGGGCCGAATCAAAAGGCCTCGCAATTCGAGTCTTCCAAAGTTTTCTCGCAGAAGTTCATGGAGAAATACGGCATCCCGACCGCCGCCGCTGGAACATTCTCCGATGTTGTCGCCGCGAAGAAATTCTGCGCCTCGCTCAACGGCAAGTGCGTCGTGAAAGCCGATGGTCTCGCGCTCGGCAAGGGCGTTTTGATCTGCCACAACCAAGCCGAAGCCGAGAAGGCCGTGGACGAAATCATGGTCAGCAAGGCGTTCGGCGCGGCGGGCGCGAACGTGGTCATCCAGGAATTTCTCGAAGGCATCGAGGTCTCGCTCCACGCATTGTGCGATGGCACGGCGGCGAAGATTTTCCCGACGTCGCAGGATCACAAACGCGCGCTCGACAACGACGAAGGCCTCAACACTGGCGGCATGGGCACGTATTCGCCCACGCCGTTCCTCAACGACACGCAACTTGCCGAGGTCGCCAACAAAGTGCTCGAACCCTTCATGCGCGGCTGTGTGGCCGAGGGCATTGATTATCGCGGCCTGCTATATCCCGGCGTGATGCTCACGAAGAACGGCCCGAAGATTCTCGAATTCAACGCGCGCTTCGGCGATCCCGAAACGCAGGTCTATCTCACGCGCCTCGAAAACGATCTCGTGGAACTGCTCGACGCCAGCGCCAGCGGCACGTTGGCCAAGCACGAATTGAAATGGAAACCCGAAGCCAGCGTCTGCGTCATCATGGCCAGCGGCGGTTATCCGGGGAATTATCCGAAAGGCAAAATCATCACCGGCCTCGACGCGGCGAACCAATTGCCCGGCACAAAAGTGTTCCACGCGGGCACGGCGTTGAAAGACAGCCAGATCGTGACCAACGGCGGACGCGTCCTCGGTGTGACCGCGCTCGGCAAAGATTTACGCGCCGCCCAAGCCGCCGCCTACGCCGCCGTGGAGTGCATCCAATTTGAAGGCGCGCATTTCCGCCGCGACATCGCGGCGAAGGCGTTTTGAACCGCGAAAGATGCGAACCAGGCGAAAATGTTCTAGCGCCGTAGGTGCGGACAATCCCAAAGGGATTGCGGCATTCAGCCCAGGGTTGGAGCACAGCGACTACCCTGGGTAAACGTGAAAAATAAATCTCAACCCCAACGGGGTTGTGTCATCGGTTTAGGTTGTGCGGGTGCAACCCTTTCAGGGTTGAAATTATCTTAACACGATATCCCAGGGTAGCCTCGCAAGCTCGGCAACCCTGGGCTGGAGGCCGGAATCCCTTTGGGATTCTGAAAGCGACCGCGCTCGGCAAAGATTTACGCACCGCCCAAGCCGCCGCCTACGCCGCTGTGGAGAGCATCCAGTTTGAAGGCGCGCATTTCCGCCGCGACATCGCGGCGAAGGCGTTTTGACTCCACCTAGTTCTGAGAAGGTCCGGAGACTCTCCATTCCGCTCCAATTTTTTTCAAAAGCATTTTCATAACTGGGGGCGTAGTTGTGGTTGGTTTGGTCTCGGTCATTGAAATTGCCACCCACGCTTCCGATTCGGATGTATAACCAGTATCCACTACTTTATAGCCTGCAATCTTCCCGAGCCCTTTCATTCCAACTCCGGCTTCCGGCTGGCTGGCAAATAACTGCTCCCATTGCTTGCGCGATTCCGGAGTGAGGCTGTTGAGCATGGTTTGCTGGTCATTCTTGCTCATTGCCCAAGTCCAAGTTTGCAAGGCGTTTTCTGGCGTCGCATAACCGGCGTAGTTCCAAGTTTCTTTCGGGTGATCTGAGTTTGCGGATTGATTCGTTGCCGCTCTCGTTGGAGCAACGTCGGTCATGGCTTGATTATTTGCGGCATTGGCTTTCGCAGCCTTGACTTCCCTACGGAGCAGGGTGACTTCGCCGCGAAGCTTTAGCAGTTCTGCGCTGTTCTTCCTGGCACTGGCTAGTTCCTCAACCAGGCCTTCAACTCGATTGCTGGAGCTTTCCAATTCGCCCTGCAACTGCTGGATTTGCTCCGCCAACGGCGCTTGCTGCTGCTGGAGCGATTCGACCTGATCGCGCAGATGCGCGGCTTGGCGGGCTTCGTAAATGCCCGCCCCGGCGAGCACGGCGACGGTGGCGGTAACGAGGGTTTTCTGGAGCGTAGTCATGGCAATGGTTTTGGTGGTGGCGGCAATGAGGGTGGAAGTGGTGGCCGCCGTGCCCGCGAGCGCGGCGGCGGAAATGGTGACGGCCAAGCCCACCGGCGCGGCTTGCACGGCGTTGGCCGAGATGACGACGACCAATCCGCCCGCGCCGACGGTGACGCCGCGTTTGGCGAAGAATTCCCGCAAACGTTCCACGGCGCGGCTAACGCGTTTTTGCGCGGCATCGTCGCTCACGCCGAGTTGCTGGCCGACGGCGCGGAGGGATTGGTTCTCGAAATAGCGGAGCAGCACGGCGGCGCGGTCGGTGTCGTCGAGTTCGGCCACGGCTTCGTCGAGGAGCGGTTCGATGTGCGGCCAGCTCGCGTCGGGGGCGTTGGTGATATTCATTTCGTAGGCGAGTTGTTCGCGCAGCTGGCGGCGGGCTTCTTTGCGGATGACATCCACCGCCGTGCGCCGGGTGACGGTGAAAAGCCAGGCGGTCAGATTGATTTGCGACGGGGCGTCGCCGGCACTCCGGGGCGACGAGGCGTCGCTTCCACCTTTGCCAAACGGCGACGAGGGCGTCGCGGCCACGCGGGCGAGGTCGGCGAAGACGGACTGGGTGACTTCCTCGGCGAGTTGCGGCGAACGGACCTGCCGGAGGGCGGCGGAATAGACCAGGCTCACGTGACGGTGCACGAGTTCAGTGAAGGCGTCCTGTGCGCAGTCGCGCGTGAAGCGTTGCAGCAATTCCAAGTCGCTCGGTGTCATATCTGATAGCATATCGCCACCGCCCGTGAATATCCGACAAAGTTTTGATTTGAGCCGCAGCTGTTCAGTTGAAAAATTTCAACAGTTGCCGGGCGTCTGCTCAAGTTGTGCTCGTGGAGTCCGCGCAAAACCTCAGAACGAACCATCCGGCCCGAGCTCAATCCGGCGTTGTAATGCATCACGGCCACTCCGGTCAGCGGATGCGGACAAGGGAAAGCATTGCCGACCCCGCCAGAGTTTTATGTGGCGACAAGTTGTGGGAAAAGACGGGAAGACCACCAGCCTCTGCAGTCCGCCGCTTCGTGAACATGGGGCAGACAAGTGGCGGAAGGGGTGGGATTCGAACCCACGGTAGCCTTGCGACTACTTCTGATTTCGAGTCAGATGCCTTTAACCACTCAGCCACCCTTCCAGTGCTCGAACAGGAGCCAATTATGCCCGGGTTCTCCGGGGCGGCAAGCGGGATTTATCTGCAACCGCCCAATCTCGCCGGATCATTTCTGCATTTCCGACGTGTGATGGTATTCCAGATACGTGAAGAGCAGCGCGGCGATTCCCACAAACAACACCGTCGCGATCAGGATGGCGCTGATGGCCGCCGGCGTTCCGCCAGCCGTCCACTGGTAGGTCGTTTGCACGACGGCATCATGGGAGAGCAAGGTCTTGAGATGCCGTGTCAGGGAAAGGTTGTTGATGTTGGTGGGAATCCGGCCGATGCCGAGCTCGACGAACGCCCCGTAGCCGATGGCCAGCGCCATGTAGCGCTTGGAAAACTGGCCGAGCAAAACGCCCAGCGCGCTCCAGGCAAACACGGCGAGGATCTGGGCGGCGAGGAACAGCGGGAGCAACGGCGGCAGCGCGGGAATTCCCCGCAGATGGCCGGCGGTGAAAATCAGCAGGGTTTCGACGAGCAGAAGCATCTGGAGGTAGACCGTCTGGGAAAGGTATTTGAGAATCAGCAGCTGTCCGCGTCCCGGCGGCCGGGTGATGAGAAAGCCCAGGGTGTTCGCCTGAAGTTCGTCGCGGATCAATCCGCCGCAGAGTCGCACGCAGTTCAACGGCAGGGCGATGAAAAAATAGAAGTCGATCAGCCAGTGGTAGAAGGGCGAGGTCCGGTTCCACACGGGGCCGTTGTTGGCGGTGTTTTCCCGGTTCTGAATGTGGCGTCGGGCAAAAAGCTGCAACTGCGTGAACTGCGATTGGTCGATGACCGGCTGGAGGCGTTCCTGAATTCGCCCGTAGCATTCCTTCAGCAGCCGGACTTCGGTTTCACCGCTGCGATCGTCGCTCAGCCGCGCCTCCTTGTCCGACTGGACGAACTCCTCCGCAAAGATCTGCTGGACTTGCTGACGTTGTTCCGGGGTGAGCGGCATCTTTGACTGGCTGAGCTTGCGGGTGTAGTTGTTCGCCTGGCCGATGGCGTCGGTGAACACGGTCGGGCGCTGCGCCCATTTGTCCGGCGGGGAGGTGGTGAGGTAAACCAGCAGCGGCAGAACGAGCAGTCCGAGAATTTGGCCGGGCAGCCTCTGCCAGGTGAGCTGGGTCCGCCACGTCAGCAGCCAGACGCCCTGCCAGGCGCTGAAAAATGAGGGCCGCAGCGCCGGGATGCCGCTCCAGGCGGTTTTGGCCGGCAACGGGGGAGGGATGGAATCGCTCATGTCGTCACCTTGTCAAAAATGTTTTTCAACGAACGGCTCTCGCTGCGGATGCCGTGAACCGTCACGCCGCTTTCCAGCAGCAAGGCGGTCCAGCGCTCGTAAAACACCGCCGCGTCCTTGACCCGGATGTGCAGCTCCTCTGCGCCGGCTTCGAGGTCAAAGCCCACCAAGACTCCGGCGTCGAACAAACGCCGGGCGAGCTGTTCCGGCTGGTCGCACTGGATGGAAAGCGATTCCGACCAGTTCTTGAGGTCGCCGCGAATTTCTTTCTGGCTGCCCGACGCCAGCACGCGGCCCCAGTTCAGGATGAGGATGTTTTTGCACAGTGACTCCAGCTCGGCGAGGATGTGGCTGGAGATGAGAATGCTGACCCCTTCCGCGACGAGCTCCTTGAGAATGTGCGCCATCTCCTGGCGTCCCATGGGATCGAGGCCGTTCATGGGTTCATCGAGCACCAGCAGACCCGGGCCGTGCAACAAACCCTGCGCCAGCTTCACGCGCTGCTTCATGCCCTTGGAATATTGCGACATGCGCTTGGCCCAATGCCGGCGGGGCAAGCCCACCCGATCTAAAATCTGTTCGCAGCGTCCCGTTGCCTCGCCGCCGGGCCAGCCTGACAACTGCGCCAGACTTCTGAGCCAATCCATCGGGCGCAAATCTCCCGGCACCGCCTCGCCTTCCGGGCAGTAGCCGATGCGCTGGAGCAGCGCCGGATTGTTCCAAGGCGTTTCGCCAAACACGGTCAGGGTTCCCGAGCTGGGCTGAAGCTGGCCGGTGATGATTTGAATCAACGTGCTTTTGCCCGCGCCGTTCGGACCGACGATGCCCGTCAGGCCGCCCTCAATGTCGAAGTTGACGTTGTTCAGCCCCATCACGAGGCCATACCAGCGGCTCAGTTCCCGCGCCTGGATGATGGTGCTCATTCGGGTTTCACGCGTTTGTGGATGATGAACAGGGCGGTCAGCACCATTGCCGCCGACCACGCCACGGCGCCGGTGGTGGTTGGCGAATTGAGGGCGGCGAGAGTGGCGGGGCGGATGCCGCGCAGCATGTCGCCGAGGATCGGGATGTTTTCCTGGGCGGTGATGATGTCCTGGCCCGGGCGGAAAATGGCGAGGGCGAGCTGGTTGAGGTTGTAGTTGAAGCTCAGATGCTGGAGCCACGGCTGGGTGTTTTGGGCGATGGGCGCGACCACGCCGCCGACAATCCACCAGATATACCAGAGGGCTGAGGTGGATTTTTCGCGGCCGGAAATGGCCGACACCCCCAGCGCCAGCAGGCTCAGCAAGGTCATGCTGACCAAGCCGTAGAGCAGCAGATGGCCGAGCGCGGCGCGGGCGTGCCAGAAGAATTTCCAGTCCGGTGACAGCAGGTTGCCACAGAGCCAGGCCGTGCAGACGGGGCCAAACCACGCCAGGGCCAGCAGCCCGAACGCGGTCGCAAATTTGCCGAGCAGATAATCGCCGCGGCTCACGGCCTTCGACGAGTAGATGACGATGGCGTTGCTGGCCAGGTCGCGCGTGATCAGCATCGGCATGGCCATGCCCAGGATGAAGATGCCGCCGCGCAGCAGATAGGCAGAGAAGAAATAGAACAGCATGTTCTGCGTGGTGCGCACGGAGATTTCCGGGTGCTGCTCCAGCCAGGAGGTGAGCATTTTTACGAATGACTGAAGCATCGGGTTGAACGTGCTGACCCATTGGGCCACGACGCTGTCGGCGACGAGCAGCTGCCCGACGAGGAAGAGCAGGGCGGTCATCGCGAGCGTGGTACCCCAGCTCAGGACCACGACATGCCGGAGCCATTTGTTGCGCAGGCAGGCCGTCAGCCCGTTGCGCGCGATGGCGCGACGCCGGTGCCAGAGTCCGAGATGGACTCCAGACCAATGCTGGTAATGAACGTCATGGAGCGGCATGGGAAAGTTCCAGGGCCTGCACGAAGGTTTCTTCGAGGGCGTTCGGGCTAGGGATGATCTCCAGCGGCGCGAGCTTCAACTGGTGCAGCAGTTCGAGCAGCGGGTTCAGGGAGGCCTGATGGTGTTCCACTTTCAGATGGCCGTTGGGCAGCAGTTCGCAGGACCATTGCCGGACGGTGCAGGCGGCCTGCAACTCCTGATGCCGGCCCGCCACGACGACCTCGGCGGCGCCGCGTTTGCGGGCCTTCAAGTTTTCCAGCGTGTCATGCACCAGCACCTTGCCGCGGGCGATGATGATGATCTGCTCGCACAGCCGGTCCACATCGTGCAGCAGATGCGAGGACAGCACCACGGTGATGCCGTAGGTTTTCCAAAGGCTGTGGACGAGTTCGAGAATCTGCGCCTGGCCCTTGGGATCAAGGCCGTTGGTGGGCTCGTCGAGGAAGATGATTTCCGGATCATGCACGATGGCCTGCGCCAGCTTGAGGCGCTGCTTCATGCCGGTGGAATAGGTGTCGATGGCGCGGTAGCGTTCCTGGCCCATGCCGACGAAGTCAAGCATTTCATGGGCGCGCTGCCGGGCGGTTTGAAAAGGCAGGCCGCAAAGCTGCGCGCAGTAGGTGACATATTCGCAGCCGACCATGCCGGGAATGTGGCAGTCCTGTTCCGGCGTGTAACCGACGCGCTTGCGGATTTCGCGTCCCTCGGTCCCGACCTCGCGCCCGAGCAGTTTTGCGGAACCGGAAGTGATGGGCTGAAGCTGAAGCAGGCATTTCATGAAGGTACTCTTGCCGGCGCCGTTCGGTCCGAGCAGACCGATGGCCCCGGGAGCGACCTGAAGGTTCACGCCATCCAGCGCCTGCTGCGGCCCGAAGCTCTTGCGCAGGGATTCGGTTTGAATGACCCAAGGCGATGGCATGTGCGGCAACTATGAACGGGGTGACGGGCTTCGGCAAACAAGTTCTGGCAGCCGGCGCTTGCATTTCGGCGATGCCCTGCTATGCGTTTTGGGCATGAAGCCCACCATCCTGTTTGTGGATGACGATCCGGCCATGTTGGAAATTTTCACGGTCTATTTTCGCGACCAGGGATACGAGGTGGCCACTGCCCAATCCGGAACGGAAGGCCGGCGGTTGGCGGAGGCGAAGCGCTTTGACCTCGCCGTCTTCGACATTCATTTCGCCAACGAGAACGGCATGGAATTGCTGACCTTCTTCAAGACCCGGTTTCCCAGTCTGCCGGTGGTGATGCTGACCGGATTGCCGGAAGATGAAGATTTGGTGGACGAAGCGCTGGCGCGGGGAGCCAGCGGGTTCATGCGGAAGCAAAGTTCGCTGGCGGATGTCGCCGAGGCGATGAGGGCCTACTTGCCGAATTCCTGATCCATCGTCAGCTTCACGACTTCCAGGAAGCCGTTCAACTGCCGGAGCCGCGTGGGATGGCGCATTTTTCGCAGCGCCTTGGCCTCGATCTGACGGATGCGTTCGCGCGTGACGGCGAACTGCCGGCCGACCTCCTCCAACGTGCGGGCGTTGCCGTCGCCGATGCCGAAGCGGAGCTTCAACACTTCGCGTTCGCGTTCATTCAGGCTGGCCAGCACCGCGCCGAGCTTGTCCTTCAGCAGGCCGAAACTCGTGATGTCCGAAGGATTCTCCGAGGCCTTGTCCTCGATGAAGTCGCCGACATTGGCGTCCTCGCCGTCGCCGACGGGCGCCTGCAGGGAAATCGGCTGTTGCGCCATTTTCAAGATGGCCCGGACGCGTTCCACCGGCATCAGCATTTCTTCGGCAAGCTCTTCCGGGGTGGGTTCACGACCGAAATCCTGAATGAGCCGTTTCTGAATCCGCATCAGGCGGTTGATCACCTCGATCATGTGGACCGGGATGCGGATGGTGCGGGCCTGGTCGGCCAGCGCGCGGGTGATCGCCTGACGAATCCACCAGGTGGCGTAGGTTGAAAACTTGTAGCCGCGGCGGTACTCAAACTTCTCCACCGCCTTCATCAGGCCCATGTTACCTTCCTGAATCAGGTCGAGAAAGGACAGGCCGCGGTTCGTGTAACGTTTGGCAATGGAAATGACCAGCCGGAGGTTGGCTTCAACCATTTCGGTCTTGGCCTGGACCGCCTTGGCCGCCTCCGCCCGCAACCGGCCGTAGCATTCCAGAAAATCCTTGTATGGCATGCGGACGATGGCTTCGAGCGATTTGAGCTTGTGCTCTTCCGCATGCAAGGCCTCCCGGTGGTCCGCCGACTTCCGAAGCTCCGGCAGCCGGGACTGGCTGAGCTGGATCTTGTCGTAGAGGTTGTCGGCCACGAGGACGATCTCCTCGATCACCCGCTGCTTGAAGCAAAACTTGTCGTAGGAGCGCGCCAGCTTTTCCTCGGCCTTGGCGAGTTCAGCGCGGCGCTTTTCGCGGACCGCAGGGGCGGCATTTTGCCAGGCGGCAAAGGCCTCGTCCACGGCCTGGTCGGCGGTGCGGGTCAGGGGAATCAGCCGGCGCAAGGCGCGCAGATGATTTTCCCGTTCGGGCACTTTTGAATCGAGCACGACCCGGTCGAAACGTTCCTTGGGCGGTTCGGCGACGAGCTTGTCCGCGAGGGCCAGATGCTCCTTGGCCGCAAACCCAAAGCTGTAAACGGTGCGCTTGATCTCGGTCTCCGCCTCTTCGATGCGTTTGGAAATCGAAACTTCCTGCTCGCGCGTCAGCAGCGGAACCAGCCCCATCTGCTTGAGATACATCCGGACCGGATCATCCAGCACGTCGAGGCGGGTTTTCTCCTCCTCGTCGGGTTCGATCTGCTTGATGCGGTCCACCTCGGCCTGGTCGACGATTTCGATCTCGAGGTTTTGCAGTTTGAGATGAATCTCCTCCAGGTCTTCCGGCGAGGCGAGGCCGTTGGGCAGGGCGTCGTGAATGTCACAGAAGGTCAGGTGTCCCTGTTCCTGCGCGAGCTGGACGAGTTCCTTGACCTTGTCGGCGATGAAATCACTTTTGCTTTTATCGGTCGGGAGCTGGTCGGCACCGGCGGATGCGGGGGCAGGACTGGCGTCGGTCAAGGAAGCTGGATGACCTTTGGTCGCCTGTTGGGAAAAGGAGCGGCTCTTTTTATCGCCGGAGGTGGTCGTTCGGCCCTTTGACTTAGGCATACAACGTTTGCAACATCTGATTTCAGTTCACCGAAACGTGCGGTGAATATCTGAGCGCAAACCCGCTCCGTCAAGCCGGGAAAGGCTTTTCGTCGGAAATTTTATCCGCAGAGAAATCCCCGGGCTCTCCCGGGTGAGATTTTACGGACGGCAGGAAAAAGGCCAGCGCGAGGAGCCGTTTTCACCGACGGAACGAATGGTCCGTGGGTGAAAGCGGCTCCCCGGCTGGCGGGTTCCCACCTCAAGTCGGGTCGGCATCATGTGAAGAGCAGTTCGCGGCTGCGGCGACGTATGCTCTGCTGGCGCTCCACCTGCCGCAGGACGGTCCGGGTTTTCTCTTCAAACAGTCCGGGAAACACCAGCAGCGGAACCCGGGTCTCCCACGCGAGGGCCGCTGCCTCATTCGCCGCCCGCCGGACGAAGCCATTGGCATCCACGGCGGTGAGGTCCTGCAGCGTCTGGCGGAGCAGCCGGTTTTTCAACTGTTCCAGTTCCGTGTCCTGTTCGGCCCGGAAGGTGGCCACCGGCACCGGCGGCACCTCGAACCGCGTCTCCGGATAGAACCGGGTCGTCAACTTTTGTTGGTTTTCATTCATGCTGTTTTGTCTTTCTCTGGTCCGGCCTGCAGCCGGTCTGTCGTCCAAACAAAAAACCCGCGATTGACTGGCAATCGCGGGTTTGTCTGGAAAACTGGTTGTTTCTGTTAAACGTTTCCTCCCACGTCGCCGTGCGGCAGACGGCCGCAATGCCAAATGGACATGCGTCCGGATGACGGCTGGTTTTGTGTTGTGGTTGTAAGGTTAACTTTCATTTTCGAACGCCGCCATTAAACACCATCCGGAAGGTTCTGTCAAAAAACTTCTTGCTGAAACACGGCAAAGGGCGTAACCGAAAGGCATCCAGGCCACCGTTTTAGTTATGGATTCAGCTCGTCGCTGAAAGGACCGATGATACTATTAAATAACTATGAGCACCGGGGATAGAGGTTCAGGTTCCTTGAAGATGGTCACGTGCAGCTGGTGTGACACCAAAGTGTTTATTTCCGGCGACCTGGCGCCGCTGGCCACCGAACCCTGCAAGAAGTGCGGCCACCCCATCATGATGCCGCTGCAGCTGCGGCAGTTCGAACTCCAGGGGGTCATCGCTTCCGGCGGCATGGGCACGGTGTATCGCGCCCTCGACACCACGTTGCAGCGCAAGGTGGCGGTCAAGCTGATGAAGCGGGAGCTGCTCGAAGACGAACGCGCCTTGGAGGATTTTGTCCGCGAAGCCCGTGCCTGCGCCTCGTTGAACCACACCAACATCATCCATATCTACACCTTCGATGAATGGGAGGGGCAGCGTTATCTGGTCATGGAGCTGGCCGACCGGGGCAGTTTGGATTCCCGCATTGAAAAGCAGACCCGCGTGGCCGAATTGGAAGTGCTGGACGTGGGCATAAAAATTTCCGGCGCGCTGGATCTCGCCCTGAAGCACAACCTCCTGCACCGCGACATCAAGCCTGGAAACATCCTTTTCGACACCGACCTTGAACCGAAGCTGGTGGATTTTGGGCTTGCGCGCAGCACAGATGCCGAACCGGAGTCTCTGACCGAGACGCACGGCACGCCGTATTACGTCGCGCCCGAAAAAATCCAGCGCGAGAAGGAGACCTTCCTCTCCGACATGTACAGCCTGGGCTGCACGCTCTATCATGCGCTGACCGGGCATGTGCCGTTTGATGCTCCCACCGTGGAGGAGCTGGTGTCCGCCCACGTGCACACTCCTTTGACCCCGCCCAATCTGGTGCTGCCGGAAATTTCCCAGGCCACCAGCGACGCGCTTACCAAGGTGCTGGCGAAAAGTCCGGCAGACCGCTATCTAAGCTACGACGAGTTCACCATGGCGCTTTACAACGCGCGCGCCCAGCTGCTTATCCAGCAGTCCACCCAGCCGCCGCCGGAACAGCCCAAGAGCAAAACAAGCTGGTGGCGTCGCTAGTCTCTCCCTCAAACAAAAAGGCAGGCCCGCAGGCCTGCCTTTGTTTTGGTCAAAGACGGTCAGTTCTCCATTTTCGAGGCCTTCTTTTCGTGAGCCGCGGGCGTTTCCGTTTTAGGACCGAAGCGGACCTTGGTGGCGGACAACTTATCACCATCGGTCTTTTGATAACTGGCGCTGACCTCCTCGCCTACCACGCCGTCGTCAAGTGTGGCCGGTTTGCCAAACTTGGTGATCGCGGTATCCGGGGTGATCTGCAGCGTGTGCTCGCCGATGACGATGGTCTTGGCCACCTTGTCCAGCGCCTTCAGTTTTCCGTGCGTCGAGGTGGTGGAACGTTTTGCCTTGGCCGCTTTGACGGGCTTTTTGTCCGTGGCCGGGGCGTTGGTGTCTTTGGCTGAAGCTGGCAATCCCAGCAGACTTGCCGTGAGCAACCCGAGCAGGGTGGTTTTGATGATGGATTTGGTCATATGGACTCCTTGTGTGTTTTTGTTTGTGTTTGGGACAACTCCTCGACCAAGAAATAGCAAAACTAAAACCCTCTGCAAGCCCCTTGTGGCAAAATTTCAGAACCCTCACCAGCTGCCGTCCACGATCATCGCCGCGGCGTTTTTGGCGATCTCGTCCGCCAGCAGGGGGATGGCCTGGCGCTCGGAGCTGTTCAAGTCCGAGCCGACCCGAATCAGCGTGTATCCGGTGACCGGCTTGTCGAACAACACCCGGCCGGTCGTGGTGTCCCGCGCGGTGACCTGCACGGTGGCGTTGATCCGGTAATCCTGCGCGGTCAGCGCATCGTTTTCGAGCAGGCTCAGTTCAAAACGGTTGTAACGCAGGACGACGCCGGTCACGACAATGTCCGCCTGGCCGTGTGAACTCAATCGGTAGGTCCCGTCCCGCTGCAAATTTCTCCGCAACGCCGCGGTGACGGCATCGCCGAGACGCGGTTCCAAGGTCTGGTTGAGAAACGGCCGGATCTGAACGGTCTTTTCGCCGGCAACTTCACCGTTGCTGGGCCCGAGCCGGTAGCCGGCACAGCCGCTGAAGGTCATCGCGGCGAGGACGGCTAAAATGAATGACCGGAAAGGCATGGGCTACTTGGCGGGTGTCTGGTTCCGGAGCTGCGCGTTGATTTCCACCAGGCGCTTCTTGGCGATTTCCGCGTGCGGGGAGTTGGGCTCTCCGAGGGAAAGGTTCACGACTTCGTTGTAGTAGATGCGCGCCGCCTCGGTGTGGTTGCGGCGTTCGTAGTAACGGGCGATTTCCAGGTTGCCGCGCGCCTGTTCGCTCCGCAGGGCGGCGATGGTCTTCTGCGCCTCCGGCACGCGGGAGTCGTCGGGGAACAGGGTCATGAAGTCCGTGTAAACCGTGATGGCCTGCGCGGCGGTGTTCTGGTCGTATTCCGCCGTGGCCGCCTGTTTCTTGTAGGCGGAGGCCTCCTTGAACAGCGCGTCGGCCGCGATCTGCGGCCGGTCATAGTAGCGGTCCGCCGCCAGTTCGTAGGCCTTGGCCGCCTCGGCAAAGTTGCTCTGCTTCTCGCGGGTCTCGCCGATTTTCATCTGCGACGCCGGCGCCACCGCGCTGTAAGGTCCCGTCTTCACGATCTTCTCAAACAGCTCCGCGGTCTTGTCCATCGAGGGATACAGCGGAATTAAATCCCACACCCGAAACCATTGCCCGCCGAGAAAGCGCAGTGCGATGTCATGCTGCCGTTTCAGGACTTCCTCGTAATGAACGGCCTTGGGATATTTCTCCAGCAGCTCCTGATAGGTCTTGAAGGCTTTCTCATCGAGATGCTTGATTTCGTAGCAGCGGCCGAGGATGAACTGCGCCTGCGGGGCATAGTCGGAAAGCGGCCAGATGTGAACCACGCGGCGTGCGGCTTTCAGCGCCAGACTGTAGTCCTTCTTGTCGAAGGCGTCCTGGGCGACGATCAGCTGATCCTTCGCGCGGGTGCGCTGCCAGTTGCCGCCGCCGCCCACGGTTTCATAGCGCCAGCCCTCGCCGGGGGTGTAAATGAGCGGGGCGGGGGAGCGGAACGGCAACAGGAACAAGCCCGCGCAAACGAGCAAAAGGCAAACCAGACGACGCATCATGGCGGGACGGTAACGACGTGAAATCGGCAAGTCAAGGCAGCCGCTCAACCGTGATAAATCACCAGAATGGCGTAGTCCGTCATCAGCTTTTGCGAGCCGATGTCCAGGTGCGTGTAGGTGAGCGGATGAATGCTCTGGACGTTCTGTTCCCCGATCTTCTGTAGAAATTCCGTCACGTATTCATCGAACTTGTCGTGGCCGACCTCGATGTGGTCGGTGTGGCGGATGGTTTTGATGCGAAGCTTCTTGTCCGTCTCCTTGGCTGCGACCTCCAGCGGCGGCCTGGGCTTTTCAATCAGGCTGGCGGTGGGCGTGCTGCGCACCGGAACCTTCAGGTGCATCTCCACTTTTGCCGCGGCGGAGCTGGCCATGGCGTTGACTGGCACGCCCGCGCCGCCCGCGGCCGGGGCGGCGGCGGGCGGGGCCACGGGAATTTTTCCGGAGGAATCCGCCACACCGCTGGTGCGCGTGCCCTTGGTGCCGGGCGCGGGAATCAGGATGGTTTCATCGCAGTTGGGGCAGGTGATTTCCGATCCGGCACCCGCCACGTCCACTTCCAGTTCCTGGTTGCAGTGCTGGCAGTTGAAAATGATGTCCATAGCTTCGCGTGTGGTTGATGGCAATTCTGCCGCCAGAGTAAAACCGCGTTCTGCGGGTGGCTAGGAAATTCTCCAGCCAAAAACTGTCCCGTCTGGACAATTTCTGCGTGCCTTCGCCGGCCGGGTCTCCTATGTTCCCGCCCGCTTTATGGCAACGATCAAACCTTTTGCCGCACTCCGGCCCAAACCTGAACTCGCCGCCCAGATTTGCGAGCTGCCCTATGACGTCATGTCGTCCGAGGAAGCCCGCCAGATGGCCGCCGGCAACCCCCTGAGCTTTCTGCACGTCAGCAAACCAGAAATCGATCTGCCCGCCGGCACGGACCTTTACTCGCCCGCCGTTTACGCCAAGGGAAAGGAAAACTTCGCCAAGCTCATCAGCCAGGGCGCGTTGAAGCAGGACGACAAACCGCATTTTTACCTTTATCGCCAGGTCATGGGCCAGCATGCCCAGGTCGGCCTCGTCGCCGCCGCAAGCTGCGAGGAATACCTTCAGAACATCATCAAGAAGCACGAGCTGACCCGCGTGGACAAGGAGGACGACCGCGTCCGCCACATCGAAACGCTCAACTCCCAGACCGGTCCCGTGTTCCTGACTTACAAGGCTGTGGCCGCTTTCGATGCCTTTGTCGCCAAGAAAACTGCCGAAACACCCGTCGTGGATTTCACCGGCAAGGACGGCGTGCGGCATTCCTCATGGACCATCAGCGGGGCGGAGGACATCCGGTTCGTTGAATCGCACTTTGCGCAGATCCCTTTCCTCTACATTGCGGACGGTCATCATCGCAGCGCGGCGGCGGGTCGCGTGTTCAAGTCCCGCCACGGCGCGGGCCACAGCGGCCAGTTCCTCACTGTCATCTTTCCGCACAACCAGATGCAGATCCTGCCCTACAACCGCGTGCTGAAAGATCTGAACGGCCTCACCGCCGAGCAGCTGTTGTCAAAGCTCGCGGCTGTCTTCGACATCAAGCCCGGCGGTTCACCCAAGCCGGGTCGCAAGCACGAGTTCGGATTTTTCCTCAACGGCAAGTGGAGCACGCTGGCCTTCAAGCCGCAGTTCACCGCGACCAACGATCCCATCGAACGTCTCGACGTCACCATTTTGCAGAAGCAGATTCTCGCGCCGCTCTTTGGCATTGAGGACCCGCGCACAAGCAAGCGCATCAATTTCGTCGGCGGCATCCGCGGCACGGCCGAACTGGAAAAGCTGGTGAACTCCGGCGAATACGCCTGCGCGTTCAGCATGTTTCCGACGAGCATCGTGGACCTGATGGAGATCGCGGACGCCGGCGGCATCATGCCCCCCAAGAGCACGTGGTTTGAGCCGAAGCTTCGCGACGCGATGTTCTGTCACATGATCTGAGCGGCTCAAGACGCCGAGTCCGGCGGTTTCATGTCCGGCTTGGTGGATTTGCCGGGAGGAGTTTTCTTCCGCTTGCGAAACGAAATTTCCTGGTCGGCAAAGT
>JAXMHO010000009.1:0-103120 GCA_046346715.1 Verrucomicrobiota bacterium
GCCGGCCCAGATAGGGGTAATTGCAGATGATGTTCGGATAGCGATACAGGACGGCGCCCAGCGACTGGCCGCAGTCGGAGGAGATGGGCGAAACATAGACCTGGTCGTAAAGATTCGAATCCAGCAGACGGGAGTTGAGCGTGATGTTCAACGCACAGCCGCCGGTCATGGCGATGTTGCGGCTCAGGTGCGTGTATTTCTTGAGCTGCTGAAAAAACCGTTCCACCCAGAACTCGTGGGCGCAGTAGGCGAAATTGCGTTTGCGCTCGTCGTCCCAGGGACGTTCGTAATTATGGCTCAGCCCGAAGAGGTCGAGCAGCGACTGGCAGCCGGCGACGTAATGGACGTTGAACAGGCGCTCGTGCTGGACGAGCAGATCCCAGATTTCCTGATCAAACCGCCCCATGGAACTCAAACCCATGAGCTTGCCGACGCAGGTGGTGTGGGCCATTTCAAAGTCCGGATGAATGATCATCTGCGCGGCCGTGCCGTAGAAGCGGCCGTTCATGGAGGAATCGTTCAAGTCGTCGAGCAAATTGATTTGCCGGCCCTTCTTAAGATAAATGCGCGTGGTGATATAAGGCGTGTCCGGGCCTTCATCCGAGCCGCCGTCGGCGCAGACGATGATCGCGTCCTCGAAACCGGAGGGAAAGGCGGTGCCGATGTGATTGTCATGATGCCCGGTCATGATCGGGCGGAAGGTTTTGCCGAGGATCTTCGTTTCGGGCACCGGATAGGCATTGCCGAAACTGGCCAGGAGCACTTCGGAGATGTCGTCGATGGTCAGATGGAGGTAGTCCAGCGCACCCGCCACCAGTTCATCCATCTTTTCCGGCGTCTCGACGCGGATGTGCTTGGTCTTGAAAAAGCGCTCGCCTTCGAGGTGCAGCAGGACCTGCTGTTCGTCCGCGATGGTGACGCAGGAATCGTGCATGCAGAAGGCGATCGACAGGGTGTATTTGGCGGGCTTGGTCATAGGTATCACTTTCCTTGTGATGGGCGGCGATTGTTTACGGCGGGAGCAGTCCGGTTTACCAAAGTGAAGCCCCGCGCCGGATGGGCGGAGGCGTTTTGGAGCGGAGAAAGTAGCGGGCGAGCCGAGGGATGATCGGCCCGCCCGTGGAAGGAGCCAGCGGTCTCGCCAATCATGGCGACCGACGAAATTCGCTGGACATTGTTATTGCAGCAGTCGCAGAGCATTTTGGGGCAGTTCCTTTGCCTGCGCGAGCAATGCGACACTCGGCTGCGCGATAAATTGTTTGCGGACGGCTTCGAGGGCGGCCCGGGTGGCTCCCGCATCCTGCAGGGGCGAGACGGCGGAGACCATGTTCTGGGAGGCGATCACCGCCTGGTCGGCGGGCGAGGCCGGGACGTCCGCGGCGGCCTTCTGCCGGGGCGCGCGGGCGGCGGAGAAAAGACTGGCGGACGCTTGGGAATTGCTGGCGTTGATGATCATGGTGTGGCGTGTTTGGTTGGAAAGGACTTGGCGGCAAAGGCGGCGGCGGGAACCGCGAGCTTGGGCAGGCGCGGGAGCGGCACGTTCTGCCGGGTCAAGGCCTGCTGGTTGCTGCGCTGGATTTCCTCGTAAACTTCCTGACGGTGGACCGGCACGTCCGCCGGGGCTTCAACGCCGATCTTCACCACTTCACCTTCCACGCGGACGATCTTGACGGTGATGCGTCCGTCAATCACGAGGCATTCGCCAGATTTGCGTGAGAGAATTAACATGGTTCAGGGTGGTTAGGCGCCGAGGGAAAGCGGGTGTTGGACCGAGTAGGTGTTGGCGTTGGCCAGCACGACCTGTTTGCCGATCATGGTGCGGCGGTTGAAAACGATTGGTCCCTTGAGGTTCACCGTCGCCCGGGTGGGGCTGTAAACGGTGACGATGTTAAACAGCAGAGCGTCGCGCGAGTCGGTCAGGCCGAGGAATTCGACGTCGGTCTGCGGGATGTCCGGCTGATACTCAGGCTGGACAAGAAATGGGTCGATGACGACAAACGCCAGCGCGGCGTCGTTCTTCACCTGCAACCAGCGGAACGGCTCCTCGGCCGGATTGGCCACGAGCAGGTAGTCCTTGATGCGCTCGAAGCCTAGCAGCCCGGCAGGGATGCGAACCTCGGTCACGACCGGTGCGGCGATCGTCTCTGTTTCAAATGTGCTGACGCTATTCATCACGGAAAGTGGTTTAGCAGCGGCCATGCCACGGGGTGCGGCGGGATTTGCCGGGTTGTAAACTCGTTGAAAACAGACAACTTGCGTCGAAAAACTAAACCAGGAGGAATAGTCAGGGTAGTCAGCCCGGCAAAAAGTTCATGCCACTGGGAGTTTTTTTCCGAGGAATGAGAGGATTTCCCCGGCTGTGACCGGCATCGGCGAACTATTGGAGATAGTTCAGCAGCGAGAGCTGCATGATCTTGGCCCCGCTCTGCAAGGCGGCCTGGTAGGAAGTCTGCGCCTGGGTCATCTGCACCATCGTGTCAATGATGTCCGCGTCGGCGGCGCCGGAAATCAGCTTGTTCAAGGAGGCGGTGCTTTCAGTGCTGGAATCCTTGGCGGATTCGAGCCGGCTTTGCAGCGACCCGTTGACGCTGATCTGGTAGAGAAAGTTGTCCTCGTCCTTGCGCAGCGCGGGGATGTCCGTGTTCACCAGCGAGGTCTTGTCGTTGGCGAGCAGATGGTCCCGCAGCGAAATGAGGTGGTTGAAAAAGTCCGCGCCGGAAATGCTGTCAGTGATCAATCCCCGGGTGCCGCTGGCGGAGCTGCCGAGGACATCGGCGGTCGCCGTCGCACCATCGCCGATTTCGGCAAAATTGACGGAGCTGTTTCCCTGATAGGCCACGGCCGTGACCTTGCCGCTGGCATCGCGGGTGGCGACGAACGGCGGCTGTGCGGACGCGGTGCCGCCGAAGAGATACTGGCCCGTGGTGGGATCCTTTTTGTTCACCTGCTCCAGCGCAGATTCGAGCGCATCATCAACGCTTCCCGCATAGACGGACAAATCCTTTTGCACCACGTCGCCGGCCGCGGTGGCGGTGACGCCGACATTGGAGGAGATCGTGGAAAGCTGCTGGAGGACGTTGTAAACCGTGGCGGCGCGCGTCTGCAGCGCGGCGGCGTTGTCGGCGTAGGTTTCATTGGCGACCTGGCTGTTCTTGTAATGCAGCACACTCTGCATCGCGCCCGGATTGTCGGACGGCGCCTGCACTTTCAAGCCGCTGGACACCTGGTTTTGCAGCTCATACTGCCGCGTGGTCAGCTTGCCGAGACGGCCCACCAGGGAATCCGAAAACAAATTTTGTGTGACGCGCATAATCAAAACCTCTCCGTGTCAGTCATCAGCCTGCCCCCATGCCCAGCAGCACCTGGATCATCTGGTCCACCGTGGACACGACGTGGGCCGAGGCCTGGTAGGCCCGTTGATACATCATCAGGCTGGTCATCTCCTCGTCCAGGTTCACGCCGCTGACGGCGCTGCGCTGGTTGGCAAGCATGGCCGCCACCGACGTCTGGCTGTCCACCTGGTCGTTGGCGTTGCTCAATTCCGTGCCGAGCTGGCCGACGGCCTGCCCGTAATAGCTGCTGAACGTCTGATTTGACAGGGCCGCAAACGAAGACGACGCCAGCCGCGACAGGCTCAGCGCCACTGAACCGTCGCCGGGATTGCCCGCCACGCCCGACGCCTGGATCAACGTCGGGTCCGTCGCGATCGCCTGATTGACGGCGATGTCCGAGGCGTTTGTGCCCGTAAAGAATGCGTTTCCGGAACCGCCGGCGAGATTGAACCCCGTGGCGTGAACCGCGTTGAACTCCGCGATCAAGTTCGTCGCCAGCGTGTTGATGCTGTTGCGCAGGTCCGCCAGCCCGCCGTCGCGGGCATTGGCCGTGCCGGCCAGCGAACCGCCGCTGAAACCGAAAGGCACGCCGGTCATCAGGTTGTTGTTCCCCGTCGTCCACACCTGCAGCATGCCGGTGTTGGTGTCCACCGCCGTGGTCAGCTTGTTGGGCGTCTGGTTGCCGTCCACAAAGGTCTGCCCCGCCCAGGTCAGCGTGACCGTGCCGTCCGCATTGGTGTCGGTCTGGTAATTGAAATATTTGGAAAGCTCCTCGAGCTTCTGCTGGCGCAGGTCGCGCAGGTCGTTGGCCACGCCGTTGGTGAACGTCTCCGCGTTGGCGATCTGGTCGTTGAGGCTGGCGATGCTGGTGATGAGCTGGTTGGCCTCGCTCACCTGCGAGGTCAGCGAATTGTCCAGGGCGTTGCGCAGGTCCAGCGTGCGCGAATTGATCTGCTGAAAGGCCGTCGCGAGCGTCTGGGCGGCGCCGATCAATCCCTGGCGGGTTTCGTTGCCGGTGGCGTTCGGGGTCGTGGCCACCGCCGACAGCGCCTTGAAAAACGCGCTCAGCTTCGAGGACAGGCCGGTGTCGGCGCCGTCGCCCGAATTCAGGTATTCGTTCAGCGCGGTCTGGACGTTCTGCAGCGCGCTTTGCTGCGCGTTCCAATAGCCGGTCTGGCTTGACTGGGTCTGGATCTGGCCGTTGAGCAGGTTGTCCACGATCTGCTGGATGGCCTGCACGCTCGCGCCGGTGCCTTCCATGCCGGCGCTGACCGGGATGGAGATGTTGTTCTGAATCACCACGCGCTGGCGGGAATAGCCGGGCGTGTTGACGTTGGCCAGGTTGTTGCCCGCCACTTCCACGCCCGCCATCTGCGTCTGCAACGACGTCGTGGCGAGGTTCAGGGTTCCAAATAAGCCGAGCATAAAATCTTCAGCCGACCGCCTCGTAAAGGGACGTTGCGGCAAACTGCCCCGCCGGCAGCCGCCCCGTGTCGTTGTACGTCGGCGTCGCGGCCGCCCCCGGCAGAATGGCATTGATGAACTTCTGCATCAGCTCGACCGCGTGGCTCAGCAGGAGCTGGTTCTGCCGGGCGCGCTGCTGCACCCGGATCAGCAGCTCGTTGTTCTCCTGCACCAGGGCCTGGATCAGCCCGCCGTAATGCAGCGGAATCCGCGGCAGGATTTCCACGAACGGCGCGGTGTCGCCCAGCTGCAGGTATTGGGCGACGTGCCGCTGATGCTGTTCGCGTTCGCGGCGCACGGCCTGCACGGTGTCGGCCTGCGCGTTGATGCCGGCGACGCACCGCATCATGTCCTGCGCCCGGCGCTGGATGACGAGGTGCTGCTGGTGGTCCAGCTGGGCCAGCAGTTCGCCGTATTGTTTAAGCTCCTCGCGGAGGGCTTCGACCAGGTTGGAGAGCAATTCATTCATGGAGTTTTCAAATGGGAGGAAAGGGCGCCCCGCTGGGCGGCGGCGCCGGACAAGTGGAGTGGCGCGGCGGCTGGAGCCGGATTCGTGGATGAATCCCGCTCCGCCGGCCGGTTGAGCTGCTGCTCGAAAGTCTTGGCGAAGCCGAACGTGCCCGCCTTGGAGATGCTGTCCGCCATCTGGCTGACGAACTGGTCGCGGTAAATCGCCGAGCTCGTCGAGTTGTCGGCGTAGGACGACTTGATGACGGTCTTCTGGGAGTTTTCCAAAATCTGCCGCAGCAGCACGGCCTCGAACTGGCGGCTGGCCTCGGCGACCTTCTCCTGCTTGGTCAGCTGCGAATTGCCCGCGAGCCGCTCGGGGGCGATCATTGAGGCATCGACCTTGGTGGTTGCAGAATTGATTTCCATATCAGCGCAGCACGAGTTCCGCCTGCAGGGCACCCGCCTGTTTCATGGCCTCGAAAATGGCCATCATGTCCCGCGGCGTCACGCCGAGGGCGTTCAAGGACGACGCCACCTTTTCCACCGTCGTGGATTCGGCAATCGGGATCAGGGACGATTTCTGTTCGACGACCTCTGTCTCGGTCCGCGGCGTCACCACGGTCTTGCCCTTGGAGCTGAACGGCTCAGGCTGCGAGACCTCGAAGCTCTTGGCCACGTTGATCGTGATGTTGCCGTGCGACACCGCGCAGTCCGAGATGCGGATGCTCGACGTCGCCACAATGGTGCCGGTGCGCTCGTTGATGACGATCCGCGCGGGAACGTCCGGGGTTACTTCGATCTCCTGGAGCCGGGCAAGAAATTCAATCGGCGTCGCCTCGGCGTCCTCGGGCACATTCACCCGGATGGACGTGGTGTCCAAGGCGCGGGCGGCGTTGGGGAAAACGTTGTTGATGGCCGCGGCCATGCGGGAGGCCACCGTAAAGCTGGGCTCGCGCAGCATCAGTTCGATGGTGCGGTCATGCACGACGCTCGTCGGAATTTCGCGTTCAACCAGCGCGCCGTTCACGATCTGGGCCGTGGTCGGATGATTCTTCGTCACGGACGCGCCGCCGTTGCCGGCCGAAAATCCGCCGATGGAGATCGGCCCCTGCGCCACCGCATGAACCTTGTTGTCCGCGCCAATCAACGGCGTCTGCAGCAGCACACCGCCCTGAAGCGTCTTCGCATCGCCTATGGACGCCACCTGCACGTCAATGCGCGCGCCGGGCTTGATGAACGCGGGAATGTCGCACGTCACCATGACCACGGCGACGTTCTTGGCGGAGAGCGTCGCGGCGGGAATGCTGATGCCGTAACGCTGAAGCATGTTGGCGATGGTCTGCTTGGTATAGACCTGGTCCTTGTCGCCGTCGCCGGCGAGACCCGCGACCAGGCCGTAGCCAACGAGCTGGTTGTCGCGCGCGCCGGACACCATGACCATGTCCCGCAGCCGCACACCGTTGGCGGAGGCCGTGAGCGTGAAGGCAAAGCAAAGCAGTCCCAGGATCAGCAGGCTGGCGGAATTGAAGCCGCGATGATGCTGATAGACGCGCGCGCTGCCGGGCGCGGGCACCAGCGGCCCCAGGCCGGCGAAGGCCTTCTGCACCGTGTGCAGGATGATTTCTCGCGGCGGTTCGGGCTCGGGAACCAGGGCCTGGTTTCCGCCGCAGCCGGCGCGGGGTTTAAGATAGCGGGGCACGAGTGGCATGATCAAAACGGGGTGAGTTTGTCCCAGAGCTTGGTGAACCAGCCTTTGCGCTGCACATCATCGATCTGGCCCTTGGAGTTAATCTCCACCTTGGCGTCGGCGATGTTGTAGCTGAAAACGGTGTTGTTCGCGGCCACGTCCTCGGATCGGACAACGCCGTGAAGGATCACAACCTGATGTTCGCCGCTGAAGGAGGTTTCGCGGCGGCCCTCGATGACAAGGTTTTTGTTGGGCAGCACGTCGAGGACTTTTACCGCCACGCTGGCGACAATCTTCTGCGAGTTGTTCACGGAACCACTGCCGGCGAAGCTGTTCTTTGCGTCATACTTCAGCGCGGGCATCTGGCCGCCGCGGGAGAGAATCGCGCTCGCGCCGCCCGTGCCGGCCCCGTAAAGAAAAGTCGAAATGCTCGCATCCACGGAATTGTCCTTCGACGTGGCGGACTTGTTGTCCTTGGCCGCGCTCGTGGATTCCTGGACGAGGATGGTGAGGATGTCGCCCGGGCTGCAGGCCTTCTTGTCGGCAAACATCGACTTGGCGGTTTCGTCGCGCCAGAGCGACTGCGCGTGCAGCGGCAGGGCCGCCAGCAGCGTCACCGCGACAACGGTCCGGAGAAAATTACGTGGCGTTTGCATGGTTTAAAGACTGATCAACAGGGTTTGTTCATTGACGACCCGGGCGCTGACATCGCGCCGGGAGACCGGATTGCGGGTGCGGATGATCTGGCCGGGGGCGCCGTCCTCCAGCGCCTCGACCTTCATCGTGATGGAGAGTGCGCCGTCCTGAAACACCGCCTGGGCCAGCTGTCCGCGGTGGATCACGGCGCGGGGCTTCAAGGTGCGGGCGAGGATGGGATTGCCGGAGATGACCGCCTCGGAAAATTCCAACGAGGAGTCCTGGCTGACAAAGTCGGCGCAGGAATCGCGCAGCGGCAGGACATCCCGGCGTTCCCGCACGAGGTCGGCGTCGCTCAGGGGCTCGCCGCGTTTGACGGCCGAATGCGCCACCCAGATGTCGCGCCAGATGCGAACCTGCACGGCGGTCTGCCAGATGCCGACGCCTTCGCGGGCGCTGCGGATTTCAAAGCGATACAAGGCGGCGGGGGCGATTCCGCCCGTGGGCTGTTCGAGAATGCGCAGCGTGAGCGGCTCGTCGGGCACCGGCACTTCCGCCCAGCCGCGGGTCGGCCGCAGTTCCAGTTCGCCCCGGTCCTTGACGCAATCGCGCTGGAGGGTTTCGGTGAGCAAATTCAGCATGTCCGCCTCGGTCAACGTGCGGATGCGGCGGGTGATGCGAACCATTTCGGGTCCGGCCCAGTTGGAGATGACGAGTTCGGCGCCGGCCTCGCGCAGATAACCGGCCACCTGTTCGCGGGTCAAAGTTGCCGCCTTGCCGAAGGCCGGGGAATCGCACAACCGGACCGACGGCAGCGCGTCGCGGGTGTCGATGACCTGGTTCAAATAAACGCCGGTGCTGTCCGCCTGGGCGGTGGCGCGGAGCTGAAAACGGACGGGCTCGACCGCCGCAGCGGGAGACACGAACCCGGCGACCAGACCGCCAAAAAGGTAAACCAAAAACCTTTTGGGCAGGCGCGCAAGGAGGACGCGTGGTCTGAAAAGCATGTTCAAGAGGGAGGTCATCATCAGCGGTGCATGTTGTTGCTTTGCTGCATCATTTCGTCCGCGGCCTGCACGGCCTTCGAGTTCACTTCGTAGGCGCGCTGCGCGAGGATGAGGTTCACCATTTCCTCGACGACCTGGACGTTGGAAAGTTCGAGCGAACCCTGCTGGAGCTGGCCGAAGCCGTTCTGGCCGGGATTGCCCAGCTCGGCGGTGCCGGACGCGGCGGTCTCCTTGTAGAGATTGTGGCCGAGCGCATCGAGGCCGCCCGCGTTGTTGAAGCGCGCGAGCTGCACCTGCGAGTTGGTCTGGCCGCTCGCCGTCGTGTAGGTGACCGCGCCGGATGAGGAAATGGTGATGTTCGTGGTGCCGGCGGGAACCGGCTGAAAACCGCCCTGCAACGGATAGCCGTCGTTGGTGACGATGCGTCCGTCCTTGTCCGCCTTCAACGCGCCGTCGCGGGTGTAGGCCAGCGTACCGTCGGGAAGCTGCACCTGGAAAAATCCCTCGCCCTGGATGGCCACGTCGAGGTTCTGGCCGGTGTGGGTGAGATCGCCGGCGGTAAAGACGCGCTGCGTGGAGATGGGCACCGAACCTTGTCCGATCTGGAGGCTGGACGGCAGTTGATTGCCGCCGCCCTGGTCGGAACCGGCGGCGCGGGTGGTCTGGTAGAGCAGATCCTGAAACTCCAGCTTGCTCTTCTTGTAGCCGGTGGTGTTGACGTTCGCGAGGTTGTTCGAGATGACGTCGAGATTCATCTGCTGGGACTGCATCCCGGCGGCGGCGGAATAAAGGGCGCGAAGCATGGTTCAGTGATGGATTAAAAAGTTGGGCGACGGTTTCATTTCAGGTCGGCGATCCCAGTTCGCTGATGGTGCGGCCCATGCGGTCGTCCTGCATCTGGATGACCTTCTGGTTCGTTTCAAAGGCGCGCATGGCCATGATCAGGTCCGCCATCTGGGTGGTCGGGGAAATGTTCGAGGCCTCGACCGATCCCTGTGAGATGCTCGTGTCGGTGGGGGCCTGCGCCTGAATGTTGGGATTGTCCGCGAGGAACATGCCGCTGGTGATCGGCGTGAGCAGGCGCGGATCGTTAAATTCCACGAGCTTCAATTTGCCCTTTATTTCGCCACCTTGGCTGACCTGCCCGGTGGCGGACACCGTGAGGGGCATCGTGTTGTTGATGTCGAACTGGAGGGGGCCGCCCTCGCCGGACACCACGTTCCCCTGCTTGGTGACGAGCTGGCCCGTGGAGCTGAGATGAAATTCACCGTCGCGCGTGTAGGCCCGTTCCCCGTTCGGGAGCTGCACTTCAAAGAAGCCCTGCCCTTCGATGGCGAAGTCGAGGGGGTTGCCCGTGCGCTTGAGTTCGCCGGGGGTGAAATTGATGCCGGTGCCGGGAGCGGGGATCACAAACTGCGGCCCGGCCGGCACGGAGGAAAAATAAACGTCACGGCTGCGCGCCCCGATCGTGGAGCCCGACGCCAAATTTTCTGAAATCATATCTTGCCAGCGCGCATTCGCGTTCATCGCCGCCGCGGCTTGATAAAGACTGACATTCATTCGGGGAATGTTTAGCAGCGGATGTGCCACGAAGATTTTGCCCGTTTCCGCCCGCTTTCAGGCTTAAAGGTGGCAATAAATTCCGGGCGGATGAATTAATTGCCGGGTGGCGAACGAAAAAAACGGGGAAGTCCGAGGGGAAACACAGCTGAAAACGGAAGCGTGAAGCAAAACCACCGACACCAAGAAAACTCAATAGATGCAGGCCAGATCAATCACCTGGCCGCAGCTGCAATGCACGCGGATGCCGGTGACATGATCGCCTTCGCGCTGGATGGAAACGCGCGGCTCGCAGGCCTTGCCGGTGTGGGAAACGGTGGGCTTGGGCGAGGTCGAGACTTCCGCCGAGAGCGGCCGGAACAACTGCGTGTCACCCTCCTTCGGCTGGGAAACAACACTGACACGGGAATCGCCCCGGCCCGTCGCCGCAGTGGTCAGCGGCACGAAAGGTTCAGTTTGCGCGGGTGTCATTGGCGGTGATCGTGGAGGCGGTGACGGCGTTGACAGATTCCTTCAGCTTGAGCATCACGGTGACGCGACGGTTCGCCTCGGCGTCGGGCGGAAACTCCGGCATCGGCGCGGTGTCCGCGTAGCCCGAGACCTTGCAGATCTGCGCGGAGGAGACGCCGCTCTGGACCAGCTTGCGCCGGGCGGCGTTGGCGCGCTCGGTCGAAAGCTCCCACTGGCTCGAAGATTCGCGGCCGGCTTTGACGGCGGTTTCCGTGTGGCCTTCCAGCTCGATCTTGAAGGTGCGGTAACGCGAGATTTCCCACGCCAGCGTGGAGAAAACCCACGTGCCGTAGGGGGTGAAGGCGTCCGTGTCCGGCTCGAAAATCGGCTTCTGCGAACGGTCAAAAATGTTGATGCGCACCCCCTCGGAGGTGATGTCGATCTTGATGTTCGTGAGCTGCTCGTCCTGCTGCTGCAAAATTTTCGCAAGGTCCTCGCTCACGTGCTTCATGACCTCGATCTCCACCGCGGTGGCGGCCTGGAAATTTCCCTGGGTCGCCGGCTTGGCGCCGTTCGAGGCGTCCTTGGCGGGGATGATGCCGTTGGATTCCTTGGTGACGGAGGAGAACGGGTTGCGAAACGCGCGCTCGACGGATTCCTTGATCTTCTGATCCTGCGAAGTCAGCCAGAGGCAGAGGAACAACGCCATCATCGCCGTGACGAAGTCCGCATAGGCCACCTTCCAGGAACCGCCGTGATGTCCGCCTTTTTTGCTCATTTATTTATTTGGTCGGCGGCTTGAGGGCCTTGAACATTTTTTCCAGCTCATCCGCGGTCGGACGCATCTCGGAGCTCAGGCCGCGACGGCCCAGTTCCACCGCCGTGATCGGCGCCATGCCGCCGGCAAAACCGGTCACGCACGCCACGATGCACTTGGTGAAGTCGAGTTCCGCCGCGCCGACAAATTCCATGTTCGTCGCCAGCGGTCCGACATAGCCATAGGCCACAAGAATGCCGAGAAAGGTTCCGACGAGCGCCGCGGCGACGTGATGGCCGATTTCTTCCGGAGAGCCGCCAATCGACGCCATCGTGATGACAATGCCCAAGACGGCCGCGACAATGCCGAAACCCGGCATCGCGTCGCCGGTCTTGGTCAGCACGCTGATGGGAGCGTGATGCTCCTCTTCCATTCGGGAAACTTCCACGTCCAGCAGCACCCGCAACTGGTCCGGCTTGATCTTGCCGTCAATGATCGGGCGCAGCGCGCCGCAGAGAAATTCCATCGCGTGATGGTTGCCGCTGAACTTTGGATATTTCTTGAAGATGGAGCTGTTGTGCGGTTCGAGAACGTGTTCTTCCAGGGCGATCATGCCGTTGCGGCGGCCGAGGAGGAACAGCTCGTAAAGGACCTTGAGCAGCTCTTCATAGGCCTCGCGGTTGTGCGGCTGGCCCTTGAGCGCGGTGAGCATGCCCTTGACGAGGTCGATCAGCACCTTCTTCGGCGACATGATGACCATCGCGCCCAGCGCGCCGCCGCAGATGACGACCAATTCGCTCGGCTGCCAGAGGGCGCCGACATGGCCGCCGCCCATCATAAAGCCGCCGATGACGCAGCCGGTGACCAGGATTGCTCCGATGATGATGATCATGCGATGTCAGGTGGTGGCCTTGGAGAGGCCGGACTCAAAACGTTGCAGGTAGGCGCGGATGGAAAGGATGGCCTGGGCGTGAATCTGGCAGATGCGCGACTCGGTCACGCCAAACGCCTCGGCAATTTCCCGCAGGCGCAAATCCTCGCCGTAATAAAGCGCGAGCACCTTGCGCTGCATGTCGGGCAGGTCCTTGAGCCGCGCCAGGATGATCTTCTTCAACTCGTTCTTCGACGTCTCCTCGGCCGGGCCTTCTTCGGAACCGTCGGAAATCACCTCATACAAACTGCCGGAATCGCCGCTCTCAGAGGAGCAGACGGCATCCAGACAGACGAACGCCGCCGGACGGATTTCTTCAAGCAGCTCCGTGTAACCGGCGGCGGAAAGATCAAGGGCCTTGGCCATTTCCTTCTCGGTGGGCGTGCGGCCCAGCTTCTGTTCCAGCTCGGCCATCATGCGCTGCACCTTGCGGGCCTTTTCATGAATGGTGCGGGGCACCCAGTCCATGCGGCGCAGCTCGTCGAGCATGGCGCCGCGGATGCGGACGCGGGCGTAGGTCTCAAAGGAGGTGCCGCTCTTGGGATCGAAATTGCGCATGGCCTGCAGCAGGCCGACGAGGCCCGCACTGCGCAGGTCGTCCTGGTCCACGTGGTCAGGCAGGTTCATCGCGAGGCGGCCGAGCACCGTGGCGACGAGGGGAAGGTATTGTTCCACGAGGGCGTTCTCGACCTTGGTGGTGGCGCGCTTGTGATAGCGCTTCCAGAGTTCGGGCGCGGTCGGCTTCTTTTCGACCACGACGTTCTTGGCGGCCGGGACTTCGCAGGTAAGGTTGCTCATACTTTGGCGGCGGATTTGGTTTCAGGAGCGGGATTCTTGAGTGCGTGACGACGTTGTTCGATCGCGTCGTTGAGGCCGGAGAAAAACACCCGTCCCCACCAGCGCGTCAGAATTGCCGTGACCAAGGCCGCCACGCTGGCGTGCCAGAGGAGGTTGGGCCAGGAGCTGCCGTTGGCCATTCCGAAGCCGGCGGCGACCGCAAACCCAATCACGGAACCTAGAATCATCAACGCTTTCATCACGTTGACGGACGTTTAGCAAATGGTCTGCCAGCGGCCGGCGAAGGAAGGAAACCCCTTTATTTATTGGGGTTGTTGCGGGGAAAGAGGGAAACGGACTCGGCGCGGCAGAAGTTGCCCGGAATTTTTTGCCCAGCGCTGAGGAATCCCAGCGGTAAATTTGTGCCTAGCACGAAATTCCAGAGCTTCACCCGCTGGAGCTCCTCGTCCAGATGGGTGAAGATCAAATCTTCCGGCGCCAGGGCGGCAAACGCGCGCACCTGCTCAAACAATATCGACGTTTCGCACGCGGCATTAAGCACCAAATGCACGTGCGGCTGCGGCAGCACAGCCAACTGCTCGCGCAGCACCTCAATGGCCGACGAGTCAGTCGGATCAATGCCGGGCAGATCCACAAAGGACAAATCCGCCGGTTCATTGACGCCGGTCCAAAACCGTTCCGCGGGGATGCCGAGCATCTCGCAGTGGAGCGTCAGAAATTCCGAGGTGTTCGCGATGCTGCCGTCCAACCGCCAGACCTTCACCAAACGCTGCTGCGTCAGCACCGCAGCGGTCATCCATTTGCAAAGCACGGTGGTTTTGCCCGTGCCGGAAGGGCCGATGAACACATGCGGACGTCCCGTGCCTTCCACCGTCTGACGCGGGGGCCGCCAAAAGCCGGCAAGCACATCGCGCACAGCCGACCACTGGGTGATCGGCGACAACGGCGGCTGGCTGCCATGCAGCTCGCGCAGCTTGCTCTCGAGCATGTCCGCGTGTTCACGCTGCAAACCCAATGATTCCAGCCAAGCAATGCTCTGCCAGCGATGCGGCGCCGAAGGCGGAGCGGGCTGGATTGCTTCCTCGAAAGGCACGTAGGCGTCCACGCCGGGCGGCACGGAATGACGCGCCGGAGCAGTCTTTTCATCCGGGAGACACGCGACCACCTCGATGTTTCCACCACGCTGCCACAGCCGGGAAAGGCCCGGCGCGGGCAATCGGCGGACGCTCACCACCATGGCCTCGGGCCCAAGCTGCTGCTGGATTTGCGCCAGCGCTGCCTCGGCATTTTCGGCGATGAAGGGGACAAGTTTCATGGGCAGCGCTTAGTCCATCCGCGGAATCACGGCGGTGTTCAGCACCTGAACCCGCGCGGGAATTTCCGCATAGGACAGCACGGACAAATCACTGAAGGTGCTTTCAAAGAAGCGGCGGAACGCCAGCCGCAGCTGCGGCGCGCACAGCACCACGGGCTGCTGGCCGGCGGAAAGCATCTGCTGCACGAACTTCGACAAGGCGTCGATCACATGCCGCGCCAGCTGCGGATCAATGATCAGGGCGACCTCGGTCTGCGACTGCCGGATGCCTTGGGCCAGCTGCTGTTCGAGCTTGGGGTCAATGGTGATGGCGCGCAAACCGCCGGTCTCGGTCTGGAACGGCTTGGTGAGCTGCGCGCCCAACGCGCGGCGGGCGTGCTCCGAAAGTTCGTCGGGATTCTTCGTGTAGGCCGCATGGTCGCCGACCTTTTCCAGGATGCCCGCGAGGTTGCGGATGGGCAGGCCCTCGGCCAGCAGGTTCTGCAAAATGCGTTGCACCTGGCCGATGGTCAGCTGGCCCGGAATCAGTTCGTTCACCACGGCGGCATGGGTCTGCTTCAAGTTGTCCAGCAGCGCCTGCACGTCCTGGCGCGTCAAAATCTCATGGCACGACCGGCGGATGGATTCCGACAGATGCGTGACCAGCACCGACGGCGCATCGACCACGGTGTAGCCTGCGACCTCGGCCGACTTGCGGTCTGCATCCGTGACCCAGGTGGCGGGCAGTTGGAAGACCGGTTCGACGGTCGGCACGCCCTTCAGCGTCTGCTTGCTGTTGGTGGCGTTCATGGCCAGCCAGTGGTTGGGCATCAGCTGGCCCTGCGCCAGCGAATTGCCGCGCAGCAAAAAACGATATTCGTTCGTGCCCAGCTGGAGATTGTCGCGCAGCCGGATTGGTGGAATCAGCACGCCCATGTCCTGTGCAAACGTGCGCCGGACCCCGGTCACGCGCTCCAGCAGATCGCCGCCCTTGCGGGTGTCCGCCATGGCCACGAGGCCGTAGCCGAGTTCGATTTGCAGCGTGTCGAGGTTGAGGAGGGACTCCAGTTTTTCCGCGGCCTTGGGTTCGGTGGGCGCGGCGCCGGCAGCGGCCGGAGCCTTGGCATCCGCGGGCTTTCCGTTCATGCCGGGCGCGGCGGAACCGGCGGCCATTTCCGGCATGCCGTGCTTGTGCAGCGCGTAGGACAACAGCCCGCACGCCACGGCCAGGGTGAGAAACGGCAGCATCGGCAGGCCGGGAACCAGCGCCAGCACTCCAAGCATGGCGGACAAAATCGTCAGCGCCTTGGGATAGAACAGCAACTGCCGGCTCAGCTCGCGCCCGAGATCGTTCTTCGACGTCGCCCGGGTCACCAGAATACCGGCGGCGATCGACGTGACGAGGGCGGGAATCTGCGACACCAGGCCGTCACCGATGGAGAGCAACGTGAAGCGCTGCAGGGATTCGCTCATGCTCATGCCCTTTTGCATGATGCCGATGGCAAAGCCGCCCACGACGTTGATCAGCGTGATGAGAATCGCCGCGATGGCGTCGCCGCGCACAAACTTGCTCGCACCGTCCATCGCCCCGTAAAAGTCCGCCTCTTCCTCGACGGCCCGGCGACGCGTCCGAGCCTCGGCCTCGTTGATCAATCCCGCGTTGAGTTCGGCGTCGATGGCCATCTGCTTGCCCGGCATGGCGTCCAACGTGAACCGCGCCGCGACTTCCGCGATGCGTCCCGCGCCCTTGGTGATCACGATGAAATTGATCAGGACGAGGATCAGGAACACGACCATGCCCACGACGTAATTGCCGCGGACGACGAAATTGCCGAAGGCCTCGATGATGTGTCCGGCGTAGCCATCCAGCAAAATCAGGCGCGTCGAAGCCACGTTCAAGGCCAGCCGGTACAGGGTGATAAACAGGAGCAACGTGGGGAACCCGGTAAATTCTGCCGGATTGCGTAGGTAAAGAATGACCAGCAGGGTGAGCAGCGAGAGCGCGACGCTGATGGTCAGCATCAGGTCCAGCAGCAGCGGCGGCACGGGCAGGATCAGCAGCAAAATCGTGCCGAACAACGCCACCACCAGCCACAAATCGCCGTAACGAAGCAGCTTCCGCATTCTTTCGCTCAATGTGCCCATGTCGCTTTTTTAGGTGCTGATTCCGTCCGGCCGACCGGTCTTGACCGGTGCAACCGACACAGCAGCAACCCTGACTTAGCAGGAGGCTGGCCAACCGTTAGAATGGGGGAAACCGAGGAGAAGGAGCCTGGGCACTACTCGATGTCGCGTTTAATTTTGGAAAAGGCTTCCAAGGCGACCTGCCGGGCAATGTTGTGGCTCACGATGGGAAGGGGATAATCGCGGCCTAGCTTGATGCCCGCCGCGGCGACTATGGACGCCGGCGCCTGCCAGGGCTGATGCAGCCATTCGTCGGGAAGCCTGGCCAGTTCCGGGCACCAGCGACGCACGTAGCTGCCGCGCATGTCGAACTTCTCGCCCTGGCTCACGGGATTGAAAACACGGAAATAAGGCGCGGCATCCGCGCCGCAGCCCGCCGACCATTGCCAGCCGAGCGTGTTCTGCGCGAGGTCGGCGTCCACCAACGTATCCCAGAACCACGCCACGCCCTCGTTCCACGTCAGCAGGAGATCCTTGACCAGAAACGACGCGACAATCATCCGGACGCGGTTGTGCATCCAGCCCGTGGTCCAGAGTTCGCGCAACCCGGCATCAACAATGGGATAACCCGTCCGCCCTTTCTGCCAGGCGCGGAGAAAGGTTTTGTCCGAACGCCACGGGAAATTTTTGAAGTCCGGTCGAAGCGGTTCCGTCGGTGTCCGGGGAAAATGATGCAGCAGATGATGCGCAAATTCCCGCCAGCCGATCTCGGTCAGGAATCGTCCCGTGCGCCAGTCGCTCACGTTCGAGCGCCCGGCGTGCCGCCGCACCGCGTGCCAGATTTGCCGCGGGGATATTTCGCCGAAGTGAAGATGCGGCGACAGGCGCGACGTCCCGCGCAGGTCCGGGCGGTCGCGATGCCCGGCATAGTCGGCGAAGGCCTGGGCGAGAAATTGATTCAGCTGCCGTTGCGCCCCGGTCTCGCCGGGCTGCCACACCTGGCGAAAACCTTCCGCCCAAGGAATGCGCGGCTCCAGTTCGAGTGCCTCCAGTGGAACCGACTCCGGCCAGCGCGCAGGAGCCGACAACGTCGTCGGGGCCTCGATCGGCGTCGCCGGATCAGGAAGGGTCAGGCAGTGTTTCCAGAACGGCGTGAACACCTGGAAGGGCTTTCCGCTTTTGTTCTGTATCGTCCACGGCTCGTGCAGGAGCGCGCCGTTGAAGCTTTCGGCCTCCAATCCCGCCGCCCGCAGGGAGGACTTGATCTGCGTGTCGCGCGCGGTGATGACGGGTTCATAGCGGCGATTCCAAAAGACGGCCGTGGCGGAGGTTTCCCGCGCCAGCGTCAGCAACGTTTCCAACGTGGGCCCGGGGCGAATGATCAGCTTTGATCCCAACGAACGCAGCGCGGCATCGAGCGAACGCAGCGACTGATGCAGCCACCAATTGGAAGCACCGCCGGGCGCCCACGGCGATTCCTCGTCGGGCGCATGAATGAACACGGGAACCACCACGCCGCGTTTGACGGCCGCCATCAATGCGGGATTGTCGGAGAGGCGCAGGTCGATTCGAAACCAAAGCAGCGAAGTCATGGCGAGGCGGGGGCGTTTTGGGCGGGCGAAGATTTCAAGGCGGCATCCATGAGATCGCCCACTTCTTTGACCAGGGTTTCGTCGGCGGGACCGGCGAGACGTTTCAAGATCTTCCCCGCGCCATCGATGACTAGAACATTGACCTTGTCCGGCGAGTAGGCAAAGGCGCGGACGGCGTCGCCGGACCAGTCGAGCATGACCGGATGCGTCTGCGCCCTTTGAAACTGGCGCTTGATAAAGCCGCGCATGAACCGCGGCACGGCGGAGACGTCGGCAATGCCGCAGATGCTGATGCGCGAACCGAAGCGATGCTGAATTGGCGCGACCCAGCCGGCAATCTGTTCAGAACCGCGCCGGTCGGCGATGGTCAGGAAAGTGAGATTGGTCGTGGGAAATGAAAGCCGTTGCGGCGTGTCAAATTGGTCATGCAAAACCACCGTTGGAGCGGTCTCGGGAAGTTCGCGGACCGCTTCGCCGGCGATTAGCCAACCCGGCACCAACAACAGCACGGCAAGGACAAGCACCGGTTTCATGCGGGATTCGCCGATGCGGCCGCGCCATAGCTGCGGCCTTTCCAAATCGCCGGCTTGCCGCACACCTGGCGGAGCAAGGCATACCATTGAATGGCGAGAACCGCGATGACGCCGACCGGATGCAGCAGGGCGCTGGCGAAAGGTTGGTGGAAACGGCGCATGGCAATGAATCGCGGCAAATATGCCAATGCCATTGCGACCAGGTCCAGCCCGAGAGCCAGCGGCGAAAGTTTTCCGCTGCCGCCCAGCAAAACAAATGGCAACACCTGACCGCCCAGGAGCAGCAGCGTCATGGGAACAATCGTGCCGGGCGCTGCCAGCCCTTCGGTGGCGTTCTTCGCCAGACCGCTCCAGGTTTCGCGGTGGGTGAAATACATCCGGCACGTGGCGAAGTCGGTGGGATCGAAGAGTTCCGTACGCAGTCCCGCCTGCCGGAACAGACGCGTGAGCTTGAGACCGTCGTGCAATGTCAGGCGAATCTTCGCATGTCCGCCGGCGTGTTCGTAGGCGTCCTTGCGCACGACGACGAGCTGCCCGCAGCCCGCAGACAAGGCCGGCCGGCGGTTGCGGCGCATCAGGTGCATGGGAAGGAATCCCATGAGGATGAAGTGAATCAAGGGCAGCAGCAGCTTTTCGCTGAAGGTTCCCAAGTCCTGCCGGGGAACGCCGCTGGCCAGGGCGATGGGATCTGTGGCCGTTGCGGAATCCTTCGCCATGAACAACGCGAGGCGAACCAAGGCGTCGGGCGCAAGCCGGACATCGGCGTCGAGGAACACCAGCAACGAATGACGAGCCAAGCCCGCCAACGCCTGGCAGGCATGGGGCTTGCCGCACCAGCCCGGCGGCAACGGCGGCGCGGACTCCAGACGCACCCGGGAATCGCGCCGCGCGAAATCCCGGACAATGGCCGCCGTGCGGTCGGTGGAATGATCGTCGAGCACGATGACCTCGAAGTCGCAGTCACGGTTCGACAGGACGGACGCCAGCGTCGCCGGAAGGTTGTGCTCCTCATTGCGCGCGGGAATCAAGACCGAGAGGCCTTCGGGTTTTGCTGAAGACGCTCCACGTCCGATCCGGCGGTACACGCCGAGGTTGGCCAGGAACAATCCGGCCGGCAACGCGGCGAGCACCAGCGCGACGATGGCAAGAATTTCGAGATTCATTTGCGGCCATGCTCCGGACGATAGGAACGTCCGCGAAGCTTTGCGGAAAACCTCTGCCACGCCTCATACACCCCGCCCTGGCCCGCCCCGCCCCGCAGCAGCGTGAGGAACTGTCCGGCATCACGCGCCACCGCCTCGGCGGCCAGTGCGTTCTGAATCGCTTCCAGCTCCTGTTCGAGCTTGCGCGTCCAGCCTTCCGGCGTCAGCGCCGGACTCGCGGCGGCATCAACATGGACCGGCTTCCCGAAGCGCACGAGAATTTCCGGCAGACGTTCCTCCCAGAAAGCATACTCCACCACCACCGGCAAAAAAACGGCACGGGGCAGACGCGCCGCCAGGTGGCCAAGCCCCGGCGCGAATCGAATCGGACGTTCACGGACGTCGGCAAAACGGCTCTGGGGCGTGACGACGAGGAGAGAATCGTCCGCCTGGAGAATGGTCTCCGACGTCCGCAAAAACGTCACGGCCCCTTTCCGGCTTCCGGTTTCGACTCCAAAAAAACCCAGACGCCGAAACAGCCCGTAGCGTTGCAGCATCGCCGCATCCATCGGCGCGTAGGCCTTTCGCCCGGCGAAGAACTCGGCCTTCAGCAGGAGGAAGACCAGCGGATCCCACCATGCGGCATGGTTGGAATAGATGACCAACGGCAATCCTCGAACGTCCGACGGCAACCCCGCGCATGAAATACGAAGCGAATGAAAATGGCGCCGCACATAACGTCGCGAATACCACGTGAACCAGCGCAGAACCCATTCCGAAATGCGTGGAAGCGCAATGTCCGGCCGCGCGGCGAGACCTGAGGAAGCTTGGTCAGTGTCGCGTTCCGGAAGCGCACCCAGAAGGGTTCCCGAAGCTGGACGGGTGGTCGGCATGCGGTTGAATCATGCGGCCACAGGCTGCGGCTCAACCCGCTGAACCACAGGAGACCTCGCTTCGCCACGCTCCGCCACGCCGTCGCGGTCCAAGGTGTCGGCGGCAATCCATCCGCTCATCAGCACCATCGGCATGCCGGGTCCGGGATGTGCCGCGCCGCCGGCCAGATAGAGGCCGCGCAGGTCGGGAGAACGGTTCGCCGGCTTGAACGCGCCGAGGAATTTTCCATGGCTGGCCAGTCCGTAAATCGCGCCGTTCAAGACGTGGTAACGGTCGTTGATATCTTGCGGCGTCAGGGAGCGCTCGAAAACGATGCGTGACTCGATGTCTTCCATGCCGCCGGTGCGCTTGAGCTTTTCAATGATGGTGCGGCGATAGGCCGGGAGCATTTTCTTCCAGTCATGGTGCGGCCGCAGATACGGCGTGTGCACCAGGACGTAAAGAGCCTCGCCGCCCGCCGGCGCGGTGCCGGGTTCGGTGCAGGTGGTGGCCGCGAGATAGCATGTCGGATCGGGCGCGGGTTCGCCCCGGCGGTAAATCCAGTCGAACTCCTCATGCGGATCGCGGCTGAAGACGAAGTCGTGGTGCGCCAGATGTTCGTAACGGCGGTTGAGGCCGAGATACAGCACCACGCCGGAGCAGGCGGCCTCGTATTCACGACGGCGTTCAAACTTCGCGCCGACGGAGCCGTTGATGAGTTCACGATGCGTCCGGACGGAGTCGGCATTGGAAACGATGGCCTGGAGGGAAATCTCCTCGCCGTGATTGGTCCGAACCCCGGTGACCGCGCCGTTCTGGGTGAGAACTTTTTGAACCATGGTGCCGGTCCGAAATTCCACGCCGAGTTCGCGGGCCAGCTTTTCCAACGCCACCGGCACCGCGCGCGTGCCGCCGATCGGATACCAGACGCCTTCGTTGGCCTGCATATGGGCGATGCCGCACAGCACCGCGGGCGAACCGTAGGGCGACGAACCGACGTATTGCGTGTAGTGGTCGATCATCTGCGAGACGCGCGGATCGGGGTTGTGCTTCCGCACCGTGCCCGCGACGCTGAAGCCCATGCGCATGGCCAAGACGTCGGCATAGACTTGGGGTTTCAGGAATGACTTCGGCTCGAACACATCTCCAATGCCGCCGACGGACTTGTCGAAGAAGAAACGGTACGAGATGTCATTCAAGCGCCGGCTAAGCGTCATGAAATCGCGATACCCTTCGCCTGACCCACTGCCCGGCGCAAAGGTGTCGAGACGTTTGGCCATCGCCTCCACGTTCTGCATGAGATCCAGCGACGAGCCGTCCTCGAAGAAGCAGCGCCATTGCGGATCGAGCCGCCGAAGGTCGAGATAATCCTCCATGCGCCGGCCCGCCTCGGTGAACAGCCGGCGCAGCACCGAGGGAATCGTCACGATGGTCGGCCCCATGTCGAAGCGGAATCCCGCCTCCTCCAGCACGGCCGCCTTGCCGCCGAGCCATTCGTTGCGTTCAAAAAGAACCACGCGATACCCGCGCGCCGCCAGGGTGCAGGCCGCGGCGAGGCCGGCGAGGCCGCCGCCAATGACGCCAATTCGTTGGGACGTTTCGTTTTTCATAATGGATGGCTGGTTGAGTTCAGTGAACGCGCCTTGCGGCGCAGTCGGAGGACGCGGAAAATGTCGGTCAATCCCTGCCAGCGCCCCCGCCAGGAACCGCCGTGGGTGAGTTTGAGATAGGCGCGAAAGAATTGCTCATCGCCGAGCTGACGCGGTTGAAAGGCGGGACGAAACTTGAACCGTGAATGGCTGACCACCTTCGGCACGGTCAGTTCAAGCAGTCCTTCCGCGCCGCGCGTGACGCCGAAACCGCTGCGGCCGCGACCGCCAAACGGCACCCGGGCGTCGGCGGTGGGAATGATGAGGTCGTTGATGCAGACGAAGCCGGCCTTGAGCTTGGCCGCCAGCGTTTTCGCCGCCGCCGCGTTGCGCGAAAACACGCTGGCCGCCAGACCGTAGGGATTGTCGTTGGCCAAACGCACGGCCTCGGCATCGGTTTCCACGGTGACAATCGCCAGCACCGGCGCGAAGACATCAGCCTGCAACAGTTTTGAATCCGCCGCCACGCCGCTGAGAATGATCGGCACCAACAGCGATCCGTCGTCGAGAATTTTCCCCGCCACGAGATGTGCGCCGCGGTCGAGGGCATCGGTCAACAGCGGCCGGATTTTCTCGTGCGACGCCATGGCGGCGAGGACGGTCGCCAGTTTCTGTTGCCGATCCGAGCCAGAATGTTCGGGGCCGCCGTCCGTCGGCGAACTGAACGCGGCGGCCAGGCGTCCTTCGAGTTCCGTCACGCGCGACGCTGAAACGAACACCCGCTTCGGAGCCATGCACGTCGCTCCGGCGTTGATGGAAAGACCGAAGACCAGCGCCTGGACGACCAAGAAAAGGTCCGCGTCATCGCGCACGATCACCGCATCCGACCCGCTGAGTTCCATGGTTGCGGGAATGAGGCGCGGCGCGAGCTGGCCGAGGATGACCTCGCCGGTGGCGGCGGAACCGGTGAAGATGACCTTGTCCGGACCGGCTTCGATGGCCTGGCGGGCGACGGCGGATGTTTCCGGGAGGAGAACCACCAGTTCGCGGTCGAAGCCGGCGTGATCGAGCAGCCGGAGAAGTTCACGGGCGGCGGCAGTGCCTCCGAGGCCGGGCTTGAGCAGGACGGCGTTGCCGGCGACCAGCGCCTGAATGACCTGCGCGCCCGGCAGCAGCAAAGGATAGTTGCCTGGACCGATAACCAAAACAACGCCATGGGGTTCGCGGTGAATTTCGCTGGCGACACCGAACAACCACATGGGCAGCCCGCGAAAACCGAGGCGGCGCGGTTGCAGAATCCGTTTCGCGGAACGTTCCAAAAAGCGGCAGGCTTCGGCCAGCGGCATGACTTCGGCCAGCAGGGATTCCAGCCGCGGACGATGCCGGGCAGAAGCCGAGGCGTCAGCCAACAGCGCGGCATTGTCGGCCAGCAACCGGCGGAGTTGCCGCACATGGCGCAGTCGTTCGGTCAGGCAAACACCCTGCCATCGGACTTGCGCCGCGCGGGCCTTCGCCAGCGCCGCCACGATGTCCAATTGCGATTCAACTCCCGACGCAACCGAAGCGGTCGGTGAGCTGGTGTTCGCAGATTGGCCGGACGTGGTCATGACTTGGAGCGGCGACGGTCAGCAGGCTGCACCGCGACGGGTGCCGGACGCAGCAGACGCGTGAAGGCCGACAGCGCACCGGTTAATTTGCCGGACTCCTCGGCGGCCGACGGAGCAAAGCGGTCCTTGGGAAGAATTGGCTGAATGTTGATGCCAAAATCCTCGAGGAGCAGCTTGCTGCTGATGCGGGCGCTTTCGAAAATGACCGGCAGACCGCTGCCCGGATGCGTGCCGCCGCCGACAAGATACATGCCGTCGAGGTCTTCGAAGCGGTTGCGCGGCCGCAGGTGCAGCATCTGGTCGAGGGTGTGCGCGAGATTGAAGGTGGCGCCGCGGTATATTTCATAGCGCCGATCCCAGTCAGCCGGCGTGATGACGCGCTCGTAGCGGATCTTTGATTCGAGATTCTTGTAACCGGCCTTGGCGACGTGACGCAACAGCTGGGCGCGGAACTTTTCCTTTTCCCGGGCCCAATTGACGTTCGGATGCTGATGCGTGACCGGCGCCAGAACGTAAAGCGCACTATGTCCACGCGGCGCCAGGGTGGGATCGGTGACGCAGGCATTTTGCACGTAGAAGCTGGAATCCTCGCTGAGGACGTGCTTGTTCTCGATGTCGTCGAGGTTCTTTTCGTAGTTCTCGGCGATGTGGATCGTGTGGTGCGGCAGGTCGAACTCGCCTTCCACGCCGAGATACATCATGAAGGTGGAGCAGGAATATTTCTTGGCGGCGAGCTTCTGATTGGTCCAACGGCGGCGGAGATGGTCCGGCACGAGACGTTCCATGGCCCGGGCAAAATCCGCGTTCACCACGACGGCATCGGCGCGATGGGTGCCTGAACTCGTCCGCACCCCGACGGCGCGCCGGCCGGCAAAGAGAATCTCCTCCACCGGTTCGTTGAGGCAGATTTCGACGCCCAAGCGCTCCGCCACGCGCGCCATCGCAGCCGTAACCGCCGCGCAGCCGCCAATCGGATGCCAGACGCCGTATTCGTATTCGAGGAAGGAGAGAATCGAGAACAGGCTCGGGCAGCGGAACGGCGACATGCCGAGGTATTTTGACTGGAAACAAAAGGCCAGCCGGACACGCTCGTCCTTGAAGAACCGCTTGAGGTAGGTGTCCACGGACTGATGCGGCCGCAGCATCGGAAGAATTTTCAACAGGCGCGCCTGCACCAGATCCTGCCAGCCAAGGAAGGGCGTTTCGAGGCACGGCTCCATCAGAGAGAGCTTGGTGCGGTTTTCGTTGAGGAACCGACGGAACCCGGCGGCATCTCCCGGAGCAAGCGCGGCAATCTGCTTTTCCATCGAACCAATGTCCGGGGTGCAGTCCAGCTTGCCGCCCGCGCCGAATTGAATCCGATACTGCGGATCCAGCCGCACCATTTCAACTTCATGGCGAAGACTCGTCCCGGCCGCGCTGAAGATTTCTTCCAGCACGCGGGGATAAAGAAAGAAGGTCGGGCCGAGATCAAACTTGTATCCATCCGCCTCGATGGAAGACGTGCGTCCGCCAATGAGCGGGAGCCGTTCGATGATTTTCACCTTGACCCCCGCGCTGGCGAGCAGGATGGCCGTGGCCAACCCTCCGGGGCCGGCTCCAATGACGATGGTTTGTTTGCTCATAATTCAGCCGTTCTACGTCGATACTTTGTCTAAGAGGATTATTTTTGTCAACTGTTTGTCTATATTTTTTCAAAGCCAACAAAAACCCAGTAAATACTTGTTTTTATTGATTTTAATGCAACCAATCAAGAATTTAGCTTGTCAAAGGGAGTCGGATTGTTTCATATTTGTCTAACTTTTATGGCTAGCGCCCATCATTCAATTAAAGCCGTGGTTCGCCGCACCGGACTCAACGCGCATGTTATTCGCGTCTGGGAAAAACGTTACGGCGCGACCGCCCCGGAGCGCACGACGACGAATCGGCGGGTGTATTCCGATGAGCAGGTGGAGCGGCTGACGCTCTTGCGGAGCTTGACCCATGGCGGGCACAGCATCAGCCAGATTGCCAAGCTTCCGTTGGAGCGATTGCAAAAGCTGGCGGAGGTAAATCCCCCCCAAGGCGTCGCCGACAAACTGCTTCCCACGAAGCGAATTTCCTATCTCGAGGATTGCCTGAACGCCGTCAGGGACCTCGACGCCCGGCGGTTGGAAACCGCCCTGAATCAGGGCGCCACCGAACTCGGCGCGCAGGGGTTGTTGCAGCGCGTCGTTGCGCCGCTGGTCCAGACCATCGGCGACATGTGGCGCGACGGCATCATCACCGCCGCCCACGAACACTTCGCCAGCGCGGTCATCCGGATATTTCTCGGGCACGCCGCCAAGCCGTTTGCCGGCGCGGAAACCGCCCCCGTCATTGTCGTCGCCACGCCTTCGGGACAACTGCACGAACTCGGCGCGCTGCTGGCCGGCGCGGCGGCGGCGAACCTCGGCTGGCAAGTCACCTATCTCGGCGCCAGCCTGCCGGCGGCGGAAATCGCCGGAGCCGCCCGGCAAAACCGCGCGCGCATCGTGGCGCTGAGCCTGGTGTATCCCGAAGATGATCCCCGTCTGGAAGGCGAGCTGGAACGCCTCCGGCAGCTGCTTCCGCCGGAGATTCAACTGCTCGTCGGCGGACGCGCCATGCCGGCCTATCGCGAAACCTTGGAACGCATCGGCGCACTGCTGATCCAGGATCTCCCCCATCTGTGCGCCACGCTGGATAAACTTCGCCGTCCTGCCAAGAAAGCCAAAGCATGAAGCCACTCTTTGAACGAAACATCTCCGGCACTGGAAGGATTGTCCGCGGTCTCGGCGCCTTGGGACTGCTGGCGGGAGCATGGTTTGGGTTTGGTGTGTCACCGTGGCTGGGCCTGGTGCTGCTGGCTTCCGGTGCTTTTGTCATGTTCGAGGCACTTCGCGGCTGGTGCGCGCTCCGCGCCTGCGGCATCAAAACGAAACTCTGAGCCGTGAAGGAATTTCATTTCCGGACCGAACTCTGGCTGCCCAAAGCTCCGGCGGAAGTCTTCCCGTTCTTCTGCGACGTCCAAAATCTCGAAGCCATCACCCCAGTCTGGCTGAACTTCGAAGTGCTGACCCCCAAACCGATCAACATTCGGGCGGGAACTCTCATTGACTACCGCATTCGCGTCCGGGGCCTTCCGATTCGCTGGCGGACAGAAATCACCGAATGGGATCCGCCACGTCAATTTGTCGATGTGCAACTCTCCGGCCCCTACACGCTGTGGCATCACACCCATGAGTTCGAGGCGCGCGACGGCGGAACCCTGTGCCGTGACGTGGTGCGCTACCGGCCGCGCGGCGGCGCTTTGATCAACTGGCTGTTCGTCCGGCGCGACGTGGAGAACATTTTCAAATTCCGCCAGCAACGCCTGCGCGAACTGCTGGGTTGAAGTTTGCGCCGGCAGTTCCGGGCCGCTAGTTTGTCCCGCGAAATGACCGATGCCGATTTCATGCAACTGGCGCTCCGCCTCGCCCGCCGCGGCAGCGGCACCACCTCGCCTAATCCCATGGTCGGAGCCGTGCTGGTCCAAGGCGGACGCATCCTCGGCCAGGGCTGGCATCGGCGCGCCGGTGAACCTCACGCCGAAATCGAGGCGTTGCGGGAGGCCCAGCGGCGCGGCCACTCCACCAAGGGCGCCACTCTTTTTGTGACGTTGGAGCCGTGCTGCACCCACGGTCGGACCCCGCCCTGCACCCAGGCCATCATCGCGGCCGGCATCCACCGGGTGGTCGTGGGAACGAAAGACCCCAACCCGAATCATGCCGGCAAGGGATTCACCCTGTTGAAACGCGCGGGCATCACGGTCGGAAGCCTGCCGGAATTCGACGGGCCTTGTTCCCAATTGAACGAGGCGTTCAACCATTGGATTGTCCACCGCACCCCCTTCGTCACGGTGAAAGCCGCGATGACTCTGGACGGAAAAATCGCCACGGCCCGGGGCGAATCCAAATGGATCACCGGTGAAAAAGCCCGTGACCACGGCATGAAACTCCGCCGCGGCAGCGATGCCATTCTCGTCGGCATCAACACCGTGCTGGCGGACAATCCTTCTCTGACCGCGCGAACCAGCAGCAGCCATAAAACCACCGCACGTCTGCGCCGCATCATCCTCGACTCCCAGGCGCGCACGCCGATGACCGCCAAGGTCGTTGCCGATGACTTTGCAGCGCTGACGACCGTTGTTATAAGTGCGCAGGCGCCGAAAGCCCGCGTCGCCGCGCTGTCAAAGCGCGTCCGTGTTTTCGTTGCGCCGGCGACCCGGGACGGTTCCCTTTCCATTCCGTGGCTGCTGAAAAAACTCGGCGCGGAGAACGTGACCAGCCTGCTCGTGGAAGGTGGCGGAGAAGTCAACGCGTCGTTTCTGCTGGGAGGATTCGCCCAGCGCATCGCCTTCTTCTACGCGCCAAAAATCCTCGGCGGCCGGGACGCCCTCCGCGCGGTGGCTGGCGAGGGTGTGACGGATCTGCGGGATTCACTGCAACTGCGCGAGGTGGAGTGGAAACGTCTGGGTGAGGACTGGCTGCTTTCAGCCCGGGTCAAACCACCCGGACGCCGTCGCAAACATTAAGCAACCCGCGGTTGCCGCCGGACAAAACACGGCTCGACGTCCTCCGGACCCCGGCTAAACTTTTCACACATGTTCACAGGCATCATCGAAGAAACCGGCGCGGTCGCCGCCGTCAAACCCACCGGCAAATCCATCGAACTCACCGTGCGCGCCCGCCGGCTGGCGCCCGGATTAAAGCTTGGCGCAAGCGTCGCCGTGAATGGCTGCTGCCTGACTGCGACCAAAATTTCCCGGCAGGCGAAGGCCACGCTAATTCGTTTTGACCTCCTCCAAGAAACTTGGCAGCGCACCAACCTCCAGTTCGCCAAGCCCGGCGCCATCGTGAATCTGGAACGCCCCCTGCGGGCCGGCGGTGAATTGGGCGGCCACTTCGTCACCGGACACGTTGATGGGATGGGCAAAATCATCCGCTGGGAAAAGTCCGGCACCGATCACGTGCTCGACATCGCCGCTCCCGCCGAGGTGATGCGTTACCTGGTTTTCAAAGGCTCCGTCGCCGTGGACGGCATCAGCCTCACCGTCGCTGCCGTGAAGAAAAGCAGCTTCCGCATCTGGATCATTCCGCACACCTTCGAGGTGACGACGCTGCGCGAACGGAAGGTGGGCGACGCCGTGAACCTGGAGGCGGATTTGCTGGGCAAGTATGCCGAAAAATTTCTCGGCCAACGCCGGCGCTGACGTGAAACCGCGGACGATTTTCATCACCGGCACCGACACCGGCGTCGGCAAAACCGTGCTGGCGCACCTGCTCACCCGGCATTTGCACCAGCAGGGACTGCCGGTCGCCGGCTTGAAACCGCTTTGCTCCGGCGGACGCGATGATGCCCGGCTGTTGCACGCCGCCATGGATGGCAAACTGACGCTGGAGGAAATCAATCCCTGGCATTTTCGCGCGGCGCTGTCGCCGTTACAGGCCGCGCGCAAGGAGCGCCGGAAGGTTTTCCTCGATGAGGTCGTTGCTCACATCCGACAGATTCAAAAGCGGTTTCCATTGGCAATCGTGGAAGGCGCGGGCGGCTTGCTCAGTCCGATGGGCGAGGATTTCGATTCGCGGGACTTGATCCGCGCCCTGAAGGCCACCCCGGTGGTGGTCGCTCCGAACCGGCTTGGCGTCCTCAATCAACTCCTGCTGACCTTGGAAGCCTTGCCACCGGCAATTCGGCACAATGCTCGACTCCTGCTGATGTCCCCGCGCAGGCAGGTCGTGGTGTCGAATCTCAACCAACAGTTTTTGGGCGAAAAGCTTGGATTGCACCGGACACACGCTTTTCCCTGGCTGAAATTGAAGCAGCGGGAGGCCAATCGCGAAATCACCAAAAGTCTGGCGGGGCTGGCGCAGACGCTGAGCCTGTGATGTTTTCGGCAAATCGGCACGCTTGCTTTCCTCGGGACGGTTTCTCACACTTCGTCAGGCCCAGCCTGACCGGAACCATTGTAACCCGCCCTGCTGGCCGCCCGTCTCTGAGACAAACAAACCAGACAACATGAACAAACAAACACGCATCCTCAGCTCCCTCAGTTTTTCCGCCATCCTGGCCTTGACGCTGGCCTCCTCGGCCAGCGCCGTTGACCTCAGCAAGCTGCCGGCGGCCGCCAAGAAGGAAAACGTCACCTTCGACAAGGACATCAAGCCGCTTTTCGAAGCCTCCTGCGTCCGCTGCCACGGTGCCGAACGTCCCAAGGGCGGCATCCGCCTCAACACCCTCGAAGGTGTCCTCAAGGGCGGCAAGGAAGGCAAGATCGTCGAAGTCGGCAACAGCGAAAAGAGCGAGCTGGTGATTTCCGTCTCGCAACTGGATCCCGAAACCGCGATGCCTCCGAAGCCCCGCGCCCGCAAAGGTGGACCCGGTGGTCAAGGAGGTCCGGGCGGACCTGGTGGACCGGGAGGTGCCGGCGCCGGAGCTCCGGGCGGTCCCGAGAATCACGGCGCTCAGGGCGGCCAGCCCGGCGGACCCAACAAGGGCAATCAGCCCCCGCCGAAGCCGTTGACCGCCGAGGAAGTCGGCCTGGTCCGCGCTTGGATTGATCAGGGCGCGAAGTAATTCCAGATCTATTTAAAACAAAAAGCCGCGGCGAAATTCGCCGCGGCTTTTTGTTTGATCAAATGAATTACTTCACCGCCGCCCAGACGCGGTGCACGTCGTCGTGGTCGTCGAGGGTTTGCAGAAACTCTCCCACCTCGGCCCGCTGGGTGTCGTTCAGTTCGGGGAACTGCTTCGGGACGTAACCCAGCTCGCTCGTCACCACGGTCCAGCCGTTGCCGGAAAGCCATTTGGCCACCGTCGCCACCGCCGTGCGTTCGCAGATGAACTTCGCACCGACGGCCTCGGCCGGGATGTCGTCGTTCTGCTCGTGGGTGAGGGTTTCAAATTCATTGGCACCGGCTTCGATGGCGGCCGCCTCGCGATCGGCCTTGGCATCGGGATGATATGCCTCCACCAGTCCAACGTGGTCGAACAGGAACTTGTTGCTGCCGGCGGTGCCGAGCTGGCCCTTCTTGAACAGCACACGCACTTCGGGGGCGGTGCGGTTGACGTTGTCGGTGTACACTTCGACGATCAACGGGACCTTGTGCGGCGCGTAGCCCTCGAAGGTGACATGCTCCATGACGAGTTTTTCGTCGCCAATGCCCGCGCCCTTGTTGATGGCGCGCTGGATGGCGTCCTTGGTCACGCTTTCCTTCTTGGCCTTTTCCACGGCGGTGAAGAGCCGCGCGTTCATGGTCGGATCCGGGCCGCCCATCTTGGCGGCGACGGAGATTTCACGGACCAGTTTGCCGGTGGAACGGCCTTTGCGAAGGCCGGCGACCAGACGTTTTGCATGCAACCATTGTCGTCCCATGCGCGCAGGTTAACAGAACCGCCGAAGCCAGTTCAACCCCGCACGCACAATTCCGTGTTTCCGCTTGTCAGCCCCGGGAGCGAGACCTACATTTCCGCCACAGGTTTTAATGTGTCATGATTGAACTGGTTCAGTTTCCCTGGAGCCCCTTCTGCCTCGTGCAGCGCCGCATTCTGGAATTTTCCGGGGCCCGTTTTAAAATCATCAACCTCCCCCGCACCGGCGACCGCTCGCTCATCTGGAAGCTCACCAAGGAGCGCTATTACGCAGTGCCCGTGCTGAAGGACGGCCGGAACGTGCTGTTCGAAACCGCGGAGGATTCGCAAGTCATCGCCAAGTTCCTCGACCAGAAATTCCAGCTCGGGCTGTTCCCCGCCGAGCTGGAAGGCCAGCAATACATTCTCTGGCGCTACATCGAGAACGAGATCGAAGGCACCGGCTTCAAGCTGAACGACATTCATTTCAAGAAGTTTGTCGCCGAGGACGACCAGGTTTCCTTCATCCGCCACAAGGAACGCAAGTTCGGCAAGGGCTGCATCGACCAGTGGCGCGCCGGGCAGAAGTCGCTGCTCCAACAGCTCGAAGGCCACCTGATGCCTTTCGATGAAATGCTGATGCACCGGGATTTTCTTCTCGGCGACCGGCCGCGCTTCGTGGACTTCGACCTGTTCGGCATCCTTCAGAATTTTCTCTACACCGGCAACTACAAGCTGCCGTCCCGGCAGCAACAACTCCAGCAATGGCACCGCCGCATGGCGAAGGTCCAGTTTCAAGCGACGTGAAAAATTACATCCTCGACACCAACGTTCTCCTCCACGACCCCGACTCCCTCCTCAATTTTGAAGAAAACTCCGTTCTCCTCCCGATTGAAGTCATCGAGGAAATTGACCGCTTCAAGCGGGAGTCCTCCGAACTGGGCCAGAACGCCCGCGCGGTTTCCCGGATGCTCGACAGTTTCCGCGGCACCGGCAGCCTGAGTGAAGGCGTCAAGCTCCCCAACGGCGGCAAGCTGCGGATTGTCTTCCACAAAAACACCCAGGCCAACAACGAGGCGCTGCTGGCGGGCAACACCGTGGACAACCGCATCCTGCAGACCGCCGCGGGCATCCAGAAGGCCCAGCCCAAAAACGCCGCCATCCTGGTCAGCAAAGACATCAACCTCCGCATCAAGGCGGACGCGCTGGGATTGCAGGCCGAGGACTACGAGACCGACCGCGTCCACATCAAGGACCTCTACACCGGCATGCTGGAGATGGAGGTCAGCCCCGCGACGCTTTCCAACTTCCGCAGCAACGGCGAACTCGAACTGAACGGCGGCAAAAAATATTTTCCGAACGAATACGTCACGCTCCTCGAGGAGAACAACCCCAAGCGCACCGCCCTGACCAAGGTGGATGCCACGGGCAAGAAACTCATTCCCATTCTCGATTGCCGCGAAGGCGTCTGGGGCATCAAGCCCCGCAACCGCGAGCAGCACTTCGCCTTCGACGCCCTCCTCGACGACCGCATCAAGCTCGTCACACTCATGGGCAAGGCAGGCACGGGAAAAACCCTCATGGCCATGGCGGCCGGCTTGAAACGCACCGTGATGGACCGCGAATTCCGCCGGCTGGTCGTGGCACGCCCAACCATCTCGATGGGCAAGGAGCTGGGCTTTCTGCCGGGTTCGCTCGACGAGAAATTGGCGCCCTGGATGCAGCCCATTCATGACGCGCTCGAAATGCTGAGCGACCTGAACATGGGCCACGAGCATCGCCGCAGCGGCGACCTCATGCGCTCGGGCAACATCGTGGTCGAGGCCTTGAGCTACATTCGCGGACGCAGCATCGCCAACCAGTTCATGATCATCGACGAGGCGCAAAACCTCACGCCGCTGGAAGTCAAAACCATCGTCACCCGCGTCGGCAACGGCACGAAAATCATCTTCACCGGCGATCCCTACCAGATCGACAATCCCTACGTGGACGGCTCCTCGAACGGCTTCAACTACATCGTCAGCAAGTTCAAGGGCGTGGCCATCGCCGCGCACATTGAATTGCAAAAAGGTGAACGCTCGGAGCTGGCGGAACTGGCGGCAAACATTCTCTGAACTGAAGGGCGTCAGTTCAGGTTTGTGGCCATCGAGGGCGCGGGCGGGGTCATTGAACGGGCCGGCTTGGGCTTGGGCGGCATCACCGGTGAACCGACATTTGCCGGCGGCATCATCGGGGCCAGATGCACCAGTTCGCGCCAGGTCTGGCGTTCCTCGTGCGACATCAACTTCCAGCGTTCGGCATTTTTCAGGAACGCCTGCCGCTCCTCGATTTTCATGCCCGCAAATTTTTCAAACGACCGGATGCACTGGGCGCGCTGGCCGGGGTCCAGATTGGCATAAGCCTGGAGGGTTTTCTCCATCTGACGCTGCTCGCTTTCAGACAAGGCGGACAAGGCCTGGTTGCGTTCGGGTCCGGTGAGCAGGAAGAACGCATTGAAACTTTCCAAGGTCTTGTCCCGTTGCTCTGAAGACATCGCTGTCCAGCGATCCAGGCCGGCCTCCAGCTTGGCGCGACGTTCCGGTGAAATCTGCGCGAGCAATTCCTGCCGCTGCAATTCGGTGGCGGTCTTGAGCTGCGTGAAATAGCGAGCCGTCAGTTCCTGGTTCAGCAGTTCTTCCCGCGTCGCCGCCGGCACCTGGTCCCAACGGGCCAGACGCTCCTCGACCAACGGCCGAAGTTCCGCCGGAATCTGCGCCAGACGACTGCTGCGGTTCGTCGGCGACATCGTCATCAGCGGCTGCAAATACCACTGGAGTTCCGTCGCCCGCAGTTTCAGCTCGCGCTCATCCGGGCGCAGCGACTGGTATTCGCGAAGCTTGGCCAGCAGTTTCTTCTGCACCTCGGGGGGACGATTGCTCAACGCCAGCCGCCGCTCGGCCGGATTCATGGCCAGCAGTTCGCGGACAAAGGTCACCGGTGACTTCAACACCTGGGAAGGCAGCGCCGGCGGCAGCAGCGCGGCGGGGTTGGTTTGCTGCGCGGTCAAAGTCCCGACCGCGGCGAGCATAACGACAATGGTCATCGCCGGACAAAAAATCTGGACGGCAAATCTCATTGCAGCAGGGCGAGCAGCTCACGGTCAGGACCCGGCGAACGGTCCAGTTGCTGGATGGCGTCGAAGTCCTTGAGGATTTCCGGATCAGGCAGGGACGCCACGCCGGACACCGCCGCCACGCTGCGGGCCAGCCGTTGACGCTTTTCCAAACGCGCCTCCCGGAACGAAAACACCGTCATGAGGATGAACACCGTGGCCAGGGCCGTCTTGGGAAAGAAGGAACGCCAGAACCATTTGCGGCGGGCGGCCTCGGCTTCCCGGCGGGCGGCGGCCTGCTCGATCTCCACCGCCAGCAGGACGCGCGACGTGAAATTGGTGGACACAGTCGCCTCCGGCATCCCCTCCAAGGCTTCAGTCAATGCCGTCTCCGCCTCCCAATCCGCGCGAGCTGCCGGATCCGTGAGCTTCCGCTCCAGCTCCGCCGCTTCCGCCGGGGTCAGCTTTCGCCGCCAGCCGGTCTCTCGCAAATGGTCGAACGGGTCGTTCATGTGTCCTTTCCTTCTAAAACCGGGGCTGAAAAAAAGTTTCGGGTTTTCATTCGCTCCATTCTCCCGTCTTCAAATACGGCTTCAGCTTCTCTTTCAGCGTCTCGCGGCCGCGATGAATCAATGATTTCGTCGCCGACAGCGAGCATCCCAGCACCTCGGAGATTTCCTCATAACTCAGTTCGTCCTGACGGCACAGCAGGATGGCGGTGCGCTGGTTTTCCGGGAGATCGGCCAGCGCGGCCTCAATCTTCCGGGCGAGTTCGCCCTGCAGAAGCTGCTCGGGCGGGGTGAAGTTCTGCTTGTCCTCAAACTGGCGCGCGGGCTGGTCTTCGTCCTCAGGCCGGGTGCCCTCCAATGGTTCGGCCGGATGACGTGACCGACGGCGGATTTCATTGAGGCAGAGGTTGCGCGCGATGGTGAACAGCCAGGTGGAAAACTTCGCGGAGATTTCGTAGCGATGGGCGGACTTGTAAACCTGCACGAAAACATTTTGGGCGACATCCTCCGCCTCGGTGGCGTCTCGCAGCGTCCGATACACCAGATTCATCACCGGCTGCTTGTATTTCTCGACCAGTTCCGTGAAAGCAGCCGTGTCGCCCTCTTTGACGCGGAGCATCAGGGCGGCATCGGGGTCGGCGCTTTGGGACATGCGTTTCAAATCAGCCAAGCCAAGCAATCTAGGCAAACACCAGCAGCGTCACAAGGTTTCGGTGCCGCCTCAACCCAGCGCCCGCTTCAACAACGCCTGTTCGCGCGGGCCGTAGCTGAGCTGCAACGCCTCGGCATGGCCGGCTGGAGTCATTTTCTTCCACGACTTCTGCAAAGCTGTCACCACCTTTTCCTCGTCGGTCTTCGCGGCAAGCTCAGCAAGCTGGAACTCTAGAAACACCAGGCACAGGGCGTCTTCCAGCACGCAGCTGTCCGGGTCGGCCGGAAAATTCTTCTTCAGGTTCAGGGCTTGCACCCGTTCGACCATGTCGTCGGCATATCCCACTTCGCGGAGAATTTCCCCCGACTTTTGCGCGTGAAATTTTTTCAGGTCCGCTCGCCACTTCAAGTAACCGGGCCGGTCCATCGGATAGGTATCGCGGGGACTCATCCACCGGCACAGATGCTGGCAGCGCGCCGCCAACCGCAGGACTTCCGAGGCGTTCGGAGCCAGCTTCGTCACCCACGCGGTCAGACGCTCGGCGTAAACCAGTTCGCGCGGACGCGCCACGCCTTGGACCATTTCCTTGTTGGGGTCGCGGCCGTTTTCTTCGTCGAACCGCCGGATGGCGGCGGCGAATCGGTTATCCGAGCCGTCCACCGCAACCTCGGCGCGGACAATGGCTCCGTCACGAACCATGGCAACGAAACCAAACGCATCCGTGCGCAGGCAACACTCGACGTCGTCCTTCAAGTCCGGCTGACGCAGCAGCCGCGCGCCGTTGCGGGAACTTCCCGCCGCCGCCAGCAGATCACCTTGGGCGCGGCGGAACAATTCCCGCGCCATCGTCGCCGAATCGTAAATCACACCATCGGCAAACACATCCCAGATGCGGTCACACAGCGCGCCCGCCCCCAGCGTGTCCTCGTAGGCCGCCTGCTCCAGCGTGCCGCTGCAAATCAGCAGCAGCGTTTCCGGCCGGCGCTGCCGGATGAATTCCGCCGTGGCGCGCAAATTGAGGAACGACCCCGCCAGCACCGTCCCGGCATGGGCGCACGCGCGCAAGGCCCGGGTGCCGTTCGTGGTGGTGACGGCGATGGTTTTGCCGGAGACCTTGCCGGCCGTGAATTCTCGCGGCGAATTGCCCAGGTCGAAATCCACGCCGCCGGTGAGTTCCGCCTTGATGCGCAGGCCTTCGCGCTCGCCGGCCAGCAGGACGTCCGGCTTGCTGTGACGCACCGCCAGCGCTTCGGGAATGTCGCCGCAGGGGATGATCGACGACGCCCCGTTCGCCAAGGCCGTCACCATTGTGCTCGTGGCGCGGAAGACATCGAACACCACGCAGACGGCATCGCCGAGCGGACGGGATTTCAGCGCGTGAAAATCGGCGGGGGTGAACAGGACTTCGAGTGTTTTCATTTCGTGCCGCGGGGCAAATTACGTTTCGTGCGCATGTAATGAAAGAGATATTGCTGGGCGTAGCCGGAGTGCGGACCAAAGTGCGTGGCGGCGAAGCGGTGCAGCCGTTTCAGCGAGGCGCGTCGCTTCGGAAAATACAACTGCTGCAAAGCCTTCATCACCCAGACGTCCACGGGAAAAGCGCCGGGAAAGCCGTAGGCAAACAGCAGCACGCAGTCGGCGATTTTCCGTCCCACACCCGGCAAGTTCATCAGCTCCGCGCGGGCAGTCTCCACCGGCAATTCACGCAACGCCTTCAGGTTAATTTCGCCGGCGACAATTTTTTGCGCGGAGCCGAGCAGGTAGGGAGCGCGGAAGCCCATCTTGCAATCGCGCAGGTCGCGTTCGCTGAGCGAGGCCAACCGCGTGGCCGATGGAAACGAAAACACCGGCAAGGCTTCCTCGCGTCCGTGCGGTACCGGCTCGCCGAAACGTTCGCAGAGGTGCGTCACAATCTGGCGGATCTGCACGATCTGCTTGGTGGAGGAGAGAATGAACGACGCCAGGCATTCCCACGGTTCCTGACGCAGCAGGCGCAGTCCGCGGCAGCCGGCCATGGCGGTGCGCATGGGTTCATCGTCGGGAAACGTCTGAAGGACCGATTCCAAGTCCAGGTCGCTTTGAAGATAATTCGCGAGCCAGCGCCAGTCTTCGACAGCGATGGCGGTTTGCGCGAGGATGCCGTCTGCGTCTTGGCGCAACGACACCCAGCGGCCAGCTACAATTCCCTCCCACGTCTCGCCGCCACGTTGCCAGCGGAAGGCCTGGCCGGAATCGAGCGTTGCCGCCAGGTCGTAGTCGCGCACGGCGAACCGCGCGCGGGTCGGGGAAATCACTTGAGGTTCCGGCATTCGAAGAGCTGGACGGTGCCGTAAATTTGGCCGCGATACCACGAGTGGCGCAGACCGAGATCGATGACGGTCTCGAACTCGTTGGTCAGCGATGGCGGCGGGAAAAAGCCGAAGGGCGGATAGAGGCTCAGGTTGGTTTTGCCGTTCATCCATTTCTTCACCCAGTTTGGGGCGAGCGGCGGCAGCGGCATTTCACGCACGAAGATGGCGTTTTGTCCGCGGCGGTGGTTCGCGTAACCCGGCCAGAAATAGAACTGGTTCACCGGCCGATCAGACGTGAGGTAATACACTAACGGCCGGGTCTGGATGTTGGTGCGGGCCTCGGGCAGGTAGAAGGAAATCTGGCCGACGGTCTGGTAGTGTCCGCCGATGATGAAGGTCGGCACGCCTTCCTTCGCTTCGAGTTCGCGGCGGGCCTCGTCGGCAAACTTCGCCATGTCGGCATTGCCCCGAACACGGGTAAGCGGATCAATCTTGGCCGGCAGCAGGCGGCCGGTGACTTTCTCGAAGAGGCTGGTGTCGTGCAGAAACACCGACACGCCCAGACCGAAGGCAATGCCGATGCCTTGCAGGACTTGGAGCAGCCGCGACCGACGGACGAAGGGATCGAAGTAGATCACGTTCAGGCAAAACAACGGAATGACCGCCGGCGCAATCCAGTTGGGCAACACCCGGGCGCGCACGGTGAAGAGCAGGTAGCAAAGGAACAGCGGCGCGCCCATGCTAAAGAGATAAACCATCCGGGCATCGTGGCGGCTGCGACGCCAGAACGCCACCGCCGCCCAGAGCATGGGAAAGAAAAAGAAGGGGTTCAGGAGGAACGCTTCCGACGCCATGAACTCGCCGAAGTTTCTGAGCGGATGCCAGGCCTGTCCGGCACCGCCGCGTTCGGCCACATGCGTGACGGTGATCCAGTCGTGCCGCGCGTTCCACAACAGCACGGGAATGGTGCCGGCGAGATTGATGAGCAGGGCGAGATATGGACCGGGCCGGCGCAGATGGACGCGGGAAGGTTTCCAGAGGATGAAGAGCACCACCCAGCTCAGCAGTTGAAACAACTGGGTGTATTTGCTGAGAAAGCCGAGTGCCATCCACAGACCGGTCCAGCACCATTGGGAGGTTTTGCCGTCCGGTTGCACCGCCTTCCAGCCGGCGAGCATTGCCGCGGTCCAGAACAGCACCGACGGCGGATCAATGGTCATCAGAATGGAACCCACCGCCAGCAGCGGCGTGGCCTGCAAAATCAACAGCAGGAGAAATCCCAGCCGCGCGGAAACTTCACGGGCAAAGAAGCGCAGGACGAGCACACCGAGAATCGCGCCGATGATCGGGGACAGAAAACGCACGCCAAACTCGGTGTCACCCCAAAGGCTGGTGCCGAGATGTTGCAGGTAGGCAATCATCGGCGGCTTGCTGTAATACGACAGGTCGAGGTGTTTGGACCAGACCCACTGATAGGCTTCGTCGCCGCTCAGTTCGATAACGCCACTGGCCAGATAAATTAGATTTACCGCCGTGGTGATGGCGATCATCAGATAGCCCAGGCGAAGCCAGTGATCGTCCAAGGTGGAGTTCTGAGTTCCGAGTTCCGAGTTCTCAGACATCGCCGGGTCCGCACTCCGCACTCCGCACTCCGGGCTTAAGAGCGATGGCAGGTTTTTCCACCACAGCGGAAACCATTTTTGGCCGGCCCAAATCCACAGGCCATTCAGCGTCCACGAAGCCGCGGCGGCGTATCCGGCGCCGAGAACCGCCCCGGCCAGCACGTCGCTTGGAAAATGCATGCCGTTATACACCCGGGAAAATGCCACCAGGGACGCCATCGGCAGCATGAACCACCAGCTGCGCCGGTAATACACGAGCAGGATCATCGTCGCCGCAAACCAGTTGGCCGCGTGGGCCGACGGCATGCTGTTGTGATTGGGCTTTTCGCCGGCCGCCTCGTCCTGATCCATCATGGACTGCAATCCCGCCGACATCTCCGGAGTGATCTTGATGCCTCGCGGAAACTGCGCCGAGCCTTGGCGGAAGTGCACCTCCTCCAAGGCAAGAAAGGGGCGTGGACGTTGAACCGTGTGCTTGAGGGTGTTGATGAGCAGGCCGTCATTGGTAGCCACGATCAGGGCGGCCATGAGAACACACACCCGGCCGCGCGCGCCGCCTTTCCAAAAGACCGCCAGGGCCGCAATCACCAGCGCCGGAATAAAATACCGGTTCTGGCTCACGAACGGCATCACTGCGTCAAAGACGGGATTGGTCAGCGTGTCGTTGATGAACAGGAACAGGGCCGTGTCCAATGATTGAATCCAATGCACCCGCAGAGTCTAACCCGGACGGGGCAAATGAACACGCGAATTGTCGGCCGGCCCGATTGCAACCTTGGTTTCCACGCCCAACTGAATTACGCTCGGCCCCGATGACGGACATCAAATCAAAGACACGGGATGAGCTGGAGGCGCAGTTCCAAGTTTGGGAGCAGCCGACCTACCGCGTCGGGCAGCTGCTCGACTGGCTGTATGCGCGCCGGGCCACGAGTTTTGCCGCGATGTCCAATCTCCCCAAGGTGCTGCGGGAAAAACTGGCCGCGGAGTATTCGTTCCAAACCCTGGAGCTGGCGCGCAAACAGGGCGCGAAGGACACCACCCAGAAATTTCTGTGGAAGCTCGCCGACGGGCAGTTCATCGAAAGTGTTTTGATCCCGGCCAATCCGGCGCTGTACGGCGAGGCCAGCGACCGTCACACGCTGTGTCTTTCCACCCAGGTCGGCTGCGCCTACGGCTGCAAGTTCTGCGCGAGCGGACTGGAAGGCTGGAAGCGCAATCTCGGCGTGCATGAAATCATCGAGCAGGTCCTCGCCATCGAACGCTGGCACGATGCCGAGAATTTGAAGGCTCAAAGCGAGGGCGTTCCAACCGAAGCTTCCGAATTCAAAACCCCGAACTCAAAACTCAAAACCGCCCCCCGCCTCATCGACAACCTCGTCATCATGGGCATGGGCGAACCGCTGGCGAACTACGACAACCTCCTCAAGGCGCTGAAGATTCTCAACGCGCCCTGGGGCGGCGGCATCGGCGCGCGGAAGATCACCATCTCCACCAGCGGCCTGGCGCCGCAGATCCGCAAGCTCGCCGACGAACCCGTGCAGTTCCGGCTGGCGATTTCCCTCCACGGCGCGACCGACGAGACGCGCAACCGCATCATGCCGGTGAACCGCAAACATCCTTTGGCCGAACTCACCGCGGCGTGCGATTACTACCAGCAGGAGAAGGGCCGCATGATCACGTTCGAATACATCCTGATCGCCGGCGTGAACGACGGACTCGACCAGGTCAAGCCGCTCGCCCAGCTTGCCCGCCGGCTGAATGCCAAGGTAAACTTGATTCCCTACAACAAGGTCGAGGACCTGCCGTGGCAACGGCCAGACGAACAGACCCAGGAACAGTTTCTGGCCGCGCTGGAAAAGCTGGGAGCCATCGCCACGTTGCGCCGCGAGAAAGGCCATGACATTGACGCGGCCTGCGGACAACTGCGGCTGAAGACCGAGCGGGAGCTGTCGAAGGCCTGACCGGGCCGGCGTTTCCTTGAATTAACAATTTATCGGCGTGCCGCCTTCACCTATACTTTGCCAGTGATTGCTCTGCTTGATTACGGCTCCGGAAATTTGCGCAGCGTCCACAAGGCGCTGCTCAAGGTCGGCGCCGACGTGCGGCTGGCGCGGCGGCCGGACGAAATCGGCGACGCCCGCGGCCTGGTGCTGCCGGGCGTGGGAGCCTTCGACGACTGCATCAACGCCCTGCGCAAGCAGGAGCTGCTCGAAGCGTCCCGCGAATTCATCAAGACCGGCCGGCCCTTTCTCGGCATCTGCGTCGGCTATCAGGCGCTGTTCGAGCGCAGCGAGGAGTTCAACAGTTGCGCCGGCGGCCTGGGCGTTTTCAAGGGCAGCGTGGTCCGCTTTTCGCCGCGCAACGGGCTCAAGATTCCGCAGATCGGCTGGAACCAGATTGAGATCACCCGCACCGACTGCCCGTTGTATCGCGGCATCGAGCCAGGCAGTTACGTCTATTTCGTCCACAGCTTTTTCCCCAAGCCTGTTGATGCTTCCATCGTGGCGACGCGGACTGATTACGGCGAGACGTTTGCCTCGTCGGTGTGGCGCGATAATGTTTTCGCCACGCAGTTTCATCCGGAGAAAAGCCAGAAGGTCGGCCTGCAACTGCTGAAAAACTTCGTGGACCTGGTCAAACGCTGAACCCTCCGTGAAGGAGACGGTCCCATTCCGCAAGCTGCTCCGACAAGCCACCCGGCCCGATTCGGGCTTCTCCATGTCCGCGCGGCAATATCGTTTCATCGCCCGGCACCTGCCCGCCACCAAGTCCGGACGCATTCTCATCATCGGCGGCGGACGCGACACGCCGCTGTGGTTTCATTGCGCGCGTGGACGCATGACGCTGGTGGAAAATCAGCCGGCGTGGATTCCAAACCTGGACTGCCCGGTCATTCGTCCGCGTTACGCCGGCAAGGTCGGCCGCTGGTTGCGGCGCGTCTCGGTTCCGCGGGCGATTCGCCGACGTTGGGAAATTGTCGTGGTGGATGGTCCGACGGGGTATTCAGAAAATTGTCCGGGACGGCAGGAGCCGATATCGTGGGCGGCACGGTTTGGAAAACTTGTCTTCGTCCACGACTACAACCGGCCGTGGGAACGCGCGCTGTGCGATCATTACCTGGGCGCGCCGGTGAAGACGATTCCGTTCCGGCGGGGTCAAACCGACCGGACCCTGGCGGTGTTTATTCCGGTCCAGACTGTTTCCCGCCGGATAGAATCAGGCAGCCCCAGCCGATCAAAAAGCTGACACCGCCGACTGGCGTGATGGCACCGAGCCATCTGATGTTCGTAATGGCCAGGGCATATAAGGACCCGGAAAAGATCAGGACGCCGAGGAGAAATCCAAACCACGCCACGCGCGGCCGGCCGGCCAAGATGAACAGCATCACCGCGTGGATGAAGTGGTAGAACACCGCCGTCCGCCAGATCTCGGCGGTTTGATTTTGCTCCAGGATCGTTTTAAGGCCATGGGCGCCAAACGCACCCAGCGCCACCGCCAGAAAGCCCAGCAGCGCCGCGATACGAATGGCGAGTCGAGGGTTCATCGGCTTACTTCAGCTTGATCCGCAGCACGGTGAGGGAATTGGCGGGAAAGGACTGGTGCAATTCCTTCTTCAATCCTATCAGCGCCTTTTCCACGGGCACGATTTTGGCCGGCTGATCAAAGCTGTTCACATCGGAATTTGCCCCGCTCAACACCGTGGCGCGGCCGGTGCCTTCCAGGGTCGCCGTGGTGTCGAGTTTGATTTCAACATCGGAAACGGCAGCGCCCGCGTTGACCACCTTGAGGATGATCTCCCCGGCGGCGAGGTCGCGGGTGGCCGAGGCAAAGAAACGCTGGCTGGCCTTGGCCTCGTCGGACTGGTTTTCCGTGCCGGCGATTTTCACCGGCAGGATTTCATCACCACGATTGCGGCTGAACATCTGTTGCACGTAGTAGTTCGGCGTGGGCAGCACCCGGAGTGAATCGACCCAGATCAGATTCGGCGTCCACTGCCAGGCCTCGCTGTTGGCGAACAGCGGCGCGTAGGAGGCGAGACGGACAACGTCGGCATTGCGCTCCAGACCGGTGAGATAGGCGGCTTCGGAGATGGCGCACTCGAGGTTGTTGCGGTTCTTCACGCTCACGGTCTTGTCGCTCTGCGCGGCGTATTCGCCCATGAACACCTTCGGACCGTTGCGGTCGTAGCTGTCGTAGCGGTAGGTGTTGGCGAGAAACCACTCCGGCTTGGCGTAGCAATGTTCGTCCACGATGTCGGCGCGCAGTTCGCGCAGCTTCGGCCAGGCGAACTTGAAATGGCTGTCATTCGGGGACGGACCCGCGCTGGAAATGATCTGCATCTCGGGATATTTCGCCTTGATGGCGGTGAGGAATTTCGGCAGCCGGTCGAAGTACGGCTGGTCCCACTGCTCGTTGCCGACGCCCAGCATCTTCAGATTGAACGGCTCGGCATGGCCCATCGCGGCGCGCTTGGCGCCCCATTCGGTGTTGGTCGCGCCGTTGGCGAACTCGATCAGGTCCAGCGCGTCCTGGATGTACTGGCCGAGGTCGCCCATCGAACAGAGTTCGCCGGAGTTGAACTGGCACGCCATGCCGCAGTTGAGGATGGGGAGCGGCTCGGCGCCAATGTCTTCGCACAACTGGAAGAATTCAAAGAAGCCGAGGCCGAAGGTTTGAAAGTAGTCGGGCGTTGGGCGGTGAAGGAATTCGTAGTTCCACCGGTTGATCAACAGCTCGCGCTCCTCGACGGGGCCGATGGTTTTCTTCCACTGATAACGGCCCTTGAGCTCGCTGCCTTCGACAATGCAGCCGCCGGGAAACCGCATGAAGCCGGGCTTTAAATCGGCCAGCGCCTGCACCATGTCGGCGCGCAGACCGCCCGGACGATTTTTCCAGGTCTTCTCCGGAAAGAGCGAGACCATGTCGAGGTCCACGCCGCCCTTGCCGTCCACGAGCACGTAGAGCTTGGCCTTGGCGTCGGTGTCCTTGGGACGCAGCACGGCGGTCGCCCTGGCCCAGTCCTTGGAGAAATTTTCGAGGCGCACCGAATCCAGCAACGTGCCGTCGCCACCGTACAGTTCGATGCGCAGCTTGGGCGAACCGCCGGTCTGGCGGAGCTGGGCGGAAAACAGATAGGCCTCGCCGCTCTTCACACCGATGCCCCGAAACCCTTCGTTGGCGACGCCGAACAAGTCCCTGCCCTCGGATTCGAGATGGAGGTAATGCGGACTGGCGGCGTTGAAGGGTTTCTCGTCGCGGATGGAAAGCTGGCCCCGCGCCTTGCTCGGGCTGAGCTTGCTCCAGCCCATCAGCGGCTCGGGAAATTCAAACGCGCGGTTCTTGACCAGCTCCGCATACAGGCCGCCGTCGGCGCCAAAGTTGATGTCCTCGAAGAAAATCCCCCACATTGCCGGATTGATTTTGCCAGCCGGCTTGTCCACCAGCACATCAATCGTGGCGGCGGCGGCGGTGAAGGCGGATAAAACTGCGAGGGAGGCGAGCCATTTGAAATTACGGTTCATGCGCTCCTGATACGCAATCCCGGCTTTCGTCGCCAGCTCAATAATCGTAAAGCCCGCCGTCCTTGGTGTAGCCGCCGCCGGCCGGGCCGGTGTCGCCCATGAAACGGTCAAAGACATCGCCCATGTCGGCTTCCACCTTCTCCGGGTCTTCGCCCGCTTCCAACCGGCGAATGGCCACGTCCATCTCCTTGGGAATGCTGCCGGACGGCATGACCTCCTTCATCTTTTTCATCATGCGGGCCATGTGCCGGGGGTTGTTCTCGTCGAGCTGTTCAAAGTCGCGCTCCATTTCACGCATGGCGCGATCGATCCGCGGATCGTTCATGTCCGGCAGGACGTCTTCGCCGCCGACGGTGGCGGAAGGTTCCGCCAGCCTGCGGCCCATCGCAAACCGGCTGACCTGCTTGGAAAGCTTTTTATGGCCGCACTTCGGGCAGACCGGCAGCCGGTCCGGACGGATGCGCTTGGAAAGGAAGCTGAAAATCTTCCGGCACTTCGGGCAGGCGAATTCGTAGATCGGCATACTCGGATTTTACGATTCCCGATTTGCGCGGGGGGCGCCACAAAAAATTGCGGGCCCGGAGATCGCTCCCCGGGCCCGCAGTGAAAACTGTGAGGAAGTTTACTTCAGACGGTCAAAAGTCTTCTGGAGGATTTCCCAATCCTTGAGGCCTTTGACCTTTTCGCGCAGGGCGGTCTGGATGCCGGCCTCCTTGACGTTCTTGGTCGGCTTGCTGACCTTGCGGAAGATGCCGAAGTAGCCGGGGAAGGACTCGTCGGCCAGCTTGTAGGCGGCCATTTCATCCGTGACGTCGTGGTCCTTGGGCACTTCCTTGAACACGCCGCCCTTGCGGGGGTTGCTGGCGTCGAACGCGCCTTCGTAGAACTCGACGCATTCGCTGAGGCATTCAATGAAGCTGAAGCCGTCGTGATCCATCGCCGCTTCCATCATGGCGAGGACATGGTTGGGATTGGAATGCGTGGTGCGCGCGACAAACGTGGCCCCCGCGGCAATCGCCTGCTTCATGGGGTTGATGGGATAATCCACCGCGCCCCAGCCGTCCGTCTTGCTCTTGAAACCGAGCGGCGAGGTGGGCGAGGTCTGCTTCTTGGTCAGGCCATACACCCAGTTGTCCATGACGCAATAGGTCATCTTAATGTTCTTGCGCGCGGTGTGGTTGAAATGGTTGCCGCCGATGGAGAACGCGTCGCCGTCGCCGCCAAACACGAACAGATGCAGGTCCGGGCGCGACAGGGAAATGCCGCTGGCGAACGAAAGGGCGCGGCCGTGAATGTAGTGCGCGCCGTGGGCCTGGACGAAATACGGGAAGCGGCTGGAGCAGCCGATGCCCGCCACGGTGGTGATCTTTTCATGCCAGAGCTTGCGCTTTTCGATGAGCTTGAAATAGAGCGCGAGCACCGAGAAGTCGCCGCAGCCGGGACACCATGTCGGATGGTCGGCGGCGATTTCTTTCTTCGTCAGGCCCTTGCGCTCGGCATCGGCGGGGGCGCCGGCCGGGGCGTTGACCGCGACGATGTTGCCGCCGCGGGCGGGAATGTCAGTGAGGGGAGAACTCATAAGGCTATGTTCGGTTAAATTTCAGGCATGAACGGCTTTGCCGTTGCTGGAGGGTTGGGCGAGCTTGTCTTTCACCGCGGCGAGAATCTCCTTCACCTTGTAGGTGAGGCCGTCGGTCTTGTTGATGCCGCGGATCTTCGGATTGGCGTAACGGGAACGCAGGAGCGTGGCCAGCTGGCCGCCGCAGCCGTAGATGCCCTCGTCGTTGATTTCAACCACGAGGATGTGATGGAAGCCGGAGAAAATGTTTTCCAAGCCGGGCGGCAGCGGATTGATGTGCCGGATGTTGATCGAGGAGATGCTGTCGCCAGCGGCGCGGGCGCGATCCACGGCCTCGCGGATCGGGCCTTCTGTGGAACCCCAGCCCACCAAAAGCACGTTGCCTTCGTTCGGGCCATACACCTTCGGAGCCGGCAGGCTGGCCGCCAGCGCCTGGAATTTCTTGCGGCGCTTGGCCGTCATCTGCATGTGCAGCTTGGGAGAACCGGTCGGATGGCCCATCTCGTCATGTTCCAGGCCGGTCGCCACGGGATATTTGCCGCTCATGATGCGGGTGCCGGGAACCACGCGCGGAGTGACGCCGTCGGTCGCGTTCAAATCGTAGGGCTTGTAGTCGGCCACCGGTTCCAGGCTCGGGGAGATGTCCTGGCAGACCTTTTCCAAGTTCGGTTCGGTGAACGCCTCGATGCGGGTGGCAATTGCCTGGTCGCTCAAAATGAACACCGGGGTGTTGTACTTCTTGGCGATGTTGACGGCCTCGATGGCGGTGTAAAAACAGTCTTCCACGTTCGACGGCGCGAGCACGACGCGGGGGGAATCACCATGACCGCCGTAGCAGGCGATGTTGAGGTCGGACTGCTCAATGTTCGTCGGCATGCCGGTTGACGGACCGCCGCGCTGGATGTTCACGACGACCAGCGGAACTTCAGCCATGCCGGCCCAGCCGATGGCTTCGGTCTTGAGGGCGATGCCCGGACCGCTGGAACCCGTCACCGCCACGCGGCCGGCGTAACTCGCGCCGATGGCCATGGAGACCGAGGCGATTTCATCCTCGCATTGAATGAAGGAACCGCCGTATTTCGGCAGTTCGCGGCGCAGTGCTTCCATGATGTCCGACCACGGGGTGATCGGATAACCGGCGCCAAAACGAACGCCGGCGGCAATCAAGCCGTAGGCAATCGCTTCGTTGCCGTTCATGACGACCTGCTGGCCTTCCTTCTTGGCGCTGTCCTTGAACTGGAAAGTCTCGATGAGCTTGCCGACTTCGTAGCCGTAACCTGCGTGGAAGGCGAGGAGGGCGTTCTTGACGATGCTCTCGTCCTTGCCGCCGAAACGCTCGTGGATGAGCTTTTCGAGCTTCGGGATGTTCAGGTCGAACATCTTGGCGATCAGACCGAGGGCGAAGATGTTCTTGCCCTTGTCCTTGGCCGTGCCGCCGATGGCCTCGATGGTCAGGCTGGAAATGGGAATGCCGACGTGATGATAGTTGCCGGTCCACTCCGGCTTCGGTTCCACGTGGTCGGCGTCGTAAAGCACGATGCCCTGCTTTTTCAGCGAGTTGATGTGGCCTTCGTAGGAGTGCTGGTAAAACGCCAGCAGCACGTCCGCCTCGTCACCGGCACTCAGGACTTCGCCGGAGCCGATGCGAACCTGGAAAATGGAAGGTCCGCCGGAAATGGTGGAGGGAATCGTCATGAAGGTCATGACTTCCTGTTCGCTGCGGCCGGCCAGACGGGCCAGAAAACCGCCGATGGCCTGGATGCCATCCTGGGAGTTGCCGGCAATGCGGATGACTGCCTCGGATACTTTGGAAACTTTGTTGGCACCGCCGGGGGACGATGCGGCCTTTGTTGTGTCGCTCATGAAATTACCTGTTCAAATTCGATCGTTTCGCAAATGGAAACGCGCTTGAGGAATCAGCGTGAATACCGTTGCCATGACACACTATCAGTACGGTCAAACCAGTCAATTTCTAATGTCACCAATCGGGCCATTAGCACAGGTGTTTTTGAAGGTCGAGCGGGTGAGCAATTATTTTGAACTGATTTCCCGGCCGGCAAATTTTGCCAATCCCTCCGCCACCGCATGGCCATGGGGAAGTTCGCTGACGTGTCCACCCTGGCTCCGCACGGCGGCTTTGACGGTTTCAATGGCGTTGCGGGGAGTGACCAGCCAGCCGGCATAGTTCCGGGAGAGCATCGGCAGGTCATTAAAATGATCGCCGGCCGCAAAAACCTCGGTCGGTTGAAGCTTCAACTGCCGCGTCAACTCGGCCAAGGCGGTGCCTTTGTTGAAGGCGGCATGACTGAATCGCGCGTAAATATCGTTACGGACAACCGTTAATTTGGGAATGGAACGCGCATACTCCTCCAAATATTCGATAATGTTGTCGGCGTCGGCGTTGTTGCCGGCAATCAAGCAAAATGGGGAATACGGATCCTCATACACCGTCGCCCTGAACCGGGCGTTGACCCATTCCACCAGACGCGGCAAATCCTGGCGCACCTTCGCAAAAATTTCCTGATGCGCCTGGGTGCATTCGTGGTTCCACCGTTCATCTCCCACGTAGCTGACTCCGTTGTGCCGGTAAATCTCCCGCTCCACAACCACGAGAAAGTCCGGCTGAATGGAAATTTTCGCCCGCCCGAGGGATTCCATCAGGCTGGAAAGGTCTCGGCCGGTATTGATGACCCATTTGGCGCCGCGCCGTTGGAGGTCGGCCACCAGCTCCACAAATCGCGGTGCAATCGGCGGATTCTCGAACTCGGCGAAGATCGTGCCGTCGAAATCCGTGGAAATCAATTTGACCGGCAGCGACATTTCACAACTTCCGGCCGGTCAACCGTTCATAGGCTTCCAGATACTTCGCCGAAGTTTTCGCGACGACATCGTCCGGCAGTTTCGGTCCCGGCGGCGTCTTGTCCCACGTCAGGGTTTCGAGGTAATCGCGGACAAACTGCTTGTCAAAGCTCGGCTGGCCTTTGCCCGGCGCATATTGATCCGCCGGCCAGAACCGCGAGGAATCCGGCGTCAACACTTCATCAATCAGGATCAATTTGCCGTCGAACAGGCCGAACTCGAATTTGGTGTCGGCAATGATGATGCCGCGTTGACGGGCAAAATCCCGGCCCGCCTTGTAAATCATCAGGCTCAGGTCACGCGCCTGCGTGGCGAGGTCTTTGCCGACAATGCCGCACGCCTGCTCGAAGTTGATGTTCTCGTCATGGCCTTGTTCCGCCTTGGTGGACGGCGTGAAGATGGGTTCGGGCAGTTCGGAGGAATCCACCAGACCACCGGGCAGTTTGATGCCGCAGACGGTCTGGGACTTCTTGTATTCCTTCAGGCCGCTGCCGGAAAGGTAGCCGCGCACGATACATTCGATGGCGAGCGGCTTGGCTTTCTTCACGATCATGGAACGCTTCGCCAGCTTGTCGGCATAGGGCTGCAAGTTCGCGGGCAAGGGATCGTTGGCCTTGGCGAGCAGGTGATTCGGCACGAGCGAGGCAAACTTCTCGAACCAGAAATGGGAGATCTGCGTCAGCACCGCGCCCTTGTGCGGAATGCCGTTGGGCATGATCACGTCGAACGCCGAGATGCGGTCGCTGGCGACGAGCAGGAAGCTCTCGCCGAGGTCGAAGACTTCGCGGACCTTGCCGGAGCGGACTTTTTTGATTCCGGGCAAATCGAGTTGGAGCACAGTGTTGTTTGACATGGCGCGCGAAATATAGCGAGGCGGGGGGAAGATGGAAGATGGAAAATGGAACAATTATTTGGCCACGGATGAAACACCGATGGACGTAGATTGAAAGTGATCACATCCATTTAATCCGTGGCACAACTGAGTTCGAGCGATAATCTCTGGACAATATATTTTTGGGGCGCAAAGCTTGCGGTAACCAATGAGCCATTGAACAGAATAGGTTTGGCTTAACAAATCTTAAACGTGTGTGGGCAATTATTCGCATCATGGCAGATGTCCTCGTGCTAATCGGTTCAGCATGGTTGGTGGCACGATTTCGAGCGCGAGGGGTTGTCTTTTCGATACTGGTGGGATGGGGCATTCTTGCTGCCGTCTATTGGTATTTTCCCGCTCCGCCAGATTCACTTGGAGGTTGGGATGAGGACCACGAAGAAGTGCCACGCATGGGTTGGCTTTTGATGTTTATGTGGTGCATGCTCGTTTACATTCTCGCAAATATTTGGCCGTTATTTAAAAAACCACAAAACAGAGTTGATTAAACAGTTTAAGTTTTCCTCCACCCTCGACAGCCTTCCTCCTCATTGCTAGCGTCCTCGCATGAATTTTCTCGTCACCGGCGGCGCCGGATTCATTGGATCGAACCTCTGCGAGCGTTTGCTCCGTTCGGGCCACGCCGTCTGGGCCTTTGACGACCTCAACAATTTCTACGACCCCAAGTTCAAGCAGCGCAATCTCGCCGAAATCCAATCGCTCGGACTGCCGTTCCAATTCGTCCAAGGCGACATCACCGACCGCGCTGCCGTCGAAAACCTGTTCGCCAGCGTCAAGTTCGACCAGATCATCCACCTCGCCGCCCGCGCCGGCGTTCGCCCCAGCCTGCTCGACCCCGTCCTGTATCAACGCGTCAACGTCGAAGGCACCGTCAACATCCTCGAAGCCGCCCGCAAAACCGGCGTGAAGAAAATCACCATGGCGTCCACGTCTTCGGTCTATGGGGTGAACTCCAAGATGCCGTTTGCGGAAACCGACCCGATCTTCTCCGCCATCTCGCCATACGCCGCCAGCAAGCTCTGCTGCGAGGCGCTCGGCCACGTTTATCATCACATCTACGGAATGGACGTGGTGATGCTGCGCTTCTTCACGGTCTATGGCCGGCGTCAGCGTCCGGATCTCGCGATCTACAAGTTCGCCAAGCTCATCACCGCCGGAAAACCCATCCCCGTCTTCGGCGACGGCTCCACGGCCCGCGATTACACCTACGTCGCGGACATCCTTGATGGCATCATGGCCTGCACGCAAAAGGAATTTGGCTACGAGATTTTCAACCTTGGCGAATCGCAGACCGTGAAGCTGAGCTACATGATTCAGCTGCTCGAAGACGCGCTGGGCAAGAAGGCGATCATTGATCGCCAGCCGATGCAGCCCGGTGATGTGCCGCTGACCTTTGCCGACATTTCCAAGGCCCGCGCCAAGCTGGGCTACAATCCGCAGACGAAGATCGACAAAGGCATTCCCGCGTTCGTCGACTGGTTCAAGCAAACCGCATTTTAATTATGGCAAACCTTCCCCAATTCGCCCGTCCTTCCTTCGAAATGGCCATGAAGGAATGGAAACAGCAGCTCAGTCAGAAGCGCCTGCCCACGGAGATCGTGTGGATCTACGACGAGAATCTTTGCTTTGAAAAAGCCCCCGAGGCCGGCGGCTACCGGCTGACGTTCCAAACCCAGATCACGCCCGCTCCGGCGGAAGCGGAGCGGATTGCCTTCGACCATTTCTGCGACTTTCAGGCGCGCGTGGTCTTTTACCGGCTCGGTTCTAACCACGGCAAATCCATCTGCCTGATGCTCTGCGACGAGTGGTTTGAATCCCGCGGCGAGCAGGACGGTTTCATCAAACGCGACGACTGGCTGATGTCCTTCCGCCCTGGCGGCAACGAGGAAGTCATGGAAATCAACGACGAAGCCCGCTGGCAAAAACGCATCGTCCGCAACCGTCCGCTGCACGACCTTGATTTCTGCATGACGCTTCAGGCCGTCCACGAAACCCTCGCCCACGGCCGGGTGCTGACGCCTTACGAGCAATTCGCGCTGAAGGTGCTGGGTTCGCAAGTCGGGCGGAAGAAATGATGGTTAAGCCAATGTAGGCAGGCCCTGTCGATGAACTAAAGACTTCATCATAACTTAAGGTCGGCCATGGCAGGCTGCGACCATGAAACCGCATCGGCTATTTCAGATTTTCACAATCCTGGGCCTGCCTTTCCTCGCCTCAAGCGCACCTGAACAGCACGAGCCCGGAAGACTTTCCCCAGCGCAAAAGTATTCCATCCAACAAGCCGTCTCCGACAAGGCGCAGCTCCACACCATCGCGTTCAATGGGTTGGCGTTCATCACCGGCGACTTCGGGGCGTCCACGTTCATCCCGCCCGGCAAGGTCTGCGACTTCTTTGGCTTCCAATACATGCGCGACATCGACGTCGCGGTGAAGGGACACAATCCGATGTTCCTCAATCGCGTCGCGGGCAATGTGCTCGCCACGCTGAATACCGAGCAGAAACAGAAGTTCCTCGATCTCGCCGAGGAACAATCGTCACAACTCGAAGCGCTCGCGCGGATGCGGCTGCCGCTGATCAAGGCGTTCCATCGCCAGCTTTACGCACAGATTCCCGCCGGTAGCGAAGGACTGAATGAAGCCGCCGTCGTAAAGCATGTCGGCGACATCTTTGAGAAGGATGCGGAGCTGAGTTTACGTCGCGCCGAGGTGATGGCGCAGGTCTGGCGTTCGCTCACGCCCGAGCAGAAGGCCTATTTCGCAAAGATGAAGTTCGGCGATTTTAACTCCTGGCCCGCGGTTGATGAGCGCGACAAGATTCGCGAGACCGGTCGTGGCAAGCCGCAGATTTTCAACGTCGCTTACATGACCTACGCGAGTGAGTTTTTCAGTTGGACCGCCGGCAATCTGGACGCCGACACTTATTTCTGTCCTGAGCGGCACGGCACATACTTCGGCGGCTTTTACATGAAGGACATGCCGGCGATGGGCAAACGCGACTACGACATCAGCCTTTCGCGCACCGGCGATGGCGGCGGCGATTTCCTCGACACGCTCATCGCCGAGCAACGCGCCGAAGTCACCGGGATCATTGCGAAGCAGAAGAAAGCCATCAACGAAACCATCGAAGTGCGCCGTGCCATCGCGACCGAGCTGCGCAAATATCTCGCCGGCGAAACACCGGACCGCGCCAAAGTCCTGGCACTCGGCCGCCACTACGGCGAACTCGACGGCGAGATGTCCTGGCTCTACACGATGGCCTTCGCCAAGGTGAATCGCACGCTCACCGATTCACAACGCGCCGCGCTGATGAAGATCCGCAACCTCGACGACTACAAGAGCGCCGAGGCCTACCTCTACTCGCGTCCGCTCACCGCCAAACTGGAACCGCTGGACACAGGCAGGTTTTTCCCGGCGACGAAGCCGTGACGAGGACATGAAGCCATGATGTTGCAACGACAACTTTTAAGCCGGCGCGCGCTGAAATGCGGGGGCCTTGGTTTGATCTGCGGTTTGATTTTGGCCCGCTCATTTGCCGCGACACCCCCCAACTTCATCGTCGTGCTCGGTGAGGGCGCGGGCTGGAGCAGTTCATCAGTTCAAATGGATGACCGGAATCCGGCTTCAAAAAGCAGGACGATTCAAACACCAAACCTGGAGCGTCTGGCCGCCGCGGGGATGCGGTTCTCCGAGGCGCTTGCCGCCTCGCCCCGCTGCACTCCGTCGCGCGCCGCGCTGCTGACCGGCTACAACCCCGCCCAACTGCACATGACCTTTGTTGGCGACGGCCGCCGCGGTTTGCGGGAGGGCGAGCTGCTCAACACAGGTGCCAAGCTGCTCACGCCGTGGCCGCAACTGGAGCTTCCCCCCGAAACCGTCACCGTTGCGGAATTTTTGAAAGGCGCCGGCTATGCCACGGCGCATTTCGGGAAATGGCATCTTGGACGGGTCGATCCGGGCCGGCATGGGTTCGATGAAAGCGATGGCGCAACCGGCAACGGCGGGCCTGACAATGTCGCCGCGCCGAATCCAAAGCAGGCGCTGGCCATGACGGCCGAGGGAATCGATTTCATGCAGCGCCAGCTGAAGTCAGGGAAGCCGTTTTACCTGCAACTGTCCCATTATCCGAATCAGCCCGAGGGCGGCGGGAATGGTCCGGCGAAATCCGCGGACGATGAAGCCGCCCTGGTGGATCGGACACTGGGTCAATTGCTCGATGCGGTTGAGCGCCTCGGGTTGAAGGCCAATACGTATTTCATTTACACCACCGACCACGGATCGCCGGGGCGAAATCCGCCGCTCTCCGGCGGCAAAGGCACGGTCTGGGACGGCGGCCTGCGCGTGCCGCTCCTCGTCGCCGGCCCGCGCGTGAAGGCGGGCGTCTGCTCGCACGTGCGGGTCACCCAAACGGACTTGTTTCCAACTTTGGCCGAACTCGCGGGGGCGAAGGAGACGCTGCCGCACGGTTTGGAAGGCGGAAGTTTTGCCGGCGCTTTCCCGAGCGGCGAGGGCGAGGTGAAACGGCCGCGCGAGGAGCTCGTGGTGCATTTTCCGCATTATGACAAGGACGCACAAGGCCCGGCCTCGGCAATTTACGTGGACGACTTGAAACTCATCCACGTTTACGAAACGGGCGCGTTGAAGTTGTTTAACGTCGCGAGCGACCCAGGCGAGCGCCGCGACTTGGCGTCGCAGATGGCGAACAAGGCAAAGGAACTCGACGCGCGGCTGATGGCGTATCTCAAAGCAATGAACGCGCAAATGCCCAAACCAAATCCGAGCTACGACCCGACGAAGCCAACGGAAGCCAAGCGCGGCGGTGGAAAACGAAAGGCACAGCAATGAAATTCCGTAAATCTGTGACGGCTGGAATCATTGCCGTCTTTTCGGTGGCGCTCAATGTTTTCGCTGGAGACGAGTTGGTTTTCACCATCACCGCCGATTCCCATCTGGATGACCACACGGACCGCGACTTTTATCAGCGCACCTTGAAGCGCGCCGCAGCGGACAAGCCGGCCTTTCACATCGACCTTGGCGACACCTTCATGTCCGAGAAGCACACGAACCGCCTTGCTGCCGCGCAACAATACCTGGACCAGCAGCGCTATTTCGCTTTACTCGGCGCGCCGGTGCATCTGGTCATCGGCAATCACGACGGCGAGAGCGGGCGTTACAACGATGGCACGACGAACTGTCTGGCCCAATGGTCGCGCGCGATGCGCATCAAATATTTCCCCGAACCGCTCGCGCCGGGTGGACGCAACTATTATGAGTGGGAGACGAACAACGCCCTGTTCATCGCGCTTGATCCGTTTTGGTATTCCCCACGTGCCCGGCGCGACGATGACAACTGGGTTTTCACGCTGGGCAAGGAGCAATACGACTGGCTCAGGCGCACGCTCGAAACCAGCCGGGCGAAATTCAAGTTCGTGTTCATCCATCACCTCGTCGGTGGCAAAGACCGGCAGTGTCGCGGCGGCGTGGAGATCGCGTCGCTCTACGAATGGGGCGGCAAGAACGCCGACGGCACGAATGACTTCGCGGCGCATCGTCCGGGCTGGGCCATGCCGATTCATCAACTGCTCGTTGCAAATCACGTGAACGCCGTCTTCCATGGCCACGATCATCTCTACGTGAAGCAGGAGCTGGACGGCATCGTGTATCAGGAATGTCCGCAGCCCGGCGACCCGCACGGCAGCACGCGCAGTGCGGCGGAATACGGTTACAAGAGCGGGGTCATCTTCGGCAGTTCAGGATATCTGCGCGTCACCATCGGCGTGGCGGCGGCGAAGGTTGAATACGTCAAATCGTCCTCGTCGAATACGGCAACGGTGGCGGATTCTTATTGGTTGAAGGCCCATTGAATCCTGGTTTTGTCGACTCCCGAAACGGCTTTCTCCGCATCAAATGACCGCTCATAAGTCACAGCAACCCTCTCGCCGACCGGTTCCAGTTCCTCGGGAATGGTGTTCGCGCCCGGCACCGTGGTGACCATCACCGCCACGCCTGACGTGACCGACAAGTCCTCGGTCTGGAAAGGCTGGACCGGCGACATCACCAGCAGCAGCCCGACCATCACGATCATCATGTCCAAGAACGTGACCGTGCAGGCGAACTTCCGTTAAAACTCCAGGCTTAAAAGCAACCGGCCCCGGCGAATGCAAGTTCACCGGGGCCGCTTGTTTTGGATTTCAGCGACTCAGTAGCGCGGCACGTTGTGGTCGATTTCATCGCTCCACGCCGTGATGCCGCCTTTGACGCTCTTCAAATACTTGAAGCCCTGCTGCCGCAGGAAGTGTAGCGCCTTCAAGGAGCGCACGCCAGCCTTGCAGTGGATGTAATAGGTCGTGTTCGGATCGAGTTCGGTGAAGCGTTCGTTGATCTGGCTCAACGGCAGCAACGGCACGCCGTTCACCTTCGCAATCTCGTATTCGTCCGGCTCGCGCACGTCAATGACCTTGATGCCGAGGTTCGGATTGTCCAAGGCCTTCTTCATCTCCTGCACGGTGACTTCGTCCGGGTTGCCCACGGGCTCCGCCGGTTCCGGCTGGATGCCGCAGAACATTTCGTAGTCGATCAGTTCCTTGATGGTCGGGTTGGTGCCGCAGATCGGGCACGCCGGGTCCTTGCGCAGCTTCAGCTCGCGGAACTTCATGTCGAGCGCGTTGAAGAGCATGAGGCGGCCGACGAGCGAGGTTCCCTTGCCCAGGGCGAGCTTCAAAATTTCCGTGGTCTGGATGCAGCCGATGATGCCCGGCAGCACGCCCAGCACGCCGCCCTCGGCGCAGCTCGGCACCATGCCCGGCGGCGGCGGCTCGGGATAAAGGCAGCGGTAGCAGGGTCCGCCCAGGTGCGGTGCGAACACGCTGGCCTGGCCTTCAAAGCGGAAGATCGAGCCATAGACGTTCGGCTTGTTGAGCAGCACGCAGGCGTCGTTGGTCAGGTAGCGCGTCGGAAAGTTGTCGGTGCCGTCCACCACGATGTCGTAGGGACGGATCAGGTCGAGGGCGTTCTCGGAGGAGATGCGGGTGTTGTGGATGACCACCTCGCAGTTGGGGTTGATGCCCGCGATGGTTTCCTTGGCCGACTGCGCCTTGGGGCGGCCGACGTCGGCGTCGGTGTGCAGAATCTGGCGCTGGAGGTTGGAGTAATCGACGGTGTCGAAGTCCACGATGCCGATTTTGCCAATGCCGGCCGCGGCGAGATACATCGCGATCGGGGAACCCAGGCCGCCGGCACCGATGCACAGAACGCTGGTGCCTTTGATCTTCTTCTGTCCCGCCAACCCGACTTCCGGCAGGATCAAATGCCGGGAGTAGCGCCGTATCTCTTCATTGTTCAGTTGCATAAATCAGGAAAAGGACAGTATTGCACCGGTGAAATAAATCAAGGCGGGGTTGCGTATTGCCAAGGATACCCCTAATGTCCGTGGACTTGGATCATCCAAGAACAAAAGAAAACCTATGGCCACAAAAAAACAAACCAAGGCGGCGAAAAAAACCACTAAAAAATCAGCCCCGGCCGCGAAGCGCAAGCCGGCCGCCAAACGCGCCAAGCGTTAACGTTCGGTTCTCCACATCTTCCGCGCCGCCGCAAGCCGGTCTCAACCGAATTTGAGACCGAGCCTTTTTTCGCCCGTCATGGCATCCGCTTTTGTTCGCCCGCCGCTGGCAACGGCCAGGCGCGGAAGATTTTTTCGGCTCCAACATGACCGGACTTCACCCTGACAGCGCCGCCGCTCGACTGCGGAAGCTGCTGCCGTCCACCTCCCGCCTGGCCATCGTGCTCGGCAGCGGTTTTCATCACGTGCTCCGGGAAACGGCGGTGACCAAGCGGATTCCCTACGCCAAAATCCCCGGCTTTGCCTCAACGCGGGTTGAAGGCCACGCTGGCGAATGCGTCTTCGGAACTCTGGGCGAAACGCCGGTGATCCTCCTCAGCGGCCGCGTGCATTACTATGAAGGCCGTTCGCTGGAGCAGGTCACCTTTGCCATCCGCACCCTTGCCGCCTTGGGAGTCCGCGACGTCCTGCTGACCAATGCCGCCGGCGGCATCAATGCCAAATTCCACCCCGGGGATTTCATGGTCATCACCGATCACATCAATTTCATGGGCGTGAATCCGCTGCGCGGCCCGAAGCTGCCGGGGCTTAGGCAGTTCGTTGATTTGACCGATACCTATGATGCGGGGATGCGCCGGCTTTTGCGCCGCGCGGCGACGGTTTCGCGGATGAAGCTTCGCGCCGGCGTTTACCTGGCGGTGAGCGGACCCAGCTATGAAACTCCGGCGGAAATCCGGGCCTTTCGCCGGCTGGGCGCCGACGCCGTCGGCATGAGCACGGTGCCGGAGGCCATCGCGGCCCGGCAATGCGGTCTGCGCGTGGCCGGGTTGTCATGCATCACCAATCTCGCCGCGGGGATGAGCCGTGGAAAAATTTCGCACCACGAAGTTCTGGAAACCGCGGAACGGGTCGGCGCCCGGGCCGCAGGCCTGTTGAAAAACTTTGCGAAGTGTCATGGCGAGAATCAATAAAACGGCCCTCGTTCGCGCCGCGGCTTCCGCGCGGCGGCGCGCGGCGGCGGCGTATTCGAATTTTAAAGTCGGCGCGGCCCTGCTGACGCGGTCGGGCAAAATCATCGGCGGCGCCAACGTCGAAAGCGCGAGCTACGGCCTGACCTGCTGCGCGGAACGGGTGGCCCTGTTCAAGGCGCTGACCGAGGGCGCAAAAGATTTTGTGGCCATCGCCGTGGTCGCGCCGGCGCCCGGCGGGCCGATGCCCTGCGGTGCGTGCCGGCAGTTGCTGGCGGAGTATGCGCCCCAGGCGATGGTGTTGGTCGCGGACAGCCGCAAGCTGTCCGTGGTTCGTGAATTTACGGTGAGTGAGCTGCTGCCCGCTGCGTTTGTCAGCGTGCCTTGAGTTTTGGTTCTGATGTGTTTTCGGCGATGAAGTCTGAAGTTGTATTTGCGCTGGATCATGCCGGCTGGCCCGCCTTGCTGGTGGATTCAGGCGGCGTGATTCTGCGGGCAAATCCGAGCGCCATCAAAGTGTTCGGCTCCGTCGTCGAAGGTGAAAAACCCCTGCTGGCCGCCATCTGGACGGAGGGGTTTGGCCCGTCGGCGGAACAGTTCCTCGCCAACTGGGAGCGGTCGCCGATTGATTCCGTCCTGCTGAAGTTCCGCATCAAGGGCGGCGGCGCGAGCCTGTTTTCCGTGTCGCTCTGTTCGTTCTCCAAGGACGAGCAAAAGTATTTCATCTTCCAGCTCCTGCCCGGCGGCCCCGCCCATGCCCCGGGACACACCGAGGTGATTTCCGCGCACAAGCAAAAGCTCGAGTGCGCCCTGCAGCTCGCGCGCACCATGGCGCACGACTTCAACAACGCCATCACCGGCATCCTCGGCCACACTTCGCTGCTGCTCGGACAGACGCCCCCGAACCATCCCTGGCGTCATTCGCTCGTCCAGGTCGAGAAGGCCGCCGCCCGCGCCGCGGAAATCGCCGGCGACCTCTCCGCCTTCAGCCGCCAGGAAAAAAAGGAGCCGCGCGAACAGTCCGCCGGCAACTTGAACTCGCTCGCCCAGCGCAGCATCGATGCCGCCCGCGCCGCCCGCCCGGAGCCCATCGAATGGCAGGCACAGCCGGGACGGCATCTGTTCGCCGCGAAGTTCGACGAACCCAAGCTGCTCCAGGCCATGTCGAAGATTCTCGACAACGCCGCCGACGCCATCACCGCCAACGGGCGCGTCACGGTGCAAACCCGCAACGTCGAGCTGGCCGAGGCCGCGCAGGACCGCAACCTTCGCCTCGCCGCGGGCAACTACGTCTGCATCGAGATCATTGACAACGGCGCAGGCATCGACCCGGAAGTTCTGCCACGGGTGTTCGAGCCGTTCTTCACGACGAAGAAGGATGGGCGGCACCGCGGACTGGGCCTGGCGCTGGTGTATGGAATCATCACCAACCACGGCGGCGGCGTGGCCATCTCCTCGCAGCCCGGCGCCGGAACGTCCGTTCGCATTTATCTGCCGGCGGAAAAGAAAATCGTCCGGGACCATGCGCCCGCCGCCAGCGACCTGCACGGAACCCAGACCGTGCTCATGGTGGATGACGAGGAACTGATGCTCTCGGTCGGGCAGGCGATTCTCTCCACCTTTGGCTACCGCGTCCTCACCGCCAACAGCGGTCAGAAAGCTTTGGAGATTATTTCACGCGGTGAACCGCTGGTTGATCTGGTCATCACCGACCTGGTCATGCCTTCGATGAGCGGGCGCGAGCTGGCCGAGCATGTCAGCAATCTCTCGCCGCACACCCGCGTCCTGCGCATCAGCGGCATCGCCCGCACCGGCAACACGGATGACGAAACCACCTTCCTGCAAAAGCCCTTCTCCAGCCATGAACTGCTCGTGAAGGTGAAACGCGCGCTGACGGTCAGGAGTTCCTGATTGGTCAGCCGAACTTCAGGTAGATCCCCTTGAGGTATTCCGCCTCGACAAACGTCGCCGCATGATCCGGCGCATGCCGGGTTGTGCGCAGTTCGGAAAAGTTACGCCCCGACTTGCGCGCCGCCCGGCGGACGGCGTCGAAGAACTCCTCGGCCGACACATGCGCGGAACACGAGCACGACACCAGCACACCGCCGTTGGCCAGCCGGCCAATCCCCAGCAGCGACAGCCGTTCGTAAGCCTGGATGGCGTTGGCCCGCTCCGTCTCACGTTTGGCGAACGAGGGCGGATCGAGAACGATCAGGTCAAACTGCCGCCCGGGATTTGCCTCCAGCCATGCAAACGTGTCCGCCTGCACACATTCATGCGGGCAGCGGGCGATGGCGGCGGCGGTTTGATTCAGGGCGAAATTGCGCTGCGCACTGGCCAGCGCGTGACTGCTGATGTCGAGGTCTGTCACTGATTTCGCGCCGCCGCGCGCCGCATACAGGGAAAAGCCGCCGGAGAAACTGAACGCGTTCAACACCCGGCGTCCTTCCGCCAGACTGCCGACCAGCCGGCGATTCTCCCGCTGATCGAGAAAGAACCCGGTCTTCTGGCCGCGCAACACTTCCGCCTCGAAGCGGATGCCGGTTTCGAGAAAGGTCACCGCACCGGACAAGGGAGCGCCGGACAGAATCTGACCGTCCATGACGGAAAACTGACGGCGGGCGATGTCCTGGATGTTGCGGCTCAGGCGCAGCACTAGCCGCTCGGGCGCAAGCTGGCTTTGGATCAGGCCGGTGAGTTCGCTGATCCGCGGCAACCACGCGGCGGTATAAATCTTCATCACCAGCGTGGTGTCATAGCGGTCCAGCACCAAGCCCGGCCAGGCATCGCTTTCGCCGTTGATGAGTCGGCGACCAGTCGTTGTGACATCGAACAATGCCGCCCGACGTTCAACCGCCCGCGCAAGCTGACCGGACCACCAGGCATCATCGAGGGTCAGCGGCTTTCCGGCATGAAGAACCCGGACGCGGATGGGCGAGTCGGGATCGAACAAACCCACGGCGAGAAATTTATCCTTCCGGTCAAAGACCACGGCGAGTTCGCCCAGGAGGCCCGGACGGTTTGCCTCCCGGACGCTGTCGGCAAAAATCCACGGATGCCCGCCGCGAACGAAGTTCTCCGCCGCAGCCGTGATGCGCAGCCGCAGCCGGGGAGCCTTGGCCGCCGATGAAACGGACGCGCTCAACCGCGGTTCCTCCGGTAGCGCAGCGCGCACAGGCTGAACAGCACCCCGCCAATCAGCGCGAGCATCGCCAGGTGAAACCAGAACTCGGTGATCGTCGCGCCGCGCAGCACAATGCCGCGCATCAGCTCGATGAAATACGTCGCCGGCAGCAGCGTGCTGACGCCGTAGAAAAACGCCGGCATGGTTTCGCGCGGGAAGATGAATCCGGAGAAGAACACCGACGGCAGAATGAACAGCATGCTCATTTGAAGCGCCTGCATCTGGTTTTGCGCCCGCGTGGAAATCAACAACCCCAGGCTCAGCAGCGCGAAGATGTAGAGCAGGGCCGAAAGGCACAGGAACAGGATGCTGCCCTGGATCGGGATGAGAAACACCCAGCGCATGATGACAAAGAAGGCCAGCGCCATCAGCGTGGAGATGATCAGGTAGGGCGTGAGCTTTCCCAGCATGAGACCGCCCGACGACAGCGGACTGACCTGCAGCTGTTCAAGCGTGCCGCGCTCCCGTTCCCGCACGATGGACATGGCCGTGGCAAAGACCGTGGCAATTTGCAGCGCGATGCCGATGACGCCCGGCACGAAAAAGTTCGGACTGAGCATCGAAGGGTTGTAGAGCATCTGCGGCCGCACCTCGATGGGCAGCTCAGTCCGGCCGGTCTGTTGCAGCAGCACGCCCAGCGACTCCCGAAACGCCACAGCCATCGCCGTGTTCAACGCCTGCAAGGCGGTCGTGGAGTTCGACCCATCAACGAGCACCTGCACCTGGGCGTTGCGGCCCGCGTGCAGCCGGCGCGTGAAATCCGGCGGAATCTGAAGTCCGGCGTAGGCCTTGCCGCGCCGGATGACCTCCGCCATTTCCGTCACGCTGTTGACTTCGCCCACGACCCGAAACGTCTGGGTGTTCACAAACTTGTCCACGAACTGCCGGCTTTCCACGCTCCGGTCCTCGTTCAACACCACCAGGCCCATGTGCTTGACGTCGTTGTCGAGCGCGAAGCCGAACGCAATGATCTGGATGAGCGGCGGAAAGAACATGAAGAACAGCGTCGTCGGGTCCCGGAACACGATGGTGAACTCCTTGAGCAGGATGGCGGTGAATCCTTGGAAGGGCGTTTTCATTTCGGCGATGATTGGCTGGTCGTCAGCGCCACAAAGACGTCCTCCAGCGACGGCGCGATGGGACGGATGTCGGCGTGCGGAATGTGGACCTTCGCCAGTTCGGCGCGGAGAAAATCTTCGGACAGATTTTCATCCACGAGCAGGTGCATGGACTGCCCGAACACCGTCGCGGCCTGCACGCCGGGGAGGCGTCGCACCGCCTGCAAACCGCTGGTCACATGATCGCAGGTGACGTCGAGCCGCCGGGTGTTCGGCGGATTTACCGACGGCAGCGCCTTCAAGTCGTCCGGCTCGCCGCAGACCACGAGCTTCGACAGGTGGATGTAGCCGACATGCGAACAGCGCTCGGCCTCGTCCATGTAATGTGTGGTCACAAAGAGCGTCATGCCCTGGCCGGCAAACTCGAAGAGCAGGTCCCACAGTTCGCGCCGCGCCACAGGATCAATGCCCGCCGTCGGTTCATCGAGGAACAGCACGCTGGGCCGGTGCATCAATGAGCACGCCATGGCCAGACGTTGCCGCCAGCCGCCGGAGAGTTGGCCGGAACGACGTTTGAGATACGGCTCCAGATGCGTCAACGCCACCAGCTCGTCATAACGCTGCTTCAACGCCGCGCCACGCAGGCCATACAGCCGACCGTAGAAATTCAGGTTCTCATGGGCTGTCAGTTCGTCGTAGAGCGAAAACTTTTGCGACATGTAGCCGATGAGGCTTTTGATGTCGTCGGTTTGGCGCGTCACATCGAAGCCGGCGATGCTTGCCCGGCCTTCACTCGGCGTCAGCAGTCCGCAAAGCATCCGGATGACGGTGGACTTGCCGGAACCGTTTGGTCCGAGAAAACCGAAGATGGAACCCTTCGCCACGGAGAACGACACCTGATCCACCGCCGTGAAATGCCCGAAGCGCTTGGTCAGCGCGTCGCAGTGAATCATGGCTTCGGCGGGCATGGCGGCTCAGAACAGTTTCCCCGTCACGGACCGCGTCAGAAATTGGACGGCCGGATGCACAATGCGCCGCTCGGCGGTGACGGCGTGAAACTGCAGCCGACAACTCGTCGCCTGGCCAAGACTGCGAAACTGGTAGCGTGTCACAGCTTCCTTCAACGCCACGGTCGGCACGGCGATGAACCCGCGGCCTTCGGCGGCCATCACCTTCATCAGCGCAAGGTCTTCAAACTCCGCCACGACGTTCGGCTTCACATTCTGGGCACGAAACCACGTCTCCAGCGAGCGGCGCAACGCGGTGTTCTCTGACGGCAGGAGCGCCGGGGCTTCGTTTAGTGACTTGGGAAAATTCCGCTTCAGCTTCGCGGCCAGCTTGGCTTCGGCGCAAAGCGTGACGCTGCTTTCGCCCAGCGTGTGGCTGAACACCTTGAAGTTCGCGCTGCTCGGCGCGGGTTCGTCGGAGAGCACGAGGTCGAGCCGGTGCGCGGCAAGCTGCGCGAGCAAATCCTCCATCTTCCCTTCGCGACACACGACGTGCACCGCCTGCGGCATCGCGAAGACGGGCTTCAAGATCTCATTGGTCACCAGCTTCGGAAACGAATCCGCCACGCCGACATTCAAGCGCAACGTCCGCGTGCCGGGGCGTTGCTTCACGGCGCTCATCAGTTCGCGGCCCAGCGTGAAGATTTCCTCCGCGTAATTGAACACGACCTGTCCGGCGTCGGTGAGCTTGTTGTTGCGGCCCTCGCGGCGGAAGAGTTTTTCGCCCAGCGCAATTTCCAGTTCGCGGATCTGCTCGGAGATGGACGGCTGCGAGACGTGCAGCTTCGCCGCAGCGCGCGCGAGGCTGCCTTCCTTCGCCACGACGTAGAAATATCGCAGGTGATGATAATTTAGCCATTCCATGCGCCGGCAGTTTGCTTCGGATTAACCGAAGCGTCCATTCGGAAACGCATATTAGTCGGCGCGCGCGGTCGTGCCTATTGTCGCAACGTGAACACCGCCCGAGGGCTGGAGGTCAAGGAGAGCCTCACGGCGGTGCGGCAAAAGAGAAAGGCACGTTATGATCTGGATACTGTTCATCGGCACAATGGCGCTCTCGCTCTGGGCGGCGTGGCGCGTGAAAGCGGTTTATGCCCGTTACAATCAAGGCATCGTCCGCTCCGGGGTAACCGGTGCGGAGGTCGCCGCGGAAATCCTCCGGCGCAAAAACATCTACGACGTCGAGATCGCCGAGGGCGAAGGCATGCTCGGCGATCACTACGATCCCTTGCACAAGCGCCTCGTGCTCTCGCCGGACAACTTCCACGGCCGCACGCCCGCAGCGCTCGGTGTCGCGGCGCATGAAGCTGGTCACGCCATCCAGCATGCGCTCGCTTACAAACCTTTGCATTGGCGCATGGCGGCGGTGGGCATCACCACTTACGCGAACTACGTCGTGATGTTGCTGCCGGCGCTCGGTTTGTTCACCGGACTCATTCAGCCGTTGACGGGCGCGCTCATCATGGCGGTGGCGTGGGGTGTGATCATGCTGTTCAACCTCGTCACGCTGCCGGTCGAGTTCGATGCGTCGCGCCGCGCCAAGGCGGTGTTGGCCGACTTCGGATTCATCGCGCCTGGTGAAGAAGCGCTCGGCGTGAAGAAGGTTCTCGATGCGGCGGCGTGGACTTACGTGGCGGCGTTCATCACCTCGCTTGCGTATTTCCTGTGGCACTTGCTGCCGCTCCTGATGGGCAACAACCGCTCGCGATGATTACAACGCCTTCGCCCGGCCTTTGGCCACCCTCTCCCCATCGGATGGGGAGAGGGCCGGGGTGAGGGCAAACAACAACCAACAAATAAAAACATGACGACGACCATGAGAATGAATGTGCAACACCTCAACATCCGCTCGCTCGACATGATCGATGCCTGGGTGGAAAAACAGCTCCACGCGCTCGGCGCGACGCGCCAGATCGACGAGGCCAACGTCCGACTCGTCCGCCTGGAGAACGCCAGCCCGGCGTTTCAAGTCCACGTGCATCTGGTGACACCCGGCCCGGACGTCTTCGCCGAGAGCCGCGACCACACGCTGCGCGCCGCGTTCGCCAAGGCCATGACGCAACTCCACGAACAGATCACCAGCCGTGCCACCAAACGTTTGCAGCGGCTCAAGAGCAACCTCAAAGCCCGCCGCGGCGGGTGAAATTTAACTCCCTCTCCGCCGCGAAGCGGGGGAGAGGGTTGGGGTGAGGTGGCGATACATGCCCCCTCTCCTTGGCCCTCTCCCCGCGCTGCGGGACGAGAGAATTGAAACAGACCAAGACAAACCATCAACAAACGACAAGCCATGAAACCAAAACTCATCCTGAAATCACTGGCCGACATTCCGGCCAACGCGCTGTCGCTCGCCGCGTCCATGCCGGGACGGGCGGTGAACGTCTCGAAACAAGTCCTCGGCCCGGCCGTGCGCGTCACGCGCCGCGAGATCCGCGCCGCCCGCAAGCGTTCGGCGGAATTCGCCCGCGACCTCTACGCCCGCGCCAGTGCGCCGTTTCAATCCATCACCCCTTGGCAACGCGGCGGATTGAACGAATGACCCAAACGCAGCCGAGCAGAATCAAATCAAACTAAATGCACGACACCATCGACGCCGAGATACAGCAACACACCCAACAAACACCCAGCGCGTTCATCCCCAACCACCGCCTCGGCATCATCGGCGGCGGGCAGTTGGCGAAGATGACCGCGCTGTCGGCGTTGCAGCTCGGCTGCGATGTTGCCGTGCTGGAGCGCAACGCCGTCAGTCCGGCGGCGGTCCTGGCCACGCACTCGCTCGTCGGCGACTGGGATGCGCCCGCCGAACTCCTGCGGCTCGCCGCGCATTGCGATGTCGTGACGCTGGAGAATGAATTCGTGGACGCACTCAGTCTTGCCGCGCTCGAAGCCGCGGGGCACAAAGTTTTCCCCACCGCGAAAAGCATCGCGCTCGTGCAGGACAAGCTGATCCAGAAACAAACGCTCGCCGCCGCCGACTTGCCTGTGCCGGAGTTTCGCGCCGTCGCGAATCCGGAAGCCGTCGCCGTCGCCGCGCGCGAACTCGGCCTGCCGCTGTTGCTCAAGGCCCGACGCAACGCCTACGACGGCAAGGGCAACGTCACCGTTCGTTCGCTGGACGAAATTGCCGCCGCCTGGCGCAAGCTCGGCGGACACGATGGCAATGAGCTGTTCGTCGAGGCCTTCTGCCCGTTCGTGGGCGAACTCGCGGTCATCATCACCCGCGGCCGCAACGGCGAATGCGCCACGTATCCGCTCGTCGAGACCGTGCAGCGCGACCACATCTGCCACCTCGTCCGCGCGCCCGCCGCCGTGTCTCCGGAGATTTCCGCCACCGCGCTCGACATCGCGCGCCGCGCCGTTGCCGCCGTGGGCGCGGTCGGGAGTTTCGGCGTCGAGATGTTTTTGACTGCGGAAGGTAAAGTATTCGTCAACGAACTTGCGCCGCGCGTCCACAACTCCGGCCATTACACGATCGAGGCCTGTGAATGTTCGCAGTTCGAGAACCACGTCCGCGCCGTGCTGGGCTGGCCGCTCGGCTCGACGCGCCTGGTCGCACCCGCCGCCGTGATGGTGAATCTGATCGGCGTCGGCAAAGGTCCGGGGCGCCCGACGGGACTCGACGCCGCGCTCGCCGTGCCCGGCGCGCACGTCCACATCTACGGCAAGGCCATGAGCAACGCGGGCCGCAAGATGGGCCATGTCACCGCGCTTGGCGCGACGATGGATGAGGCCCAGACCAAAGCCGAACACGCGGCGAGGGAAATCCGCTTTGGCAACAACAGACCTTAAACCCAACCTGAGGCAGGTGAAACTCTCTGTGCAACTGCGTGACCTGGAATCCGACCTTCGCGGGGAACGCATCCGCCTTGCGGACGTCTTCAGCCGGACGCAAGGACGCGGCTATTACCTGTTCATGCTGCTGTTCAGCCTGCCGTTCCTCACGCCCATCCCGACGCCGATGCTCTCGACCGTCTTTGGCGGGGCGATCTTTTTTATCGCCCTCCGACTGATGCTCGGTCAGGCGCCGTGGCTGCCGCAGCGCTTCCTGAACAAGCCGCTGCCAAACGCCTTCATCTCGCGGCTCATCAGCGCCGCGTCCCACATCGTAAGCTGGCTGGAAAAGCTGATGCGCCCCCGGCTCGCCTTCATGCACAGCACCCGCATCATGGACCGTGTTGGCGCGGGGGTCATCGCGTTTGCCGCGTTCCTGCTGATGCTCCCGATCCCCGTGCCCTTCAGTAACTGCTTTCCGGCCGCGGCCATCCTGCTGCTCTCGGCGGGCGCGCTCGAACGCGACGGCCTTTGTTCGCTGGCTGGCTGGTTCGCGAGCGTGGTGGCCGCAGTGTTCACCGCCGGAATTGCGATTGGCGGCGCGACGTTTGTTGATCGCGTCGGTCAATGGTTCACGTAACCGCACAAACGCCTGGTTCGCTAAATCGATTTGGACAACTCAATGAAACATTCAAAAACCAAACCCACACCTCAAGTCGCCATCATCATGGGCAGCGATTCCGACTGGCCCACGCTCAAACCCACCGCCGCCGCCTGCGCGGAATTCGGCATCGCCACGGAAGTGCGCGTCGTCTCGGCGCATCGCACGCCGGAAGCGATGGTTCGTTACGCGAAGACCGCCGCCAGCCGCGGCCTGCGCATCATCATCGCCGGCGCGGGCGGCGCGGCGCATCTGCCGGGCATGGTTGCCAGCCTTACGCCGTTGCCGGTCATCGGCGTGCCCGTGGAAAGCAAATCGCTCAAGGGCCTCGACTCGCTGTTATCCATCGTGCAGATGCCCGGCGGCGTGCCCGTCGCGACGGTCGCCATCGGCGGCGGACGCAACGCCGGCCTGCTCGCCGTGCAAATCCTCGGTGCGAGCGATGCCAAGCTCCGGGCGCGCGTCAGCGAATTCAAACGGAAGCTCGCCAAGGAATCCGAGGCGAAGAACAAACGACTCGCCGCCGCCGTCAACTCGGGCCCTTAAACATCGAAAACACCCCACCGACTTTCCCGACCCACGAATAGCCGTGGCGGCGGGCATTCGTGTGAATTCGTGTCCATTCGCATTGGCCTCCGCGTCTCTGTGTCTCTGCGGTGAATCTTTGCCACACTTCGGCAATTCCTATGCGTCGCTTCCGAAAGTCCGATTAGTCGCCGTGCCAGCTCACGGCTAGGGTTGACGCACTGTAGCGGCGGTCTGTGACCGCTGAAGCAAACCGTCGGCGCTCACAGAGCGCCGCTACAACTCGAAAAATTATGACTGATACACTCTGGCTCTGGGTCGGGTTCAACGTGTTCATCCTCGCAATGCTCGCGCTGGATCTCGGCGTGTTCCATCGCAAGACACACGTGGTGTCGTTGAAGGAATCGTTGACGTGGACGGGCGTGTGGGTGGTGCTCGCACTCCTTTTCAATTTAGGCGTGTGGCATTACGCCGGATCGGGGAAGGCGATCGAGTTCTTCACTGGCTACGTCATCGAGAAATCGCTGAGCGTGGACAACGTGTTCGTGTTCGCGCTGCTGTTCTCGTATTTCGCCGTGCCGCCCGTGTATCAGCACAAGGTGCTGTTCTGGGGCATCCTCGGCGCGCTCATCATGCGCGCCATCATGATCGCGCTGGGCGCGGCGCTCATCACCAAGTTCGCGTGGATCATCTACGTGTTCGGCGGCTTCCTCATCCTCACGGGCATCAAGATGATCGTGAAGCGCGACGAGGAGATTCATCCCGAGCGCAATCCCGTGGTGCGCTGGTTCAAGAAGCTCATGCCGGTGACGCCGGAATATCGCGGCGACAAATTCTTCGTGCGCGAGAACGGCATCCGCATGGCGACGCCGCTGTTCGTGGTGCTGTTGCTGGTGGAGTTCACGGACCTGATCTTCGCGGTGGATTCCATCCCGGCGATCTTCGCGGTCACGAAAGATCCCTTCATCGTCTATACGTCAAACGTGTTTGCGATCCTCGGGCTGCGCTCGCTCTACTTCGCGCTGGCGGGCGTGATGGACAAGTTCCATTACCTCAAGATCGGGCTCGGGGTGGTGCTGGCGTTCGTCGGTGTGAAGATGATCCTCTCGCATACGGCGTGGAAGATTGACACGCTGGTGTCGCTGGGCATCATCGTCTCGATTTTGGCGGCGAGCATGGCATTGTCCCTGTTGAAGCCGAAGAAGGCCAAATCGGTCGAGACAATTGACGCCGGCCCGCTTCATTCGAAGACATGACCAACCGCATCAAACAACTGGTCGAGTCCAAGCTGTTCCATCACGGCATCGTGGCGGTGATCGTGCTGGCCGGCGTGGTGGCGGGCCTGGAGACCAGCGCCGCGGTCATGGCGCAACACGGCGCGCTGCTGCACGGCCTGGATAAAGTCATCCTGGGCGTCTTCGTCGTGGAGGCGCTGCTCAAGATGGTCATGCACGGGCGACAGCCGTGGCGCTACTTCGCGGATGGCTGGAACGTGTTCGACTTCCTCATCGTGGTGATTTGCCTGCTGCCCGTGGGCGGGCCGTTCGCCGCGGTGCTGCGGCTGGCGCGCGCCCTGCGGTTGCTGCGACTGGTGAGCGCGTTGCCCAAATTGCAGCTGCTCGTGGGCGCGTTGTTGAAGAGTTTGTCCGCGATGGGTTACGTCAGCCTGCTGCTGGCGCTGTTGTTCTACATCTACGCCGTGGCGGGCATTCATCTCTTCGGGGCGCATGACCCGAAGAATTTTGGATCGCTGCCGGCGGCGTTCCTGTCCCTGTTCCAGCTGGTGACCCTCGACAACTGGTCGGAGCTTTTCCACACACAGACCGAGTTCGTGCCGGGCCTCAAGGTGGGCATCTATTTTGTCACCTTCATCGTGTTTGGAACGATGATCATCCTGAACCTGTTCATCGGCATCATCATGAACAGCATGTCCGAGATGCACGCGGAGATCGCCGAGCGCGACCGCGCGCAGCACGAACGCGCGACCGGATCGGCCACGCTGGAGGACGAGCTCATGTCGCTCGAAACGGAATTGAAGGCCACGCAGAACCGGCTGGTCAGCCTTCGACGCAAGTGGGGCAAGGCGGATTTGGGCAAGCCGCAGCCAACGCCGCTGGATACCATGGCTGCATGAAGAAATTTTTCATCGGACTCATCGGCGGCACCGTGCTACTGCTCGGCGTGGCGATGCTGGTGCTGCCCGGCCCCGGCATGCCGGTTGTCGCCGCGGGACTGGCGATTCTCGCCACGGAGTTTTTCTGGGCGCGAAGAGCCATGCGAAGGGCCAAGGGCGCGGTGGCCAAGGTTCGCCGAAAGTCCGGCCTGAAGGAATGGCTGCAGCGGCGGCGGGCGGCCAGGCTGGCGGCCAGGCTGGCGGGCAAATCTCCGCCGCATGCTCCGCCGGGTTCCTGACCAGGGAAGTTACTCCGGCACCGATGGGAACGTCACATCCGCGGACATCCCGGCGCGAAGTTCATTGGCGGCGTTGTCGAGGCGCAGCTTCACGCCAAACACCTGCCGGATGCGCTCGTCCACGGTCTGCACGTTGCGCGGGGTGAACTCCGCCGCGCGGTTGATCTGCTCGACCACTCCCTGAAAATCTCTTCCCGGAAACGAATCCACCCGCGCCGTGGCGGCGTCACCCAGTTTGATATGCCCCAGCCACGGCTCCGGCACGAAGACGCGCACCCAGAGATGATTGGTCAGCAGCAGCGTCGCCACCGGCTGGTTGGGCGCGAGGACATCGCCGACCTTGATGTTCAACACTTCGAGGACGCTGTCGGACGGTGCGGCGATTTTCATTTCACGCAACTGGGTTTCAAGCTCCGCCAGTTGTGCGCGGACCTGGGCGATTTGCTCGGGCCGCGTTCCGGCCAGCAGGAGGTCGTAACGGCTCTTGGCGGCGGCGGCGTTCTTTTCCAAGGCGAGGGCACGGGTCATCTGCTGGTCGCGCTCGATGGCCGAAATGGTTTTCTGGGCGAACAGATCCTCGGCACGCTTCGCATCGGCGCGGGCCTGTTCCGCGTTCGTGACCTGCGCCTCCCACTCCGACTTGGCCATGGCGATTTCCTGCGGACGCGGCCCGGCCTGCATTTCCGCCAGCTGGGCCGTAAGCCGTTCGCGCCGCGCCGGCAGTTCCGCGGCATCCAGCTCGGCGATGACCTGGCCGTTGGTCAGCGACATGCCTTCCTGTGCCAGCAATCCCACCACGCGCCCGCCATGACGCGACGCGACCCGCACCTCGTCGGTTTCGACGGTGCCGGAGACGGCGCGGGAGGAATTCTGCGGGCGGCACGCCGTCAGCAAACCAATCAGCAGAAGCGGAAGGGAACGGCAGATGACTTTCATGTCCACGTTCGCGACGTTAGCAGCGGCACGGGACAGCGGCAAGCTTGCGGCGGCGGCCGGCATTTCCGGACGGCAACTATCAACTTCCAAGCCGCCAGCCGTCCCGCTAACCTCCCGCCCATGTTCAAGCCAGCCGACCTGTTTGATCTCTCGCAAACCGAACACGCCGCGATCTTCGACGGCTGCGAATTTGCCTGGGAGGCCCTGAAGAAAATTTCGCCCTACCTCGCCGCCCATTTGAAGCCGGGCCTGCACCATCGCAGCGAAGGCCGCGCGTTCATCGGCAAGGACGTCTTCATCGGCGAAGGCACCGTCGTCGAGGACGGCGTGATGATCAAAGGCCCGGCCATCATCGGACGCAACTGCGAGATCCGCCACAACGCCTATCTGCGGGAGGGCGTCATCATCGGCGACGGCTGCGTGATCGGCAATGCGTGCGAGTTCAAGAACGCGCTGCTGTTCAACGGCTGCCAAGTGCCGCACTTCAACTACGTCGGCGATTCCATCCTCGGCTACAAAGCCCACATGGGCGCGGGCTCCATTCTCTCCAACGTCAAATCGCTCAAGGGAAACGTGTTCATCCCCGTGGACGGCACGCCGCGCGACACCGGTCTGCGCAAGTTCGGCGCGCTGCTCGGCGACGGCTGCGACGTTGGCTGCAACGCGGTGCTGAATCCCGGCAGCATCATCGGCCGCGGCGCGGTGATTTATCCCGGCACCAACTGGCGCGGCGTTCTGCCCGCAAACATGATCGCCAAGAACAAGGCGGAGATCGAAGTGGTGGTGAAGCGTCCGCGGGAGACGAAATGAAAATGAAAACAATTGTTTGGGTTGGACTAGTTTTTCAAGTGGGCTTGGCTATTTACATTCTGATACAGGCTCCTGAATCACATAGCTCAATTCGAATTGGCTTGGATCAACTGCAATCAAGTTGCCCCGATCAGGGAGTAACAGGAGCAAAAACATCAGAGGGATATACGATCAAAACAGCAGGAGATAATTTCAACATGGCAGCTTTGGGTTTAGAGCACCTCATAAGCACAATGCTTTGTTTCATGTTATTGAGCATAACCATTTCTGTGGCATTTCTCTTTAGGCTCCAGAAAAAATGCAACTAGACAAAACTCTCTGTTTGTTCACTCAACCCTCTGCCTCTGTTCAAATTGAAACGATTTGCTTCGTGGAATCGAGCGCAGCCAACATAAAACATTACCGCCGCGCGGTTGAATTCCTCAACAGCCTCCAGGTCTTCGGCGCGCGGTTTGGTTTGGAAACCATGACGCGGCTCGCCGCGCTGGCGGGCAACCCGCAGCAGCAGCTCCGCTTCCTCCACGTCGCCGGCACGAATGGGAAAGGCTCGACGTGCGCCCTGCTGGAAAGCATTTATCGCGCGGCGGGATTGCGCACCGGCCTCTTCACCTCGCCGCATCTGGTTTCGTTTCGCGAACGCATCCAAGTCAACCGCCGGTTGATTCCCGAAGCCGACGTCGCCCGGCTGGTCGAGGAGGTCCGCCCGGTGCTTAAGACTTTTCCCGACGACCAGCATCCGACCTTTTTCGAAGTCGTCACCTGGATGGCGTTGAAGTATTTCGCCGAACAGCGCTGCGACATTGTCATCTGGGAAACCGGCCTCGGCGGACGACTTGACGCGACGAACATCGTCACCCCCCTCGCCAGCGTCATCACGAACATCGGCTTCGATCATCAGCAATGGCTGGGCGACACCCTGGCAAAAATCGCGGCGGAGAAGGCGGGCATCATTAAGCCCGGTGTGCCGGTGCTCACCGCCGAGGCCAAACCGGAACCGCTTGCGGTCATTGAACAAACGGCCCGGGAACGGCGCGCGCCTTTGCGGAAGGTGGAAGCGAGTTCAGAGTTTGAGGTTCAGGGTTTGACGTCGTTGCCGGGAGAGCATCAACGGCTGAATGCGGCGCTGGCGCTCGCGACGGTCGAGGTGTTGCAGAAAATCATTCCGGTCAACGAAAGCCAGCTGCGCCGCGGACTCTCGGAGGTTACTTGGGCGGGACGGCTGCAAACTGTCATCCGCCCTTCGGGCCAGCGGGTTCTGCTGGATGGCGCGCACAATGCCGAAGGCGCGGAGACGTTGCGGGCGGCGCTTCTAGGCCGGACGGATTCACTTCCACCCAGCTTGATCCTCGGCATCCTCGGCGACAAGAACTGCCAGGCGATGTGCCGAATTCTCGCGCCGTTGGCGGACCGCATTTGGATTGTGCCGGTGAAGAGCGAACGCACCGCCGCGCCGGAGGAGCTGGCGAAACTTTGCCGCGCGGAAAATTCCCGGGCCACGGTGACGGTCTGCGCGTCCTTGTCCGACGCCTTGCAGCAAACTGCCAACGAGCCCTTCGTCGTGGTGGCGGGCTCGTTGTATCTGATTGGGGAAGCGCTGGAGCTGCTCGGTCTTGGTCCCGCCCAGTCGCGCGATGAAAAGGGCCTGAACGACTGGCACCGGCCTACAGGTCCTGGTAGCGGATCAGCGTGATGCCGAGGCGGGCGACTTCCGCCTTCACCCGGGGGCTGACCAGCGCCTCAAACTCGTGCTTGAAGCGGTCGAGCGACGGATGTGAATACAGTTCGGAATCACCGGCGGGAATCTCCGGCAGCAGCTTCAAGACGTAGTCCTCGTCCACGTGGGAATCCTGCAGCAGCCCAAAGCTGATCTGGGCGTGCTGGATGCCGCGCTGCTGTATGGGACCGCGTGAACGTCGTGACAGCAAATCGTAAATCAGCGCATGGGACGTCCGGTAAAACCACCGGCCGCGCGCCATCCGCCGGCTGCGGTCCAGACAATCCCGCGTCAGCCGCATATGACGGATGCCCAGCGCAGCGGCGTCCTCCATCAGAATCCCGAACACCACCGGATGCAGGTGCATGTGGAGATGTCCGTTCACGTGATCGAGTGTCAGACCGGTGTCGCGGAAACGCCGGAACTGCGCGTGGACTTCGGCCCGCAATTGTTCGCGCAATCCACGTTTGAAAAAGTAGCGGAAGCCCACGCCGACGGGACTGTTGCTAAACTCGCCGCGGGCATTGACGAGGCCGGGAATCTTTTCCGGCGGCAACGCCGAATGGCCCATCAGCAAGGTGAGATGCAGGCCGACACCCAGTCGGGGATTTTGCTTCGCCAGCTCGACAGCTTCGGCGCAGTCCGGTTCGTTCACCATCAGGCTGGCGGTGGTCAGGATACCGTCGCGATGGGCGCGGATGACCGCCTCGTTGATGGAACGGGAACGACCGAAGTCATCCGCGTTGACGATGAGGCGGCGCTCAGGGCGTTCCATAGTTTGGCGACATGACCCCGGCGGCGAGACGCAGCCAGGTGCGGAGGATGAGCAGAATCTTCTGGGCCTTGTTGAGCCGGGTCAGCTCGGGGCCGAGGACGTTGAAATCGCGGCGCTCCAGCTTTTGCAGCAGCCGCCAATAGACCGAGCCCATGAGTTCGGCGGCGATCATCGAGCGGCGGTCCTCCCGCGGCAGCGTCTGCTGGGCGAGCTGGTAGAAATGTTTCGCCCGCGCAGCCACGCTGACGGCCAGCTCGTGAAAGCGGTCCGAGTATTGGTGGTTGAGAATCTCCGCCTCGGTCACGCGGAACTTCCGCAGCTCGGACAAGGGCAGGTAGATGCGGCCGCGCTCGGCGTCGGCGCGGACGTCGCGCAGAATGTTCGTCAACTGAAGCGCCTTGCCGAGGTAGATGGCGTAGTCACGGCAGGCGGGGTTTTTATAGCCGAAGATTTCAATGCTCAACAACCCGACCACCGAGGCGACGCGATAGCAGTACAGCTCCAAGTCGTCGTAGGTTTCATAACGCGTCGTGCCGAGGTCCATCTCACAGCCCTTGATCAGCTCGTCAAACAGCCCGAAGGGCAGATGCAGGTCGCGGATGACCGGCTGAAATTCGCGGTTCACAACGAACTCCGGCGGCCGGCCGTCACAGGCCCGGCGGATGTCCTCGCGCCAGGCGGCGAGCTGGGCGCGGCGTTTCGCCACCGGCACCGAATCTTCGTCGGCCACGTCGTCCACCTCGCGGCAGAACGCATACAGCCCGGCCATGGCGTCGCGCTTGGGGCGGGGCAGCAGGATGAAGGCGAGCGCGAGATTGGACGCGCTCTTCTTGGTGATCGCCTGGCTTTCTTGCATGGTCTGGTCAGAGCAGCGACGGCGGCGGCGACTTCGGGTCGCGCGGCTGGGGCAGGCCGCCGGTTTCGGACAGGGTGGGGTTCACGGGACGATGCTTTTTCCGGCGGCGGCGGCGGCGGCGGAAGAATCCGCCCCGGGAACTTCCGGAGTGCGACTCATCGCTGGAATGAAAATGTCCGTGGGAGCGGTGGTGCCGGTGGGTGGGCTGCTGCCGGACCATCACCGCCCAGATAAAAAGCACCAGGGCAATCAGCACCACGATGCCAAAGTAAACCAACGACTGGAAGGTGCCCCCGGTGGAGGCGCTCCAGGCGCGAAACCTGGCCATGATGTCCGCGATCAGAATCAAGGAAATGCTCATGACGGCTCCTTGACGGCGGCCTCGGCCTCTTCGGCGAGGTGGATGTTCAGGCGTTGCATGCGATAACGGAGCGCGTGGCGGCTGATCTTGAGCTGCTCGGCGGTCTTGTTCAGGTTGAAATTGTTCCGCTCCAAAAGGCTGGTGATGAGTTCGCGCTCGAAACGGCCGACCAGTTCATCCAGCGACTCGTTGCCGGTCGGCACAGGCGTGCTGGTCTTGTGCAGCTGCGTTTCAATTTTGAAGTCGGGCAGGTTCATCGCCTGAATCTCCGGCGCGTGTTCCAGAATCAGGGCGCGTTCGATCACGTTCTTCAACTCGCGGACATTGCCCGGCCAGTGATGCGCGGACAGCTTCTGCCGCGCCGCCGCGGAGATGGCCCGCACGGGCTTGTTCATGCCGCTGTTGAAGTGCTTGAGAAAATGAGACGCCAGCAGGGCGACGTCCTCGCCGCGCTCGCGCAGAGGCGGCAGGCGGAACTGGACGACGTTCAGGCGGTGGAAAAGATCCTCACGGAAATTTCCCTCCTGGATGGCCTGGACGATGTCGCGGTTGGTCGCCGCGATGAGCCGGACATTGACGCGCAGCTCCTGCGTGCCGCCGACGCGGGTGAAGCTGCCGTCTTCGAGGAAACGCAGCAGCTTGGCCTGCAACGGCCGGCTCATGTCCGCAATCTCGTCGAGAAAGATCGTGCCGCCGTCCGCCTCCTCGACGCGTCCGGGCTTTTGCTTCAGCGCGCCGGTGAACGCGCCCTTTTCGTGGCCGAACAGTTCGCTTTCCAGCAGTGTCTCGGGAATGGCCGCGCAGTTGATGCGGACATAGGCGGCCTTGCGGCGCTGGCTCAGGCTGTGCAGCGCTCCGGCGACGAGCTCCTTGCCCGTGCCGCTCTCGCCCAGCACCAGCACCCGGGCGTCGGTCGGCGCCACGGTGCGGATGAGTTCACGCAGTTCGCGCATCTTGGGAGATTCGCCCACGATGTCGTCGATGGCGGTGGCCGCGCCGGCACGGGCGCGCAACGTGGCGTTTTCCTGGAGGAGCCGGTAGCGCTCGGCGCAGCGGCCAACGGCGTGGAGCAGTTCCTCGGGCGCGTACGGCTTGGAAAGGTAATCAATGGCGCCCGCCTTGATGGCTTCCACGGCCAGCTTGGGCGTGGCGTAGGCGGTGATCATCAGCGTGGGGGTCTCGGGCCATTGGGCGCGCAGGCGGCCGAGAAATTCGTAGCCGTTCATCCCGCCGAGCCGCGCGTCGGTGATGACCATGAAGAAGTCCTCGCGGCCCAGCAGGAGCAGCGCGGTCTCCGCAGAGTCCACCGCCTGCACGGCATAGCCTTCGTCGCCCAGCAGCGTTTGCAGCGACAGGCGCATGTTCTTCTCGTCGTCCACGACGAGCACTGGAGGCAGGGAGGTCACTTCAGGTCAATTTCAGTCTTCGCCGGGAACACTAGAACAAACCGGACGCCTTTTCCAAGCTTGGATTCCGCGCGCACCGTGCCGGCGTACAGCTCGACGTTGTGCTTCACGATGGCCAGGCCCAGGCCCGTGCCCTTTTCCTTGGTCGTGTAGTGCGCCTCAAAGACTTTCTCCAGCTTGTCCGCGGGAATCTCCGGACCCGTGTTGCTGATCGCGACCTCGATCAGGTTTTCGGACAGACGGCGGGCCACGGCGGAAACACGGCCGCCGCCGGCGCCCATCGCGTCGCGGGCGTTCTGGAGAATGTTCACGAAAATTTCGTCGAGATGATTCCGCTGCATCAGCAGCGGCGGCAGGTCCGGCTCGCAGCGGCACTCGACCTTCACGGGAAATTCCGCCGCCAGCGGAAACACCTGCGCAACGGCGAGGCTCAGTTCGTGGGCGAGATTGAGCTTTTCCACGCGGCCTTCGTTCAGCTGTGCGTAGCCCATGAGCTGGGTGACAATCTTGTCCGAGCGTTCAATCTCCTCCTGGATGATCTGCAGATGCCGGGCGGGATCGCCGCGGCCGTCCTTGATGGAGCGCTGCAGGGAGAACGCGGCGTTGTTCATGATGGCCAGCGGATTTTTAATCTGGTGGGCAAACTCGGCGGCGATGCGGCCCGCCGACCGGAGCTGGCCCTGGCGCAGGCCCATCTCGTGGGCCTCCTCCTCCAGCCGGCGCTGGCGCTCCGCCAGCACCTGCACGGCGTAGCAGCACACCGTCAAAAACCAGAGCAGCACCACGCGCAGGACGACCGTCTCCACCGCGGTCTGGTCCTGTTCCAGCTCGTCCGGCAAGGCGTGCGGCTCCGGCCACAACGGCCGGTGGGGCCGGGCCGGAAAAGCCATGGCCTGCGTGGCTGCCTGGCCGGGGTTGGGGGAAAACTCCGCCGGCGGGCGGTTGGTCGCCGGGCGCTTTTGGAAATCCTGGATGGCCGTCTGGGTGTCGCTGATGTTGGCGGCAAAAATTCCCGCGCTCGCATAGAAGACGCTCAGCAGGAGGTTGAGGACGATCTGCGGCATTGCCAGCGGAATGCTCAGCGCATTGAGCACGATCAATCCCGGGAACACCCAGAAGGCGATGCTGTCAAAGCCGCCGGTGCGGAACACCAGTCCGCCCATGAACAACCCGTCGAGCAGTCCCAGCACGAACACCAGCCAGAGAAACAACCCGCCGGGAAATCGCCGCGAGAAGATGAAGAAGACCGCCGCCACGGCATTGCAGGCGACATAGATCACGAACAGCTCCTCAAGCAGCTCCAGCGCGACGGTATGGGGCGTCGGCGAGTTGTCGAACCACCCGATGTTCGACAGGAAGTACAAGACGACCGCGATCAATCCGACCTTGGCGGGGAAAACGATGTGGAGCTGCATCGCCACAATGCGCGCCGCCTTCTGCACCGGCTGCGAACGGCCCGGCGCGAACATCTGACGGAGACCCTTGAGCTTTTCCCAGTCGATGAGTTTCATGACAAGCCGGAATCTTTCCGGCACGGCCGGTCCGGTCAACTCTTCCTGGCCGCGGCGGCGATCTTGTCCACCGGCCACAGCCGCCCGATGCCTTCGTAGCCGCAGGACAGCATGCCCGTTTCCGGTCCGATGAAGACGGCACCGCGCTGCTTCAACGCCGCCACGTTTTCCTGGGTGGCGGGATTCAGCCACATCTTGCCGTTCATGGCCGGGGCGATCAGCAGCTTCGCCTTGGGATTCAACGCCAGCGCAATGCACGTCAACGCATCATCGGCCAGGCCGTGGGCAAGCTTCGCGATGACGTTCGCGGTGGCCGGGGCGATGAGCAGCAGGTCGGCTTCGTCCGCCAGCTTGATGTGCGTCGGCTTCCAGCCCTCCTCCTCGTCATACAGGTCCGTGACGACCGGATTGCGGGAAAGCGTCTTGAACGGCAGCGGCGTGATGAAGCGCTGCGCGTCGGCGGTCATCACGACATGAACCTCCGCGCCCTGCTTGGTCAGCAGGCTCGCCAGATCCGCCGCCTTGTGGGCCGCAATGGAGCCGGCCACCCCGAGGATGATGTTTTTCGCTTTGCTCATAGTCGTTGAACGTGGAGGCCGTCGCGGGACTTCGGTCAAAATTCCGGGGCCGCCGCGCGCTGGGCCTTCATCTTCTCCGCCTCGACGATGGCTTGGGCCGCCTGCAGGTCATCGGCGATGCCCTCGCTCAAAATGAGGTAATCGAAGTTCTTCCACTGCGCCACTTCCTGCCTGGCCACGGCCAGCCGCTTTTGAATCACCGGCTCGGCGTCCGTGCCGCGCTTGCGCAGCCGGGCTTCGAGGATGGGCAGGCTGGGCGGCGTCAGGAAGATGGTCACCAGCGAACGCTTCAGTTCGGGATCGTTCAACGCCGCCTCGCGCACCGAGGCCGCGCCCTGGACGTCGATGTTCAGCAGGACGTCCTTGCCCTGCCGCAATTTGTTGAGCACCTCGGTCTTCAGCGTGCCGTAGCTCTGGCCGTAAACGGTGGCGTGTTCGAGGAAATTGCCCGCCTGGACGCGTCGGAGAAAATCCGCCGCGTCGAGAAAGTAGTAATGCACGCCGTCCTTTTCGCCGGGCCGCGGCGGGCGCGTGGTGCAGGTGATGGCGCGGGCCATGTTGGAGCGCGCGGCGAGAAGCTGGTCGCACAAGGTCGTCTTGCCGCCGCCGGAAGGCGCGGAAATCACGATCAACAGCGGCCGCTGGTCGGCCGGCTCGGTTTTGGCGGCGGCGGTTTTCATTCGACGTTCATGGCCTGCTCGCGAAATTTCTCCAGCTCGGTCTTAAGCGTGACCACCTCGCGAGCGATGAGGCTGTCGTTGGCCTTCGAGCCGATGGTGTTGATCTCGCGGTTCATTTCCTGGGCGAGAAAATCCAGCGTCCGGCCCACCGGCTCGGCGGACTTCACGATGTCGTCGAACTGCTGGAAATGGCTCTGGAGCCGCGTCAATTCCTCGGTGATGTCCGAACGGTCGGCGAAGTAAACCACCTCTTTCAAGAGCCGTTCGTCCTCCAGCGCGGGCGTTTCCAGCCCGGCGTTTTTGATGCGGATGAGGAGCTGTTCGCGGTAGCGCTCGGAAACCTGGGGGGCCTGCTCGTGGATGACCTTGACCGACCGGCGCATGATGGCGATGCGCTCGCAGAGGTCCTTGGCCAGATGCTGGCCCTCACGTTCGCGCATCTTCACCAGCGTGGACAGCCCTTTGGTCAAAGCCTTCTCCACCGCCGGCCAGAAATCTTCCACCTCGGCGATCTGTTCATCGGTCTGCAACACGCCCGGCGCGCGCACGAGGTGATCGAGGGTAACGCCACCCTTGAGCTTGAGTTCCTTGGCCAGCTTGTTGAGTTCCTTGGCGTAGGCCTTGGCGAGCGGGGCGTTAAGATGCACCCGGGCGGAGATGTTGCCGTCGCCGGCGTGCAGGGAAACCCGGACCGTCATCCGGCCGCGGGCGATGTGGCGGTTGATGAGATCGCGGATCTGGGCTTCGAGCATCTCCATCTCGCGCGGGAGGTTCACGGAGATTTCCGACTGCTTGCGGTTCACGGAACTGAGTTCCACGGTGATCTTGAAGCCGTCCTGCGAGCACTCGCCGCGTCCATAGCCCGTCATTGATTTCATCGTGCCGGAATATGGCGAAACCGCGCGGGGCAGGCGATGAAATTCTGGAGCGTCCCAGGGCACAAAAATCTCGCCTCCCCGCGATGCCGGCAACATACTATTGCGGTAAATGAAGACTTTCCTGCTCCGCCTCTGGGCTTACGTGCGGCCGTATCGGACGAGGTTCATCCTCGGCTCGATCTGCGGGACCGTGTACGGGCTGACCAACGGCGTTTTCATTCTCGCAATCAAGGGCGTCGTGGACTTGATATACAGCGACACCGGCAAAACCCATATTCACGACCAACTCGCCAAGGCCCCGGCGTTTCTCAAACCGATGGCCAACCAGCTGATCCAATGGATACCGGAGTTGGAGGCGCCCGCGACCCACGGCGGCTGGATACTTCTGTTCAGCACCATTCCGACGATCATGTTCTTCCGGGTGTTTCTCGGATACATGAGCATCTATCTTACAAACTGGGTGGCGGCCAATGCCGTGGCAGACCTGCGCACGAAGCTGTTCAGTCACCTGCAAAACATGCCGTTGAGCTTTTTCGGCCGAACGAGCACCGGCGAACTGATCTCCCGCGTTTCCAGCGACACCGGCATGCTTTACCAGATCATTGGAAATTCCTTCTCCTCCATTTTCAAGGACCCGGTCACGATCCTGGTTCTGCTCTGCGTCCAACTCGCGTTGCGTCCGTCCCTGATCATTGTCTCCTTCATCGTCATGCCGGTCTGCATCGCGCCGATGATCATTTTCGGACGCAAGGTCCGGAAGTCCGCCCGCGAAATTCAAGGACACACCTCCGACCTGACCAAGCTGATGCACGAGTCCTTCAGCGGAAACCGCATCGTCAAGGCCTACAACCTCGAAGAGCGCGTCGTAACCCAGTTTAAGGCAACGACTCGCAAGTTCATCAGCCACACCATGCGGGTGCTGCGCGCCAATGAAATCCCCAGCCAGCTGATGGAATTTCTTGCTGCCGTCGGCGTCGCCCTGGTGCTGATCTACTTCGAATCCCAGCCCAAGGCCGACCGCCCCACTCAGGGCGACTTCATGATGTTCATCATGAGCGTGGTCATGCTGTATCCGTCCGTCAAAGCCCTGACCCGCCTGCACAATCAGCTGCACCAGGCCGAGGCCGCCAGTTCACGGGTCTTCGAACTGCTGGAAACGAAGAGCGACATCATTGAACCCGCCAAGCCCGTTGCGCTGAAGGCCCGAGGCTCAGACATCCAGTTCGAGAACATCGACTTCAATTACGGCGAGAAGCCCGTCCTGCGCGGCATCAACCTCACCGTCAAGGCCGGCCAGCTCGTCGCCCTCGTCGGCAGCAGCGGTTCCGGCAAGACCACGATGACGAACCTCCTGCTGCGCTTCTACGATCCCCAGCGCGGCGCCATCCGCATCGGCGGCACGGACATCCGGCAGGTGGCCACCGCGGATTTGCGCAGCCAGATCGCGCTCGTCACGCAGGACACGATCCTGTTCAACGACACCATCCGCAACAACATCGCGCTGGGCCGTCCCGGCGCCACGGACGCCGAGATTGAAGCCGCCGCCAAGGCCGCCAACGCCCACGAGTTCATCATTCAGAAGCCCAACAGCTATGACTCCGGCGTCGGCGAAAAGGGCGTCAATGTTTCCGGCGGACAGAAGCAGCGCATCTCCATCGCCCGCGCCATTCTCCGGGACGCGCCCATCCTCGTGCTCGACGAGGCCACCAGCGCGCTCGACACCAAGTCGGAGCGCATCGTGCAGGCCGAACTCGACAAGCTGATGATCGGCCGCACCACCATCTGCATCGCCCACCGGCTGTCCACCATTCAAAAAGCCGACGTCATCATCGTGATGAGCGAAGGCCGCATCGTGGAATCCGGCACCCATGCGGAACTTCTCCAGCGCGGCGGAGTTTACCAGAGATTGTATGAACTGCAGTTTCAGACCTGAACCCGCGCCGCCGTCGGCCGGACGAGAAAAAAATTTGCTTCTGACCGCAAACTGACGACACTGGCTGCGGCTGTTTACCATGCAAAAATTATCCAAAATTTTTCTGATTCTGGGCATCGTCGCCGCGATTTTGATCGTCGGCGGCCTCATCGGCATGCTGGCGGGAGGCTCCCGGACCAAGACTGGCAGCACCCCGGCGCCCGTCACCGAAAGCCGTCCGGCGACAGAAACCACGGCGGCAGCCGCCCCGAAGACCACGCCGGGCGAACCTCCGAAGACCAACGCCATCAGCACCGGTGAAACCAAGGCCGGCACCAGCCTGCCCGCCGGCGTGATGACCAACTGGGACGAACGCGTGGAGGAAATTCTCGGGGCCGACGTGGAAAACACGAACAAGGTGGCGCAGTTGTTCGAGCTCTTTCCGCATGTGCCCGCCGAATCCAAGCACGAGGTCCTGCAACATCTCTCCAATCTGGTTGGCGACGAGGATTACGCCCCGATGGCCGAGCTGCTGAAGGATGTCACGCTCGACAGCGACGCCATGGATGTGCTGTTGCAGGATGCGCTCGGCCGGCCGAATTCGCTCAAGCTTCCGGCCCTGCTGGAGGTCGCCAAGATTTCCGGCCATCCCAAGGCCGACGAGGCAAAGGACCTGCTTTCGCTGTTCCTCGAAGAGGATTATGGCGATGACTGGCCGAAATGGCAGGAGAAGCTGGCGCAATGGCTGAAAGACAATCCGGATTGAACACCATCGCCATCATCGGCGCGTCGAACGACCGGCAGAAGTACGGCAACAAAGCCGTCCGCGCCTTCCTGAAACAGGGTTTCACCGTTTATCCCGTCAATCCCAAGGAAGCCGAGATCGAAGGCCTGCCCGCCTTCAAATCCATCCGGGAAGTGCCGGTGCGGGTTTTCATGACCAGCGTTTATGTGCCGCCGCCCGTGCTGCTCAAGATGCTGCCGGACATCGCCGCCCGCGGCTGTGATGAACTCTGGCTGAACCCCGGCACGGAATCAGATGAAGTGCTGGCCGAAGCCGAACGACTCGGGCTTAACGTCATCCAAGCGTGCAGCATCGTGGGCGTGGGCGTGTCGCCGGATAATCTCTGACCGGTGCCGCCAAGCAAAAAGGCGACGGAATGTTCCGTCGCCTGATTTATTTAAATCCAGGAAGGGTCAGCCCGCGCCGCCGCCGGCCATTTTCTTCGGCTCGCCCTTGAGCAGCGCAAAGCCGTAGTCGCGGTTCATGCGCGCGATGAAGTCGAGCGAGATTTCCTTTGGACAGACGGCTTCGCAGCTGCCGGTCACCGTGCAGGAGCCGAAACCTTCCTCGTCCATCTGGCTGACCATCGCCTTGACGCGCTTGAAGCGCTCGGGCTGGCCCTGCGGGAGCAGGCCGAGATGGGAAACTTTCGCCGCCACGAACAGCATGGCGCTGGCGTTTTTGCACGCCGCCACACACGCGCCGCAGCCAATGCACTGCGCGGCATCCATGGCGAGGTCGGCATTTTCCTTCGGGACCGGAATCGAGTTCGCGTCCGGCGCGGCGCCGGTGCGGACGCTGATGAAGCCACCGGCGTGCTGGATGCGGTCGAAGGCCTTCCGGTCCACGACGAGGTCCTTGATCAGCGGAAACGCCTTCGCCCGGAACGGCTCGACGACAATGGTGTCGCCGTCCTTGAAGCTGCGCATGTAGGTCTGGCAGGTGGCGATGCCTTTGTGCGGGCCGTGCGGCTTGCCGTTGATGACGCAGGAGCAGGTGCCGCAGATGCCTTCGCGGCAGTCATGGTCGAAGGCGATGGGCTCCTCGCCTTGGTTGGCAAGGTCCTCGTTGACCACGTCGAGCATTTCGAGGAACGACATGTTCTCGTTCAGCTCGGGCGTTTGGTAGGTCTTCAGTTCGCCGGGCGTGTGCCGGTTTTTCTGCCGCCAGACTTTCAATGTGACTTTCATGCTTCGAAATGTGTTTGCGGCCTATTTGTAAGAGCGCGTGCTCATGTGGACTTCCTCATACACGAGCGGCTCCTTGTTGAGGATCGGGGACTTGTCCGGCGAACCGGCGTACTCCCAGCCCGCCACGTAGGCGAACGCGTCGTCGCGGCGTTTCACGTCGCCGGGATTCACCAGGCCCTGCTTGGTTTCCGGATCGTTCGCGGTGTATTGGTATTCCTCGCGGAAATGGCCGCCGCAGCTTTCCTCGCGGTGCAGGGCGTCGCGGCACATCAGCTCGCCCAGTTCGATGAAGTCCGCCACCCGGCCGGCGTTTTCGAGCGACTGATTCCACTCATTGCCTTCGCCGGACACCTTGACGTTCTTCCAGAATTCTTCGCGGAGCGCGGCAATCTTCTTGATGCCTTCTTCGAGACCGGCCTTGGTGCGCGCCATGCCGCAGTGGTCCCACATGATCTTGCCGAGCTGCTTGTGGAAGCTGGCCGGCGTGCGGGTGCCTTGGTTGCCCAGAAATTTCCTGGTCAGGGACTGGACGTTTTCCTCGGCCTGATTAAAGGCCGGAGTGTCAGTGCCGGGACGCTTGTCGGGCTTCTGGGTGGCGAGATAGCCGCTGATGGTGGCCGGCAGCACGAAATAGCCGTCGGACAATCCCTGCATCAGCGCGCTCGCGCCGAGACGGTTCGCGCCGTGGTCAGAGAAGTTCGCCTCGCCCAGCACGAACAGGCCGGGAACGTTGCTCATCAGGTTGTAGTCCACCCACAGGCCGCCCATCGTGTAATGGACGGCGGGATAAATGCGCATCGGCGTCCGGTAGGCGTCCTCGTTCGTGATCTCGTGATACATCGCGAAGAGGTTGCCGTAGCGTTCGCGGACCCTGTCCTCGCCGAGGCGCTTGATGGCGGCGGAGAAATCAAGATAGACACCCAGGCCCGTCTCACCGATGCCGCGGCCTTCGTCGCAGACCATCTTGGCCGCACGGCTGGCGATGTCGCGAGGCGCGAGGTTGCCGAACGCCGAATACATGCGTTCGAGATAGTAGTCGCGGTCGCCTTCCGCGATGTCCGCCGGGTTCTTTTTGCAGTCTTCCTTTTTCTTCGGCACCCAGACGCGGCCGTCGTTGCGGAGCGATTCGCTCATCAGCGTGAGCTTGGACTGGTAATCGCCGCTGACCGGGATGCACGTCGGATGAATCTGCGTGTAGCAGGGGTTGCCGAAGCACGCGCCGCGCTTGTAGGCGCGCCAGATGGCGGTGCAGTTGGAACCGCGGGCGTAGGTCGAAAGGTTGTAAACGTTGCCGTAACCGCCCGTGGCGAGGACGACGGCATCGGCGTTGTGACGCGTGATTTCGCCGGTCTGCAGGTTGCGGACAATGATGCCCTTGGCATGTCCGTCCACGACCACGAGGTCGAGCATTTCGGAATGCGTGTGGGACTTGATCGCGCCGGCACCGATCATCTTGTTCAACGCGGAATAAGCGCCGAGCAAAAGCTGCTGGCCGGTCTGGCCGCGGGCGTAAAAGGTGCGGGACACCTGCGCGCCGCCAAAGGAGCGGTTGTCGAGGAGGCCGCCGTATTCGCGGGCGAAAGGCACGCCCTGCGCCGCGCATTGGTCAATGATGTTCACCGAGACTTCGGCCAGACGATGCACGTTGGCTTCGCGGGCGCGAAAATCGCCGCCCTTGATCGTGTCGTAGAACAGACGATGCACGGAGTCGCCGTCGTTCTGATAGTTCTTCGCCGCGTTGATGCCGCCCTGCGCCGCAACCGAGTGGGCGCGCCGGGGGGAATCGTGGAAGACAAAATTGTGAACCTCGTAGCCGAGTTCCGCGAGCGTGGCCGAGGCGGAGGAACCTGCGAGGCCCGCACCCACGACGATGATCTTGTATTTCCGCTTGTTGGCCGGGTTGATGAGCTTGGTGTTGAACTTGTAGCTCTCCCACTTTTTGTCGAGCGGGCCGGCGGGGATGTTGGAATTGAGCGTGGCCATGTTATTTCGCCTCCTTTGCGGCGGAAACCGAGGAGTCAATCAACGAGGCCCTGGCCTTCTCCGCGTAATCCGCACCAATGACATGCATGTAAATCGAAACCGGAATTAACGAGTATCCGACAAAGATCGCGATGCTCACCACCCGCGCAAACTTCTTGATGGTCGGAAACCACGCATGATTCCGCAGCCCCAGCGACTGGAACATCGCCTCAAGGCCGTGGCCGAGGTGGACGAACAGCAGCGCCTGCGCGACGAGGTAGAACAGACAGACCCACCCGACCTGAAAGCCGAGGACGATCATGCCATAGACATCCGGAACCGTTTCGCCATGCAGCGTGGTGGTGAGCTTGGTGAAATCGCCGACGCCGTTGATGCCCGGCAGCAGCACGGTGAAGTGCGCGAGGTGATAAACAATGAAGGAGAGAACGACCAGACCGCTGACGAGCATGTAACGGGACTGCCATTTCGCGCCGTAGCCGCCGGGCGTCGCATAGCCCACAGGCCGCGCCGCCTTGTTCTCCAGGCTGAGCTGGATGGCGGTGAGGATGTGCAGCGCCACCAAGGCGAGCATGCCCGCGCGCACGACCCAGAGCACCTCCGCCGTGCTCTTGAGGAAATGCGCGTAGCGGTTGATCATTTCCGGCGGACCAAAGATCTGGAGATTGCCGATGAGGTGGCCCACCACGAAGAGGAAGAGGAGGAAGCCCGACCCGGCCATTACAAATTTTTTGCCCAGCGAGGAGCCAAAGATGTTTTTTATGACGTTCATTGAAGCCGCGCCCAAGACGCAACGCGATGAACTTTAATGGGCCAAAGGCCTGCGTCAATGCAGGATAACAGTTATTAGAACTCCGGGACGTTTTCTTCAACGGGCCTTATCAGGGAAAGACATTGTGACGAATCTGGCGTGAATTTGTTCCAAGGCGGCCCCAATCAATCTGCCCGGAGGCAAAGGCGCGATCGAACCACTTTGGGCTTTTGACTTCCCGGACGGAACCTTAGCTTGCGCGGGTGTCGAAAATGTTGAAATCGTCCGGCGCGATGGCGCTGGCCACGCTGGCCAGCCGCGTGCTGGGCATGGTGCGGGAAATGGTTTACGCCGGTTTCCTCGACACCGGCTGGGTGGCCGACGCCTTTTTCGCCGCGTTTCAGATTCCCAACCTGTTCCGTCGCCTGCTCGGCGAAGGCGCGCTCACCGCGGCGTTCATCCCCGCGTTCACCGAGAAGCAGCGGACCGACGGTGAAAAGGAAATGTGGCGCGCGGCCAACGCCGTCATTTCCGGCCTGGTGGTCGCCGCCGCGGTCATCATCGCACTGGCCATGGTCGGAATCACCGTCGCCTTGTCCGTCCATCAGTTCAGCGCCCAGACCGACCTGATGCTGCGGCTGCTGCGGCTGATGTTTCCCTACATGCTAATGGTCTGCGTGGCGGCGGTGATGATGGGAATGCTCAATGCCCGCGGACACTTTTTCATTCCGGCGATGGGCGCAACCATGCTGAACGTCGCCATGATCGCCTCCGTGCTGTGGCTCGCGCCGAAGTTTGGCACGGACCTGCCGCCCGACCTCCGCCTCTCCAAACAAATCTTCGCGCTCGCCATCGGCGTGCTCGTCGCCGGCGTGGCGCAGGCGGCCTTTCAACTGCCCACGTTGTATCGCGACGGCTTTCGGTGGCGCTGGGAAACCCCCTGGGGAAATGAAACCGTGCGCCGTGTGGTGACGAAGATGATTCCCGGAACCTTGGGCGTGGCGGCCTTTCAGATCAACGTCGTCATGGTGCAGATCGTTTCACTGATCGCCGGACAGCACATTGTTTCCTCCTTCAACTTCGCGACGCGCCTCATGGAACTGCCGCAGGGCATGTTTGGCATTTCCCTCGCCACCTTTCTGCTGCCCACGCTCACCACGCTGGCCTTGGAAAAAAACTTCACCGCCTTTCGCACCAACCTCCGCCACGGCATCGCCACCATGCTGTTTGCCAACCTCATCGCGTCGGTATTATTGACCGTGCTGGCCGAACCCATCGTGCGGCTGCTGTTCGAGCATCGCCGGTTCACCCCGGAGTCAACGCAGCGCGTGGCGTTCGCCCTGATGTGCCTGGCGCCCGGCCTGTGCGCGTTTTCCTCGGTCAACATTCTGGCGCGGGCGTTCTATGCGTTGAACGACACCAAGACGCCGATGAAGATCAGCATCGTCTGCCTGGCGCTGAATCTCCCGCTGTCCTTCCTCTTCGTGTGGCGCTTGCAGCAAGGCGGTCTCGGCGTGGCTAACACCATCAGTTCCGTCGTGAATCTGCTGCTGCTGGCGTATGCGTTGCGAAAGAAACTGAAATTCCTCGACTGGGGTGAGTTGAAAAAGACGCTGCCGCTGCTGCTCGGGGCGACCGCCCTGGCGGGAATGGTCGCGTGGCTGGCCTGGCAGGGTTGGGAACGTTCGCTCGGCCATGCCACGCTCGCGCTGCAAATCGGCGCGGTGTTTGTCCCGGCCGGAATCGCCGCCCTGGTTTACTGGCTGGCGGCGGTGATGGCCAAGATTCCGGCCGCGCACGAAATCACGGGACTGGTTTTCCGGAAGTTTCGCCGTTAGCCGGCAGCAGGTCCTCGCCGAAGTGGACCTTTTCAAAGCCCAGTTGCAGCAACAAGGCCCGCAGCTGGGTCTGCGCCCGTTCCTCGGCGGCATTCAGTATGCCCCCCTCCCGCGCGGCGCGGCGAATGTCTTCCACGGCATTTTTGCGGACGGTCTGTTCGAGATCCTTGTCCGACGGTGCGAGCAGGCCGGTCTTGCGGTCGATGACCTTGGTCAGCTTTTCGTCCAGATAGGCGTCGGTGATCCGTGCGCGCGGCAGGCTGAGGTAGATGGTCTTGTCGCGGATGACAAAGTCCTCCGGCTTGAGCTGGCCGAGATCGATGCCGGCCTTCACGGTTCCATGGGCGAGCAGCAGCAGCCGGTTTTCACTGCCGAGCAACTGCCCGACCAGGTGTTCCGACGGCTGCTCGAACCCTTCCACCTTTTCAATGACGTATTGGACGGTGACCAGCTCGGACAAGGTTTTGACCTGCTGAAGAATGGCGACGGTGTTGTAAAAACGTCCGGAGGAATTGGGGTTCCACCACCAGGAAAGCTTCAGGCCGCAGAGGATTCCCCCGGCGAAGATCAGCATCATGACCGCGGTGGTGGCGCGTTTGGACATTGCCATGCCGGCAATTTAGCCGGTACGCGGGGTTTGCAAAGCGGGAAGTCGCCGTGAAATTTCCGCATGTCAAATCCAACGTTCCATCTTACACTCCGGCCATGAATTTGAACTGCCCGGGTGCCTTTCCCATCAGCCGTCCGCGTCGTCTCCGCCAGTCCCCCGCGCTGCGCCGCCTGGTCAGCGAGACCCGGCTGAGCGCGTCACAACTCGTGCTGCCATTGTTTGCGCGCAGCGGCAAGAAGCTGCGCCGGCCCATCAACGCCATGCCCGGAGTGTTTCAGTTGTCGCCGGACGAGATTCTGCGGGAGGCCGCCGCCGCTCTGGCGCTGGGAGTTCCGGGCGTGCTGCTGTTCGGCATTCCTGATCGGAAGGATGCCAAAGCGTCTGGCGCCTACGCGGCCAACGGCATCGTCCAGCGGACGGTCCGGCTGCTAAAAAAGGAGCTGCCAGGATTGTTGGTCATCACGGATGTCTGCCTCTGTGAATACATGGAGCATGGCCATTGCGGCATTGTTCACCAGGGCAAGTCGGGCGCAAAAATCCTGAACGATCCCACGCTAAAACTGCTCGCCCAAACCGCCGTCAGTCACGCCGAGGCCGGGGCGGACGTGGTTGCGCCGAGCGACATGATGGACGGCCGGGTGCGGGCGATTCGCGGGCTGCTGGATGAGAAAGGCTTTCAAGACACGCCGATCATGTCGTATGCGGCGAAGTTTGCCTCCGCCTTTTACGGACCGTTCCGGGAAGCGGCGGAATCCGCCCCGCAGTTCGGCGACCGCCGCAGTTACCAGATGGACGCGGCCAACGGCAACGAGGCGCTCCGCGAAGTGGCGCTGGACGTCGCCGAAGGGGCGGACATCGTCATGGTGAAACCGGCGCTGGCCTACCTGGACATTTTGCACCGCGTCAAAGCCGAGTTCGGCCTGCCCACCGCCGCCTACGCCGTGAGCGGCGAACATTCGATGATCAAGGCGGCGGCGGCGGCGGGGTGGATTGATGAACGGGCGGTGACGCTGGAAAGCCTGCTGGCCATGCGGCGGGCCGGGGCGGACATCATCATCACCTACGCCGCGGCGGATGCCGCGCGTTGGCTGGGGGAAAAGTAAACGGGAGGGCGGAGGCTTACCGACGAACGCTGGCCAGAATGACGACGAAGACGATGGCCACGATGACGACCACCACAATGCCGCCAATCAGAAACCATTTGTTCGTCTTGTTGCTCTTCTTGGAAAAGCCCTTGTTGGCCGTGTCAAACCCGGTGGTGCGCGTGCCGTGTTCGAGTTCGTCCAGGCTCACCCCTCGCTTCATTACCACGGTTTGATCCACGGCCTTTCGGGGGGTGCCGGTGGCTGCGGGCGCCGGAGCGCTGGCCGTCGGGGCCGGGGCGGGAGCCGGACCGTCGCCCGTCTCCAAGCTGATCTCCACCTGTCCAAGACGCAGGCGCTGGCCGGGCTTGAGAACGCTTTCGGAAATTTTTTCGTCGTTGATGAAGGTGCCGTTGGTGGAATTCAGATCCTTGATGACCACTTCTGAACCCCGCAGCAAGACTTCGCAATGATGGCTGGAAATGGAGGCGTCCGGAATTTGAAACGTGTTGTCCTCAACGCGGCCGACGGTGGTTTTGTCCACCTTCAGCTCATAGGAGCGGCCTTTGTTCTCCGCGCTTTGGACAACGAGTTTTGCCATAATGATTGCTTACGTGAAAACGATTATCTTCACCGACACTTTCAAGTCAAACGGAATTATGGACGGCCCGTCGTTGGAGGCGCCTACGAGCGCTCGATCAACGCCCGGAAGTCCGCGAACAGCGGAGTGGAATCATGAGGGCCGGGCGAGGCCTCAGGATGATACTGCACACAGAAGATCGGCTTGGACTTGTGGCGCAAGCCCTCCACCGTCTGGTCGTTCAGGTTGATGCGCGTCACGGCGACGTCCGAGGGCAGCGTCCTGGCATCGACGGCAAAGCCATGGTTCTGCGAAGTGATCTCGACTCTGCCGCTGTCCAGGTCCTTGACCGGCTGGTTGCCGCCGCGATGGCCAAACTTCAGCTTGAAGGTTTTTCCGCCGAGCGCCTGGCCGAGAATCTGGTGTCCCAGACAAATGCCAAACATCGGAATGCCGGAACCCGTCAGGGTTTTGACTTCGCGCACGATGTAATCCAGCGCCGAAGGATCGCCGGGACCGTTGGAGAGGAAAATTCCCGCCGGCTTGTGCCTCAAGGCATCGGCCGCCGTGGCGGTGGCGGGCAGCACCTGCACCGCAAAACCGTGCTGACGCAGGCGGCGCAGGATGTTGTACTTCATGCCGAAATCAAAAGCCACGATCGGAATGTCCGCCACGGGCATCGGCTTGCGGGTGTTGCGGGCGTCGGCAGTTTTGTTCCCGCGCACCAAGTCGAAAGCGGCGCTCTGTTCGTCCTTTTCGTCCCAGCGGAACGGTTGCTTGTGGGTGACTTCCTTGACGTAGTCCACCCCTTCAAAGACGAAATCTTTGGCACGTTGAACCGCTTCGGCGGCGGCAATGTCCTCGGTGGTGATGAAACCGTTCAAGGCTCCGCGCACGCGCAGCTTCTTGGTGAGCGCCCGGGTGTCGATGCCCTGGATTCCCGGGATGCCGTTTTGCTGGAGGTAATCACCAAGGGAATAATCCGCCCGCCAGTTGCTGACGATGGGGGACAGTTCCCGGATGACAAAACCGGCGGCGTGGGGCCGCCATGATTCAATGTCCTGCTGGTTCACCCCGTAATTGCCAATGAGGGGATAGGTCATCGTGACAATCTGGCCTTTATAGGAAGGGTCGGTGAGAATTTCCTGATAACCGGTCATCGAGGTGTTGAAACAAACCTCGCCGCAGGCCGAGGCGCGCGCGCCAAAGCCTTGACCGTGAAACACCGAACCGTCTTCCAATGCCAGAATCGCCTTCATTGTTTTCGCAACTGTCGCGCGATGCTACGGGGCGGAACAGTTTATAACCAGAAAAAAGGCGCGGCTTTTTGGGCCGCGCCGGCAAAACCAAAGGGGTGACGGTCAGTTCTTCTTTTTGAACTTGTCCAGCTTGGCGATGAATTCCTTCGCGCCGCCGGAGGCATAACCGTCCTGGCGGCCGATTTCCGCGCCGTCCTTGCTCAGCACCACGAAAGTCGGGAAGCCATCCGCCTTGTATTTGGCGCTCAGAGCCTCGTTGGCCTTCCGGACCTCGGTGCTTTGCGGTTTCTTGCGGGGAAAATCCACCTCGACCAGCACCAGGTTCTTGTCCGCGTATTCCTTGAACTCCGCGGTGTCCAGCGCCTCCTTCTTGAACTTGATGCACCAGCCGCACCAGTCGGAGCCGGTGAAATCCAGCAGGACCATCTTGTTCTCGGCCTTGGCCTTGGCCTGCGCCTTGGGCAGATCGGTCAGCCATTCAGGTTCCGCCGCTTGAACCGTCATCAACGTCAAACCCACCAGCAGTGCCATCGCGATTTTTTTCATAATTAGTATGTGGTCGTTCTGTTCCGAGGGTTTTAGACGTGGCTCGCCGCCGTTTGTTCAACCCAAACCTGCCGTCCCCCGACAATCGTCGCCACCGCCTTGCCTTTCAAGGTCCAGCCATAGAACGGATTGTTCAGCGATTTGCTGGCCGTGGTGCCGCGCTCAAAGGTCCATTCCCGGTCCGGATCGAACACGGTAATGTCGGCGTCCGCGCCCACGCTCAGCGTGCCCTTGTTCAAGTTGAGCAAGCGCGCCGGATTGACGGTGTATTTGGCAATCATGTCCGGCAACGTCATGCGCTGCGAATGGACCAGCTGCATCAAGGACAGCGCCAGCTCGTTTTCCAGGCCGGTGATGCCGAACGGGGCGTAGTCGAACTCCACTTCCTTCTCGTAATCGCAGTGCGGCGCATGGTCGCTGCACAAAACCTCGATCGTTCCGTCGGCCAGACCTTCCAGAATGGCCTCGCGGTCCCTGGCGGAACGCAGCGGCGGGTTCATTTTGAAATGGGTGTCGTAGCTGGGCCATTCGGGGAAGGGCCGGGTCGGCGACTTGAATCCGTAAACACCCTTGCCGTCGGACTTCCAGAACTTGTCGCTGCCGGCCACCGCGGCGTCGGTCAATGTGAAATGATGCGGACAGGCCTCGCCGGAGATGGAGACGCCGCGCTTTTTGGCATCCCGAATCAGTTGCACACTGCCCGCCGCGCTCAGATGCTGGCAGTGGATTTTTGCGCCGGTCAGTTCAGCCAGCAGGATGTTGCGGGCCACGATCATTTCCTCGCCCGCCGCCGGCCAGCCGCGCAAACCAAGCGACGTGCTCCAATATCCCTCATGCATCACGCCGTCCGTCACGAGCGCATAATCCTGGCAATGATCCATCACCGGCAGATCAAACATCCGCGCGTATTCACAGGCCCGGCGCATCAGGTCGTTGTTCTGCACGCAATGGCCGTCGTCGGTGATGGCCACCACGCCGGCGCGCTTCAGACCGCCGATGGGCGCGAGTTCCTCGCCGGCAATCCCCTTGGTGATGGCGCCGGTGACATAGACGTTCACGCTGCCTTCCCGGGCCGCGCGCTCGCGGATCAGCGCCACCGTGCCGGCGTTGTCGATGGCCGGGGTGGTGTTGGGCATGCAAACGACCGAGGTGAAGCCGCCCTTGGCCGCGGCGGCCATGCCGGTGGTGATGGTTTCCTTGGCGGTCTGGCCGGGTTCACGGAAATGCACATGAAGGTCGATCAAGCCCGGACACACCACCAGTCCGCTGACATCGAGTCGCTCCACCCCGTCCTTGGCCGCGAGGTCTTTTCCCACCGCCGCAATTTTGCCGTTGAGAATGAGGACATCGGCCGGGGAATCAATCTGGTTGGCGGGATCCACGACCCGTCCGCCGGTGAGCAGCAGCGAATTCATGGGGCCACGATACACGCTGGCGAATTGACAAGGCAAGTTCAGCCGGTATGCTTTCGCGGTCGGATGCGGGCGTAGTTCAATGGTAGAACGGCAGTCTTCCAAACTGCACACGAGGGTTCGATTCCCTTCGCCCGCTCCACTTGATTTCTCAGGCAAATGAACTTTTCTTCCAGTCGCAACAAAGAGACGGAACGCTTCTACCTGCTGCCGGGCATGGGCGGGTCGGCGGCCCGGCGCAAGCATCGGCGCATGCTTTGCTGGGCGATTGCCGCGGGAATTTTGGTGTCGGCGGCGCTGGCGGGGCTGATGTTCCTGCTGAACGGCGGGGCCAAGTAGGCTTGGTCAGCGTTTCTGCGGTTTCTTGACGGCCTTGGCAGATTTGGCGTCGCTCAACTCCTGCCGCAGCCGGTTCACTTCCTCGCGGGTCTGCTCCAAAGTCCGCACCATTTCATCCTGGGTCCGGCGGGTTTCCGCCAGTTCCTTGGCATGCCGGCGAATCTCCAGCTGGATCATCACGTGCCGCGCCAGAATGATCAACGCCTGCTCCTGTTCGGGCCGCAGCTGGCGCGGAACCTTGTCAATCACGCACAACGTTCCCAGGGCATGGCCGTCCGGCGTGACCAAAGGCATTCCGGCATAGAACCGGATCTTCGGATCTGAAGTCACCAGCGGATTTTGGGCAAAGCGCGGATCCTTGGCGGCATTGGGCACCAGGAACAAACCGTCGCTCTGGATGGCATGGGAGCAAAAGGAAATGTCCCGGGAGGTCTCCTGCACACTGATGCCGACTTTGGCCTTGAACCACTGGCGCTCCTCGTCAATGAGCGAAATCAGGGCGATGGGCGCGTTGCAAATCTTCGCCGCCAGCTCGGTCAGGTCGTCAAAGACCCGCTCCGGAACGGTGTCGAGCACGTCGTAATCCCAGAGGACCTTGATGCGCTGGATTTCCTTTTTGGATGGTTCGCTCATGGAATGTTGGAATGGCAAACTGACGCATCTGCTCAGTCAAATCAACGCCTGATTTGCAAACCATCGCCGGTCAGCCGCTTACAAAACCCGCATCTGGACGGCGTCGACGATGTTCTCGCCCACCAGGATGGCACCGATGATGACCACGGTCTGGCCTTTCTTCAACCGGCCTTCCTCGGTCAGCTTTTTCACGGCGGCCTCGATGGTGTTCTCGGGATTGATGAGGTCGAACGGCACGACCACCGGCGACACGCCCCAGTTCAGGCTCAGCCCGCGGGCGACCTGTTCCCGGGCGCACAAGGCATAAATCTGGGAATAATGCGGCCGCAGCCAGCCGGTGAAACGGGCCATGCTGCCGTTGCGGGTAAAGACCAGCAACGCCTCGGCCTTCAGTTCGTTGGCCATGACCACGGCGCTCTTCACGACCTTTTGCCGGGCCTGGGTCAGCTCCGCCTGCTCGAAAAACTTCGCGCCACCGCTGCGTTCGATGCGTTCGGCAATCCGGTCGAACACCTCGATGCACTTGATCGGATATTTGCCAACCGTGGTTTCGCCGCTCAGCATGATGGCGTCCGCCTGCTCAAACACCGCGTTGGCCACGTCGGTGACTTCCGCGCGCGTCGGCATGGGCGACTCAATCATGCTTTCCAGCATATGAGTGGCGACGATGACGGGTTTGCCGACCCGCAGGCAGGTCTTCACGATGCGCCGTTGCACAATGGGCAGTTCCTCGTAGGGAATTTCGATGCCCAGATCACCGCGCGCCACCATGATGGCGTCGGCTTCCTGGACAATTTCATCGAGGTTCTTGACCGCCTGCTGATCTTCAATCTTCGCGATGACCAGCGGCCGATGCTTCGCTTCGGTCAGCAGCTCCTTCAGCTGCAAAAGATCGCGCGCCTCCCGGACAAATGACAGCGCGATCAAATCCACGCCGACTTCCAGACCGAGCTGAACGTCGGCAATATCCTTCGCCGTCAAAGCCGGCAGGCTGACCTTCACGCCGGGCAGATTGATGTGCCGCCGGCTGCCGAGCTTGCCCTCCGTCAAAACTTCGCAATGCACCTTGTTGCCGTCCTTGGCCAGGACTTTCATCTGGATCGCGCCGTTGTCCAGCAGCACCGTGTCGCCGACGCTGATGTCATTGACGAAGTTGGCGTAGTTGACATCGACGGAATGCTCCTCCTCGCTGCGTTCGCCGCGGACCGTCAGCGTGAACTTCTGGCCCGGCTGCAAATCCAACGGCACCCCGATGTCGCCGGTGCGGATGGCCGGTCCCTGCGTGTCCATCATGATGCCGATATACTTGGCCCGGGCGTCGGAAGCGGCCCGGATGTCGGCCACGATGCGCCGCACCCAGTCATGGGGGGCGTGGGACATGTTCAGGCGGAAAATGTTCACACCGGCATCAATCAAGGCCCCGAGCATTTCAGGGGAGCTGGTGGCCGGACCGAGCGTGGCGACGATTTTTGTTTTGCGCAGACCTTTGGTTTGCATCGGCGGCAGGGTATTTAGGTTGCCCGGGATTTTACAGTGAATTCTCCTTTGCGGATGGGTGAATGAATTTTGATGACATCTGATCCGATGAATTGAAGAGCGCATTATTGCTTGATGACCTCGGATTCCCTGTTAAAAACAAAACCACAAACTCAACCGTTTCCAAGGACTGGAAGAAACAACCAAAACCAACACCTCACCTGTTATGAAAATCTTCGCATTAACTTCGGCCGTCGCCTGGCTCATTCAGTTTTCATGCTTTGCCCAAGGTTACATGGCGCTTGGTGGTCCGGGCCGGGGAGTTTGGGATGGATTCAGTCAGCCACTGTCCAAGCTTGGCGCCACCATGGACGTGGCGATTTACTGGGGCACCGGGACTCCGGCGGTGGGGAGCATCGCCAGCTCGATTCCGACCAACACCGCCGCGGCAGTTTCATTCAGCCGGCCAGCCGCCTGGAATTTGATTTTGAACGACGCAAATTTCCATCTGGCCGTCGATGCCAACACCAGTCAGGCCATCATTCCTGCCGTGGCGGCCAACGGTCCTTGGGCCTATACCACGACGGGTGGATTCAGCAACATTCCGATTCAAGGCACAACCGCGAACACCTCTTACACGTTATATGTCGTGGGCTGGGATAAAACCTATTCCACTCCTGCGGCGGCGGGTGCGGCGGGTGCAGCCGTGGGATGGTCTGCCCCATTCAGCTATACCGCCGTCGATTCAATCAGCACCCCGGCGAGTTTTGTATCCTCCGGCTTTTTACCCTTCGGTGTCGTGCCCGAACCCGGCACCTTTTCCATCGTGAGCCTCGGTGCGGTGCTCGCTTTTTGGCGGCGGCACGGCGGAAAATGATTCGGCCCTGCGCCTTGCACTCTAAATCACGCTTGCCATCGCCGGGAACGGACTTCATATTTCCACCACTGAAAAGGCAAATTTATGGCTGATGTAGCAAACAAATACCCCGAAAACGTTTCCGGAAAATTTTACGTGGACAATCAATGCATCGACTGCGATCTGTGCCGCGAAACCGCCCCCGATAACTTCAAGCGCAACGACGACGGCGGATACTCCTTCGTTTACAAGCAGCCCGAGAATCCCGACGAGGAAGCCCGCTGCAAGGAAGCCAAGGAAGGCTGCCCGGTCGAAGCCATTGGCGACAACGCCTGATCTCTCTCAAACAAACCGCCGCTGGCTCACCCCGGCGGCGGTTTCGTTTCAGCCTCACGCCAGCAGCCGCAGCCGCAGTTGATTGAGCGCCTGCTTGGCCGTGACCTCCTTGAAGGCCAGCCGGTCCCAGGGGTTGAACTGCTTCCAAACCGCCGTTCCGTCCTTGGAGGCCAGCGCCATGAAAACGGTGCCGACGGGCTTCTCCGCCGTGCCGCCCGCCGGTCCGGCAATTCCCGTGACAGCAATCGCGTAATCGCTTCCCGTTGCGCTTCGTGCGCCCTCGGCCATTTCCCTCGCCACGGCTTCGCTGACTGCGCCATGGCCGGCGAGGGTTTCCGCTTTCACTCCCAGCAACCGCTGCTTCAGTTCATTGCTGTACGTGACAAAGCCGCCCAGGAACACCGCCGAGGCTCCGGGAACATTGGTCAGCCGGTCGGCGATGCCTCCGCCCGTGCAGGATTCCGCCACGGCCAACGTCTGGCGACTGTCGGCCAGCAAGCGTATCACCACGGTTTCCAAACTGTCGTCGCCTTCGGCAAAGATGGCCGGGCCAAATTCCGCCTCAACTTCCGCGCCAGCCGCGGCAATCCATTGCTCGCCCGCCTTGCCCGTCGCCGCCAGCCGGACATCCACCTGGCCCATGTGGGCGCAGTAGCCAACGTCCAAACCGCTCTTCACAAAACGCTCCAGCTTCCCGCCGATGCGCTGCTGCACCGTCGATTCTCCAACGCCGATGGTTCGAAAGGTCCGGGCGGCAAATTTCTCCGCCAGCGGCAGCTCCTGTTGAAGCAAGGGCACGACGGTTTCGGCAAACATTGGCCGCAGTTCGCGCGGCGGTCCCGGCAGCATGACCAGCCATTTGCGATCCACCTGCATCGCCAGCCCCGGAGCCGTGCCCAGCGGATTTGCCAGCACCAGCGCGCCTTCCGGCACCATGGCTTGAACACGGTTGTTCTCCGGCATCGGACGATTGCGCAGGGAGAAAAACTTCCGGATCTCCTCCACGATGGCGGTGTCCTCGCGCAGTTTCCTGCCGAGCAATTCCGCAATCAGTTCCCGGGTCAGATCGTCGGAAGTTGGCCCCAGTCCGCCGGTGGTGATGATCAAGTCTGCGCGTCCCAAGGCCTCCCGGACGGCCTGCTGAATGTCCGGTCCCGTGTCCGGCACCGCAACCTGCCGCGTCACCACATAGCCCAGGTCCGCCAGCTGGCGGCACAACCAGTATTGGTGCGTGTTCAAGGTGCGGCCCAGCATCAGCTCGCTGCCCGTGTTGATCAGTTCGACTACCATGCCCGAAGTTTAGGGCCAACCTCCGGATATCAAAATTAAATCCGCCGCAACCATTCTTGACGCCCGGTTTACTCTTTCGGGGAAAGGGTCCGCATTTTATGAAACTGCCTTCTCTCCTTTGCCTGGGCGCGCTCGCCCTGCTCGTCACGGGCTGCCCACACAACGACTACACCGTCGAACTGACACCGCGCCAACAAGCCATCGAACGCAAGCTCGTCTTTTTTCGCGCCGACGGCATGAACACCAACGGCATGCCGAACTACCAGAGCTTCCCTTCCAACGAACTGGCGAGCATCTCCGCGCTGTACCAAAACCAGGTGACCAAGGACGGCAAACGCCACCTCGCCCACGGCGAGTTCACCGAAAATCTGCCGGCGGACATCGGTGGGAAAGGCTCCTATCATTGGTTCTCGAACAGCCTCGGCAGCGCGGGGATTTACGCGGAACGTTTTCGTGGCAACGACGATCTCGCCGCGCGAACCCAGGAGCGGCTGGCCGCCGCGGATCAGCTTGCCGACCTGATCCTCGGCTGGAGCCGCGCGGAATTCGGCCGCGAACCGCATTACAAGGAGCTGCGCCAGTTCCTCGACACCCATGTCCGCCGCGATTTGAAAAACCTCGCGCTGCATCTGCTGGCCGGCGAGGCGGCGTCCTCGGTGAAGCCGGACTCGACGAAAGATTTCCTCCTTCGGTTCGCGCAGTATCTTCACGAACGTGGCTATTGGCGGGTGGAGGATGCGCCGCTGCTGGCCCGCATTCAATCCGGCGGCCATGACGGCGACATGCTCCTGCTGATCAAAAGAGTGTTTGCGGAAAAGCTGGGCGCGGCTCCATCACTGGCAATTTTCGACGACACCGCCACCACGGAAGCATCCTGGAAAAAACATCTCGCCGGCACGGACGCCTATCGGACGCGGTTCCGTCAATGGCAGAAGGCGAAGAAGACCGACCCGGAGCTCGCACAGCCCGAGCCCGCGGCGGTGGCGAATGATTTGATGGCGGTTCTCGTTGACTCCGGCAGCTCGGGAGAAGACGACCAGCTCACCGTCCGGCTTCACCTCGCCGGCGCACCGGATCACACCAACGGAAAATGGGAGGAGACCCGGCAGCAGGTGGTGTGGGAGAGTCCGCTGGAGCCAAATCCATCTGCCAGGCGTCTGCCGGTGTTTTGCTACGCGAGCTGGACGCAACCCAGCCGGACCTTTCAGGAAAGCCATTTCGGCCGGGTGATCCTGCGCGGGGATGACTTGCTGAAATATTGCCTCTGGCAGAAAGGTCTCCAGCCCGCCGACGCCGCGGAATGGGAACGCCATTTGGGAGGATTGAAACCCGGCCAAGCATTGACCAACCGGTTTGAGTTTTCAACAGAAGCGGATTTTGGCCGCGACTTGATTCGCGCCGGGCTTGAAAGCCGCGACTAACTGCCCGGCTTGGGCTTGGGTGCTTTCGGCTTCGGCGGCGCGGGACGTTTGACGTCGGCGACAAAGGTTCCCGCCACGCGGCTTTGTGAGTCATCCGGCAGACTGAGATAGACCTTGCCGGAGATTTTTCCATTCGCGATATCCGCCAGCTCCAGCTTCAGCGCATAGTTGTTGGTGAACATCTGAGCCTTGTTCTCCTTGCCTTCCTTCCAGCGGATGGCGACGCGCGGCACGGGGAAATCATTGGTGGCAATGCCGAAGGTTTTTCCGCGCAGCTCCTCGGGCTGTTTGGCAAAAAAATGAATTGTCACACTCAAGTCCGGCAGCCCCTTGATGACCTGGCGGAAGTTCAGCACGCCGCCGTTGAGCACGTTGCGGTTGCAGGAGACAAACTCCCCGCGCAGCCTGCCCGCCACCGGGGTTGACGGATAATCCAGGGCCGCAAGCTCATTGTTCCAGGCAATGTCGTTGGTGATCGGGGCGGCTGAGGCGGTGGCGGCCTTCTTCTCCGGGACAACGTCATCGTCATTCGTGGCACCATTCTGCGCAACCTCTCCGGCGGTGGTTGTCTTGTGGCCGAAGCCTTTCGCCCAAAGGACCGCCGCACCGCCGAGGACCAGCAGGAAGGCGACACCCGCCACGATCAATGGCAGGGAAGATTTCTCCGAACTGGGCGTGACCGGCTCGAGCTTTGGCACGGAAGGCGCCGGAGCCTTGGGTTTGTTGGCTTCCGCCGCCGAAAGGATGAACTTGGCGTCGGCAGACGCCGGCGCCTGCGGGACCACGATTTTCCGAAAGCAGGTGGGACATTCCAGCTGCGAACCGGAACCGGACGAGTCAGCCGTGATGTGCTGGCCGCAGATCGGACAGGCAAATTTGAACTCGCTCATGGATATTTCAATGTTTCCACAGCATCGTGCCGGCGACAACGAGTATTTTGCCAGCCG